>DAIQPL010000197.1:0-7885 GCA_036787395.1 Flavisolibacter sp. | reverse complement strand
ACGGATTTTCAAAGGATTGGACAATTTCTATAGGATCGGATTTAAACGGGCTTTTCAGATTAGATATCGATTTTTTCTGGCTTTCAAGGATCTTGGACCTGGTTTTTCTGGATATGGATCCGTTTGGTTTTCAAGGATAGATAACTATCGTCATCTGGTACAAAAGTATATGCAAAGAGCGGGCTGTACAATTGCAAATCCACCCTATTTTCTGTTTATGGTATTTACTCCACACCGCGTAATATGATCATTTTACTTATGGGCGACTACGAAAATTCTAGCCGTATTTATACTAAGCAAATTGAGTACTGAAGTATTTAGTTCTTTTCCTCCTTCGGAACTGCTATGATTTGATACGTAAGTATTCAACCACCACTAAGTCCTTTAAATCAATTCAAAGCAACCTCATTCTTAAGTAAAACGTATATAAGAACAGATCAAAGACTGTTACTTCCTTGGCATCTAAAGTGGAGAGCATTATGAGACGTCTCAAGTCGAAATTATATAAAACCAAAACGAATTAGTTCCGAAAGTGATTTAATGGACAAGACGATAAAGATATTTGTGGATGCACACAGCTTTGATAAGGAATATCAGGGAACGCAAACGTTTGTGCGTGAATTATACGTTGAATTACTCAAGTATCCTATGCTTAACATTTATTTTGGTGTTTATAGCAAAGCCCGGCTTCTTAAGGCATTTCCTTCATTAGACGCATCGAAGATCATAACTTATACAAAGCCCAGGTTCCCTCTTCAAAGGCTGATTGTTGACATTCCCGGGATCATAAAAGAACATAATTTTCATTTTGCACATTTTCAAAATATCGCCCCCTGGCAAAAAAAGGATTGCAAGTACATAGTCACCCTTCACGATGTTCTATGCAAGGACTTTAAAAACCAGTTTCCATATCTATTTCGAAAAACTAGAAATATCCTGTTTGGTAAAAGCATTAAAGTGGCCGACATCAAAACCACCGTATCAGACTATTCAGCCTGCAGAATAAACCATCATTATAAAATTTCCCCAGAGCAGCTGACTGTTTTAAGAAATGGAGTTAGAAAAAATCCTAATTGCCGAACCACAGAAGAAGCCAGGAAGTTTATTTGGAAAAAGTATGGGATAGAAAACTTTATCCTGAATGTAAGCCGCATAGAACCAAGGAAAAACCATGAATTGCTCCTGGATGAGTATCTACAACTGGAATTAGCAAAGAAGGGTATTAACCTTGTCTTTATTGGCAAAAATTCAATTGACGTTCCCTCACTTTATAAAAAGATAAAAGCCAGTAAAACGATTTTCTGGATTGAACAAGTTGAACCAGGAGATTTGGAAGTCTTTTATAAAGCATGTCTACTTTTTGTTTACCCGTCCAAAGCAGAAGGTTTCGGTATTCCGCCATTGGAGGCTGCCCTACACAAGGCGCCAGTGCTGTGTTCCAATACAACCGCTATGTCAGATTTTTCTTTTTTCCAGCCTTTTTATTTTGATCCTGGCAAAAGAAATGAGTTAGCCGACAAAATGCAAGAAATGCTTGTTACTCCTCCATCCTTTGAAAAACTTGATCAAATCGCTATGCACATTCAAAAAAACTATTGCTGGAAAAGAACTGCGGAAAAATTTTATGGTATACTTCAAAACAACATGTACCAATGAAACTAAAGATCGGCATACTAGGTACTCGCGGAATTCCAAACAATTATGGTGGTTTCGAACAGATAACCGAATATTTATCTGTTGGGTTATCTACCTTAGGCCACGATATAACGGTTTATAATTCTCATAATCATTTCTATCAGCAAAAAAAATGGAACGGCGTCAACATTATCCACTGCTATGACCCGGAATATATTTTTAACACGGCCGGACAATTTATTTATGATTTTAACTGCATACAAGATGCCAGGAAGAGAGAATTTGACATCCTTCTTATAATGGGCTACTCCAGTAGTTCTGTGTGGAGGAGTTTTTTTCCAAAACAAAGTGTTATCATATATAACATGGACGGATTGGAATGGAAGCGAAGTAAATATTCAAAACCGGTTCAACGTTTTTTAAAATATGCAGAAAAGCTGGCTATAAGATCATGTTCCTTCCACATTGCCGATTCAACCGGAATACAGGAGTACCTAAACCATAAATACAACATCAATTGCACCTATATTCCTTATGGCGCCGAGTTAAACAGGCAAAGCAGAGAATCGATTTTGAGCAATTACCAGTTAATAAAAAATGAATATTTTTTATTAATAGCCCGTATGGAACCTGAAAACAACATTGATATTATCCTTGAAGGATTTACCAAGAATGAAAATCCTAAAAAGTTTATTGTGGTGGGCAATTCAAAAACGCGTCATGGCAGGTTCCTGGTTCATAAATTTAAAAATGATAAAAGAATACTATTTACGGGTGCAATTTTCGACCATGATGTTGTACATACGCTGTGTGCAAATGCACTTCTATACTTTCATGGACATAGTGTAGGAGGAACTAATCCTTCCCTTCTCGAGGCCATGGCAAGCAAAGCAATGATTGTTGCCCATGATAATATTTTTAATAAGGCCATCCTTGAAAATAATGCATTCTATTTTTCAACAGCTGAAGATATCTACCACTTGCTTCAAATAAATAAAGGAAAAGAGAAGAAACAATCCATTATTGAACAAAATTATAAGAAGATAAAAGAACAGTTCAATTGGGAAAATGTAATCGGCCAGTATAATGAATTTATATGTACCTGCTATGAACGCGCAAAAATCAAAGAACCCTTTATGTTAGGGACGCTTGTAAACCAACAAGTCTCTGTTTAAAACCCATGTTCTCATAGTTATGCTGCTCCCAACCGGCCAATGGCAACCATTTATTTATCTTTTACGTTTTCACTGTAAAGGTTTTTTCCATTGCCCATAAAACGTGACATACTAGCTGCTTTAGCCTACTTTGATCTTTTCGAATATCCACTTACTCAAACAGAAATTTTCATCTTTCTGACGAATACCTGTAGTTATGAAGATTTTTTAAGAGCCCTACATCACCTGGCAAGTGAAAACCACGTATGCAGGTTTGATGAATTCTACAGCCTACAGGATAATTATTCATTGGTGCAAAGAAGACGCAATGGAAATTTTAAGGCCAGGAAGATGATTGAAACTGCGCAGAAAGTGGCTGCTTTGCTTTCCGCCTTCCCGTTTGTCCGCGGTATAGCAGTATCGGGATCTCTTTCGAAAAACTTTGCAGATGAAAACTCAGATATAGATTTTTTCATTATTACAAGTAAGAATAGGCTTTGGCTGGCACGAACGTTCATGCATTGCTTTAAAAAGATCACTTTTCTTTTTAATAAACAGGATTGGTTTTGCATGAATTACTATATTGATGAGGAATCGCTTCAGATCAAGGAGAAAAATGTCTATACAGCTATTGAAATAGCAACCTTGTTGCCTCTTCGTGGAATTAATGCTTTTAAGGATTTTTACACTGCAAATACCTGGTGCATGAACCTGTTGCCAAACCACGGAATGAAAGTGTCTTATTTGCGGGACATTAAAAGACCATGGTTAACAAGGCTGATAGAAGGCTTACTGAATAATCCACTGGGCAATTTCTTAGATATGATTTTTATGAAATTGACGGCTCATCGATGGGCAATAAAAACAAAGAAAAGAAAGTTGAATAAAAGAGGAGATGTATTGGGTATGGATACCAACAAGCATTATGCAAAGCCAAACCCACAGGCTTTCCAAAATAAACTACTCGCCAGGTATGAAAACAAGCTTTATGCCTTGTATCGAAACTATGATAATAAAATACGAACTTTCTCTTAGCCAGTGGTAAATTTATCCGTAGTCATATTAACCAAAAATGAGCAAGCCAATATTGTTGATTGTATCACTTCCGCAAGGCTGCTGACTGAAGATATCATTATAGTTGATTCGGGTAGTAATGACGCTACTGTTGAACTGGCAACACAACAAGGCGCAACAATAATAACATCTGCCTGGGAAGGATATGGAACTTGCAAAAATAAAGGAGCAAATAAAGCTAAATATGACTGGATACTTTCTATAGATGCCGATGAAAGACTAAGTACAGAACTTGTGTGCTCAATCCGGGAATTACATTTTGAAAGCAATTGCATTTACGAGTGCAAAAGAGAAAACTACCTTAATAATAAGAAAACGAGATTTGGCACTTCGGGATATGATAAAGTAGCCCGCCTTTACAATCGCCGTAATGTTTCCTGGGACTTGTCGTCCGTGCATGAAAAACTTAGCGGCACATTTACTAAAAAGAAAATAAAAGGCGCTTTGATTCACTGTAATAAAACAAGAGAAGATTACGCAATACAGCTTATACACTATGCAAAACTCAGTGCGAAGAAATATTTTGAACAACAAAAAAAAGCAACCCTGGTAAAAAGGTTCTTATCCCCTTTATTTAATTCTGCTAAATCCTATATTTTCCAACTAGGCTTTCTTGACGGAAAAACGGGATACACATCTGCTGTACTCATTGCATATTATACCTGGCTAAAATATCATTATTTATATCAACTCTGCTTGCAACAAAAGAAAGAAGACCTTTTTAGTTATCTTGAAACTTTGTCTAAGCCCATTACTTTTTCTGCAGAGAAATAATATAGTAATCTCCCAGGTACTTCCACGGCCAGCTGGCTGCCCATTTATTTTCTTTGCTTTTTAAAAGACTAAACAGCCGTGGAAACTTTTTACCAAAACCCTCTATATATGACGGAGGAACAATTGTACAAAGCCCCTCCACTCCTAATACATTAAAATTGTTTTTTAAATGCTTAATCACATAAGATGGGTTATAATACCAGCATTTAAAGACAACCCCTTCTACATGCGCTTTCCGACCTTTACTGCTAAAAAATCTTCGGAATGCAGTTTTGAACCTGCCCTTAAACACCAATAACGTTTCCCATAGGCAAAATTTAGAGATAATAACCAATGTTGTCACACCACCAGGTTTTAACAGGGAACCAAAAGAGTGCAAGACTTTATTCAATTCGTTTGTACAGTTCAGGCCACCAAAATTTGAAAAAATATAATCAAATGGTCCTTGCTCATTTAGCGTTTGAAGTTCGGTAAAGGAACACAATTCATAACTTATATGCGCTGCTAAGGGAAAGTTTTCGATCTTATGATCCAATTCGGCTAACATCCCTTCGGAGATATCTGTGGCATGTACCCGGTGTCCTTGTTTTGCAAAAAACATCGCATCTTCACCAGTTCCACAATTCAATTCCAGCAGAAAGCAATTTGGTGGTGCGTATCTGGAAACATGATCGCGTACTCTTTGTCTTTTGTATTGTATAATTTCATCAGTATTATAGCATTCATCGAATATTTCAGCCTGCCGGGAAAAAGCTTCTGCAGTTTTCAGTTCATTGATATGATTAGCCAAATTACTCATGAAGCACTTTCCAGCCTTGCTAATTTAAATTTTTCCAGGTAGGCAGATGGGATATAATAAAGACTCGACAAAGCTTTTTTAAAAATGGAAAACTTCATGTCTAAAGGCCTTTCTATTAAATCATTTATGCATTCTAAAGCCTTGTGTTTACGGTAACTCTTATGGACATACTTGTGAAGTTGTTTATAAAAGGCAGGCTTAAATGTATTACGGAACATCAAGGCCAGTTCATCAGAGTCGGTCCAGTTTGCTTTTTCCGACAATTGGTCTTTTACTTTTTCATAAAATAGCGTTCCAGGCAAAGGATAGGAAACAGATATCCCAATTTCATGAGGCAATAATTTATTAATCATTTGAATCGTCAACTCAATATCTTTTTTTGTTTCGTCCAAATAACCAAACTGGATAAAAAAGCAGTGCTTAATACCATATTTTTTAAGGAGAGACGTAGCTTGCTCAATCTGTTCAATCGTAGTTCCCTTATCCATGGCATCCAGAATTTTTTGGGACCCACTTTCCGCTCCCATCCAAACCATGTCACATCCAGCTTCAGACAAAGCTGATATATATTCTTCCTGGACAAGGAGATCTGCACGTGACTGTATCTTAAATTTAAATTTGAGGTTTTCTTTCTTTATTAAAGCTGCGAACTGTTTTACCCAACCCGGTTTTAATCCAAAAATGTCATCGCAAAACCAAATGTGATCGAAATGAAAATGTTCTTTCAAATATTTTAGCTCTGTCACTACATGTTGTGGTGTTCTGGCATTATACCGGTTACCATAAATAGGCTTTGCACACCAATTGCATTTATAAGGACATCCCCTGGTAGTCCCAACATTCATAGAAAAATAACCCCCGTGTTTACTCCACATTTGTCTATATGGGTAGAAGTCTATCAGGTCCCATGCAGGTAAAGGCAGGCTATCTAAATCCCTGATCACATTTCTTTTTATTGTCTTTAAGAGCTCCCCTTTCCTTTTAAAAGCCAACCCTGGTATACCGGTAAGGTCTTCCTCCTCTTTTTCAATAGATTTAACCAGCTCCAGTAACGTTTGTTCACCTTCACCTAATATGATGAAATCCGCACCTTCGGCCAGATACTTTTCAAAATGGTCCGTTGAATCAGAACTTGAGACAATGACAATACAATTTCTGTCTTTTGCCAACCTAATCATGCGGAATGCAGCTTCTCTCATATTGGTAAGGCACATCTTTGTCAGGTAATTAAAGCCATCATCATAGATAACTAAAAATGAAGGTCTTTGCTTGTCAAGAAAAAGAATTACCTCCTCAGGAGATTCGGCAAACATGGCATCAAACACAGAAACAGAATAGCCACTTTCACGCATCATCGCTGCAGCATATAGCGTTCCAAGCGGTGCATAAGGCTGCCCTGTAGCCCATTGCTTGGGATCGAAACGCAAAAAATAAGAATGGGAAAATAAAATATTACTCATGTTTTTTTATTGCTCAGAAAGATTTACCCTGAAACCTTTCACTTAGTTGATCTATAATATTAATGTACGTAAAATATGACTTGAGGTTGCTTTGTTATCTATCTTAAGCATAAGCTTTTGACAAAACAACCGCCTAAGCACAAATCAGTCCCATACGTTGGTGCTTGAATCTTTTAATAGGGGAAGATGCTGACCGAAATAAGTATTAAAGATCACTCTGAATTGATTTACGTTTGAAATTGTATCATAAAATAGGCTATAGTCTTTCTGCGGAAAGTAAACTGCATTCAGGTTCATGAAATCATATTTACGATTGGTTTTAATTTCCGGATGACGAAAACCATGATCTCCTAAAACCATAATAATAGGAGGCTTTGGTGAATTGTGCAGGATATCATCTACCAATTGCAGTAATTTCTTGTTAGTGTATTGAAGATATTCAAGATAGTCATGTGAATTAACTTTCTTAATTCCTGAAAGCTTTTGTAATGGCAGGGAATTACCTTTACTGTCAAAGTAGTATGGGTAATGGGGCATCATAAGATGGGTGTAAACAAATTTTGGAGCAGTGCTTGATTGGGATGCTATATGTCGGGTAAGCTCAAAGACATTGTCGTTAAAATGAAGATGTTCATAGGCCATTTTCTTTTGAAGTGTTTGCCCAAACTTACCTTTTAAAATATCTGGACGAAAATCACTTTCTAGCCTGCTTACAAAAGTTTGAGAAGTAATGAGCTCAGTTCCGTAAGGCAAAAAAGTGGCATATTTATTTGCCGGGCGATTATCAAAATCAAAAATAGAACAGTTGAAGAATTGGTACTGGTTTGCATCGAAAAATTTTAATACGCTACTATTTCTTATCACCTGGTAGCTATATCCTACAGTCGCATAATTTTGAGGTCCTTTTTTTAGTTGGAGATAATCCATATTTAGCGTAGACGCTATTGAAAAGGGAGTCAGGTTATAATTGCTACTGCTATTTTTAGCAA
>DAIQPL010000196.1:0-7920 GCA_036787395.1 Flavisolibacter sp. | reverse complement strand
CAACTGATAAATAGTAAATTTGTTATTCAAAGCCACCCATCAAGCGGTACGCGAATTCAAATAACAGTTCCAGTATGAAACCAACAATTGCTTTAGCTGATGATCACATACTACTCCGCAATGGCCTGGCCGCCCTGCTTCAGGACCTTGACTACGAAGTTGTGTTTGAAGCGGACAATGGAAAACAGTTTATAGATAAACTGAAAACGCATACACCGCCCCAGGTTGCCCTAATGGATATTAATATGCCGGAAATGGACGGATATGACACAACCCTTTGGCTTAAGAAAAATCATCCCGAAGTAAAAGTGCTGGCACTTTCTATGTACGATGACGAAAACGCTATTATCCGAATGTTAAAAAATGGGGCTAAAGGATATATCCTTAAGGACAGTGACCCTTCCGAGTTAAAGGCAGCTATTCAGGCGTTAATTACAAAGGGATTTTATCATTCCGAACTGGTTACGGGTACTTTAATTCATACTATTAACCATCTGGACGATCCTGAAAATTCTACTGCCAAAGATGTTCTTGGATTGAATGAAAGAGAGCTTGAGCTTCTTAAGTTTATATGCACCGAAATGACCTTTAAAGAGATTGCAGACAAAATGCACTTAAGTCCACGAACCGTGGATGGTTACCGCGATACTTTATTGGAAAAACTTCAATGTAAAAGCCGCGTAGGACTTGTCATATTTGCTATAAAGAATGGTATTGTTGTGGTATAAATTTCTCCTATATTTTCTTTTTTGACGCTTTTGAAATAAACCATAAACTCTTCTTAAATCAGCCTTGTACTATAAACTAATCCTATTTTTGCCGCATGGAACGTAAGCAGGAAGTACTACAAGATGTAGTAATCAAATTTGCCGGTGACAGTGGTGATGGCATGCAATTGACCGGCACCCAATTCACTAATAATACCGCTATGTTAGGCTCCGATCTTTCGACCTTCCCGGACTTTCCGGCGGAGATCAGGGCTCCACAGGGAACCTTACCAGGAGTTAGTGGGTATCAACTACGTTTTTCTAGTGACAGCATATATACACCCGGCGATGCCCTGGATGTACTGGTAGCTATGAACGCCGCTGCACTTAAAACAAATTTAAAGAGCCTTAAAAAGGGAGGGAAAATAATCGTCAATACAGATGGTTTTGATGCAAAGAACCTAAGGCTGGCCAATTATCCCGACGGTATTAATCCAATAGAAGATGATACACTACAAGGTTACGAAGTGATAAAAATGGATATCACTAAAATGACCCGTGAAGCTTTGAAGGACTACCAAATGGGAACTAAAGAAAAAGACCGGGCAAAGAACATGTTCGTGTTGGGGTTTTTATATTGGATGTATGGCCGGGATATGAAGAATACGGAAAAGTTTATTGAAGAAAAGTTTTCGAAGAAACCTGATATACTGGAAAGCAACTTAAAAGCTTTGCGGTCTGGCTACAATTACGGCGATACCACAGAGACTTTCACCACCCAATACAAAGTAGAAAAAGCAAAAATTGAGGCGGGCAGTTACAGAAGCATCATGGGTAACCAGGCACTAGCTTATGGTTTGATTGCTGCTTCCGTAAAAAGTGGATTAACCATTTTCCTGGGTACTTATCCAATTACACCGGCCTCCGATATACTCCATGAGCTGAGCAAACATAAAAATTTTGGTATTAAAACATTTCAGGCTGAAGATGAGATTGCGGGCGTAACAGCAGCCATAGGCGCCAGTTATGGCGGGCATTTGGGAGTTACTTCCACATCGGGTCCAGGCCTGGCTTTGAAGTCAGAAGCAATTGGACTGGCTATGATGCTGGAGATTCCATTGCTTATAATAGATGTACAAAGAGGCGGTCCTTCTACCGGGCTGCCCACAAAAACAGAGCAAAGTGACCTCCTCCAGGCGTATTATGGAAGAAATGGTGAATCACCTATGCCAGTAGTTTCTGCTTCCACACCAAGCGATTGCTTTGAATCGGTGTATGAAGCTGTTCGCATTTCTGTAGAACACATGACACCTGTCATTTTTTTGAGTGATGGTTATATTGCCAACGGCGCAGAACCCTGGAAGTTTCCATCAACAAAAGATTTACAGCCGATCCATGTAGCGTTCAAAACCGAACTCGGTCATGGCGAAACTAAATTTCAACCCTATCAACGAAATGAAAATCTAGTTCGTCCATGGGCTTTGCCGGGAACAGCAGGATTAGAACATCGCATTGGTGGATTGGAAAAGGAAAATATTACCGGTAATGTTAGTTATGACCCTGAAAACCATCAATTGATGGTTAAAATCAGGCAGGAAAAAATAGATAAAATTGCCTTTAATATTCCAGAACAAAAATTAGATAACGGACCTGAAAAAGGAGACGTATTGGTGTTAGGTTGGGGTTCAACTTACGGTGTCATAAAAACAGCAGTAGAAGAATTATTAAACGAAGGCCACAGCGTAGCACATGCACACCTGCGTTACTTACGTCCTTTTCCTGAAAATTTAGGGCAGATACTATCGAATTACAAAATGGTATTGATTCCGGAAATTAATAATGGCCAGTTGATAAAAATTATTCGCGATAAATATTTAGTAGATGCAAAGGCGTATAACAAAATTATGGGTGTGCCCATTACAAAAATGGAGTTGATAGAAGCGATAAAACGCCTTAATCCCGTGCACGCTTAAGAAGAAGCGACGATAAAAAGCCCAACTTCTTTAAATATAATATAGTTCTTAACTCCTAAGTTGAGAGCTTCTTTTTATGAATATCGTGGACTAAGGTGCCTATAAACTGCATTCTTTCCTTCAACCAGCGCAGACACGTCTTAGTAATCAATCACGGGAGATGAAGTAGTATCGCTTGTACCAGTGGCTTCTGTAGTAATAGCAGCAACAGCAAAGGCAATAACAGCTACTATTAATCCATACATAAAAATGGTATAGGCTATGCGCAGGAATCTGTATTTCTTTGAAAGCACTACTCCCAAATAATAAATATCCATCATCATGGTGTTATACAAATACTCCTTGTCTTTGATCATCTGGTTCATGCCCCATTGGTAGTCTTCCAGCTGCATACGATAGAAGTTTCCAAAAAACAGCAGGTTTGTTTTCTTATTGCGGATGTCTTCTTCTGTGAATTGTCCTTTAGATATTGAAGGCCTTGTAGATAAGATGGCGAATGTAACAGAGCCAAGACAGGTAACAACCAATATAATAGTTGGTATTATATACTGCGGGTAGAAGGATAATCTTGATATAAGAAAAGATAAAGTAACAGATATAATGATAGAACTGACAGAAATTAAAATATGCGCCTTGCTGTCTGCCATGGAACTTAGCTCAAGATGATTGTGCGAGGTAGTACGGAACATCGTTTGAACTCCCCGTTCTGCATTTTTTACATCATCTTTATTCCCGCGTTGGTCACCTCTTTCATAGACGTACGGAAACGCTTCCTGTTCTTCCTCTTTTTCTATTTCTTTACGATCCTTCTTCTTTCGAATGTCATTCAGGTTTTCTATTTTTTTCGGTTCTAAATGTTGCTGACCGTATTCAGTGAAATATTTATGACCTTCCAGGAATTGTATATTGCCTTTACGCCATTCCTTCCTGGATATTTTTGTGCCTAAGATATTTTCTCTTTCCTGTTTTAATAATTGATTTCGTGCTTTAAAATCTTCCGTGGCAAGGTGCATAAGGTCCGCGTCACATAGTATTTTTTCTACCAGGCTTAAAGGCGATTGAGGCATACGGGTGGCCTGGATAGCCGAATTAACCCGTTGAATGATGGGATCATCCACAACATGTTGATGTAAAAAATCTGTTGCTAACTGAACACTTACATCTTCATGCCCGTCTACGTGTCCTGAAGTATAGCCGGTATCATGAAACCATGCGGCGATAGAGAGAACAAACCTATCATCACCGGTCACTTGAAAGTGGTCTGCTAACCTGCTACAGGCATCTGCTACGTCTTCAGTATGATCCAGATTATGAAAAACAAACATTGGATCCAGCTTATTTGTAAACAGGTCAGTGACATAATTTCGTACAGCTGCCAATATTTGTTCATGTGTTTCTGTCATGAGTTGGTGCATTGTTTGTATTAAAGGTATTAAATGATGGAAAAGTTATTTCAAACTAAATGCCCGGGATTATGGGTGCTCATACTCGTTTATGCTGTAACGTTACACAGTGGCTGTAAGGAGCATGGTTCGGAGTCTCCTGAAGGATATGATTTGAACAAGCCCCGGCAGATGCAATTGGGAAAAGTTCTCAACGAAATTTCAGGTTTATATTATAACGGGGAAGATCATAATTTGTTAGCGATATCCGATAGCAAGGAGAAAGTCTTTCAAATTGGGCTTAAAAGCAAAAAGCTTAAAGATGTAACCGGTAAGGTGGTAGCGCCTGATAGTGATCTTGAAGATTTGGTAAAAATCGGTGATACCCTTTATCTTTTGTCAAGTTGGGGGGAGATCAAGCAAATAGCCATGGGTTCAAAAGATAGCACGGGTCTTAAAAGCTATGACCTTAACCTGCAGGGTCAGAATGATTTCGAAACTCTTTATTACGATCCTTCCGCTAAAGGGCTGATATTAATTTGTAAAACCTGTGCCCATGAGAAAGGTCATGGCATACGTACAGCTTTTCGGTTTGACCTGCAAACTAAAACATTTGATTCCACTGCTTTTTTTACTATAAAAAAGAAAGATGTGGAGGATATTTTAAAGGATAAGGATGCTAAAATTGATCCGTCCGGCGCCGCCATCAATCCTATTAATAAACGGTTATATATCTTATCATCAGCCGGTAATTTGGTAATTATAACCGATACGCGGGGTAAGGTTATCGGAGCGTATAATCTAAACCCGGACAAATTTCCACAGCCGGAAGGCATTGCTTTTGCACCCAATGGTGATATGTACATTTCAAACGAGGGTAAGAATGGAAAACCAACCTTATTGTTCTTTCCCTATCGCGAAGACAAGAAAACTAAATAAGCTGTCATGAAAAGAAGTTTCAACTTATTCTTTGCCCTTTTGTCTTATTCTGTGATTACAGCACAGGTCGATAGTATTAATCAACGCATTTTTTTGATTGGCGATGCCGGTGAACTCCTGGGAAACAAGCAGCCAGTAGTTGAGTGGGTTAAACAGCACGTGGATATGAATGATGAAAAGAATACTGTACTGTTTTTAGGAGATAACATTTATCCGCTGGGTTTACCTATGGAAGGTGAGCCAACCTACGTTGAATCAAAAAAAATACTTGACGCACAGATTGATCTGGTTAAAGGAAAAAAAGCAAAAGCCTTTTTTGTTTTAGGAAATCATGACTGGAAAAACGGAAAGCTTGGGGGCTGGCACCAGGCAATGAACCAGGAAAATTATATTAATGGATTAGAACAACCTAACATTCAAGCCTGGCCACAGGAAGGGTGCCCTGGCCCTGTAGCAGTAGAATTAACTGATAAGATAGTAACCGTATTTATTGACAGCCAATGGTTTTTATATGTTCATGAAAAGCCCGGCCCTGGCTCAACATGTGATGCCAAAACAGTTGAGGAGTTTGCTACCGAACTAAGGGAAATTATCGCCATGCATCCAAACCAACTCCTGGTGATAGCCATGCATCATCCCATGTATACTTATGGTATTCATGGAGGCGATTACGGCTGGAAGGAACATTTATTTCCCCTGACAGCAGCAAGGCCAAACCTATGGATACCTCTTCCAATTATTGGGTCTATATATCCTATCTCGAGGGGGGTTTTTGGAAGCCTTCAGGACATCCGCCATCCTTTATACCGCAATCTTGTTGACATTGTTGAAAAGGCAATGAAGGAACACCCAAATCCTGTACATGTTGCAGGTCATGAACATAGCCTTCAAATGGTGGTAAACGATAGTATTCCTTATATAGTAAGTGGTTCAGGTATTAACCTGAGCCGTGTGAAAAAGGAAAACCGTAGAGGTACACTATTATATTCCACCGTAACGGAGACTGGTTTTGCTATGCTGGAAGTAAGAAAAAGCGGCGCGGTACAAGCTAAGTTTTATACGATGAGCAGTGCAGATTTGAACCATCCCAAGTTTACACACAAGTTAGATTCTGTGAAAGTATTACCCGAAAAAATTTCAAAAGACAGTATTCCAACTTTACCTGATTCTATTGTTGTGGTAGCAAATCCTAAGTTAAAAGGCAATGCATTTAAGTACCTGTTTATGGGAAAGAATTATAGGCAGGAATGGACAACACCGTTAAAAGTGCCTGTTCTGGATCTGGGAAAGGAACAGGGCGGGCTTACACCAGAAAAACAGGGCGGTGGTAAACAAACCAGATCACTGAGGGTAGAGGATAAAACTGGCAAAGAGTGGGCTTTGCGTTCGATTCAAAAATTTCCTGAAGCTGCCATTCCCCCAGATCTGCGCAGCCCTTTTGCTATCGATTTAGTAGAAGACGGTATTTCAGCTTCCTATCCATATGCTGCTCTTTCCACCGGAATTTTGGCAGATTCGGTCAACGTTCCAAATTTGCGCAGGAAGCTGGTTTATATTCCAGATGATCCAAGGCTTGGGCGGTTCAGGTCTACATTTAAAAACAGCCTGGCTGTATTAGAAGAAAGAGAGCCCGAGGGCGTTAAAAAATCTGACAATACAGACGAACTTGTTTTACGCCTGGCCAAGGACAATGATGACCACGTGGATCAAAAACAGGTATTAAAGGCCCGGTTACTTGACAATTTTTACATGGACCTTGATCGCCATGAAGGGCAATGGAATTGGGCAACCAGAGACACCGGGAAAGGAAAAATTTATTATCCCATTCCCAAAGACCAGGACCAGGCGTTTTATACCAACCAGGGAATTGTACCCTGGTTTGCGCGTCAGGCCAGCCTTGTTCCCGAGTTACAGGGTTTTAAGGCTAAGACGCGAAATATTAATACATTCAACAGGGCCGCCCGCAATTTTGACCGTTTCTTTTTAAATGAGCTTGATGAACAAACATGGAACCTTCATATTGATAGCTTTCTCGCCAAAATGACTGATGAAGTGATTGATAAAGCTATGGCTCGTCAACCGAGAGAAATAAAGGGTTTCCATGCAGACGATATAGCCGAAACCTTAAAGAAACGCCGGAGCTTCTTTAAAAATGACATGCTTAGATATTACCGGTTCATATCCAGGGAAGTAAATATTGTTGGCACTAATCAGAAAGAATTCTTCACAATTGATAAAACAGATAGCGGCAAAACCCATGTTGTTATAAACAAAATTGATAAACAAGGGCAGGTAAGCTCAAAGATTTATGACCGCGTGTTTGATCCGGATATTACAAAAGAACTGCGTATTTATGGGCTTGCAGACAACGACAGTTTTTTAATAAAGGGAGGGGCGTCGCCTATAAAGATCAGGATTGTTGGCGGGCCTGGTAAAGACGACTTTATAAATGAAGGTAGTGGAGGTAATGTGATTGTATATGACGTAACTTTTGAAGAAAACAATTTTTCAGGCAATACAGATGGATTACGTAAACGGCTAAGTGCAGATCCAAGGAATAATGAATACAGCCGCATTTTTTATAAGTATAATATTTTTAACCCGGGACTTGCCTTTGCCTACAACATAGATGATGGCTTTTTCCTTGGTGCCAAATTCCGATACACTTCTCATGGTTTTCGTAAAGAACCTTATTCTACGCAACACGACCTGGCTGTCGGCCATTCTTTGCGAACCGCTTCCTGGTTTTTCAGATATGAGGCGGACATTGTAAAAGCACTCGGTAGTAACGACCTTTTGTTACGTACAGAGGTAAAAGCGCCGATTAACGTAACTAATTTCTTTGGCTACGGAAATAACACCGTTATAAACACAGACAAAATATTTTATTACAGAACGAGATACAACATTGTAAACGCT
>DAIQPL010000001.1:30275-55032 GCA_036787395.1 Flavisolibacter sp. | reverse complement strand
GTAGGTATAGTAACAACAATTGGTTTATTTTTCACCAACGCATAAATATGCGTACCGTTCACCACCAGGCGAAGTCTCAGGAACCGCAATAAAAAGTGGTTCTTTTGAACTACGACAATATTATATTGCGGATTGGGTTTTATTGTTTCAAAGCTTTGATTATTTGAATAAAGTCTTGTGCCACTAAGGAAGCTCCTCCTACTAATCCACCATCCACCTCAGGACAGCTAAATATTTCTGCTGCATTGCCTGCCTTAACGCTACCACCATATAAAACTGAAACTTGATCAGCCACTTCCTGGCCATACTTGCCGGCTAATATAGAACGTATGTATTGATGCATTTCTTGTGCTTGCTGTGTACTGGCTGTTCTGCCTGTGCCTATAGCCCATATGGGCTCATAGGCGATGATTACCTGCCTGAGATTTTCTTCCGGTAAATGAAATAACGATTCTTCAAGCTGTTGTTGCACAAACTCATTTTGCTGATTCTTTTCCCTGATAGATAAGGCCTCACCACAACAGAAGATAGGAGTAATATTATTTTGTAAACAAATATTTACTTTATCTGCCAGCATTTTGTTTGTTTCCAGGTAATATTCCCTTCTTTCACTATGGCCAACAATGCAATATTTGATGCCAATAGATTTAAGCATTTCTGCTGATACTTCGCCTGTATATGCACCACTCTGTTTTTCATTGCAATTCTGTGCCGCTATATTATACCCAGTTTCATCAGCTACCTCACTCTTTGCCATAATCAGGTAAGGAAACGGGACAGCAAAAATTACCTGCTGATGTGGAGCAAGGCTAATACGAGCATGAAAGATCTCGTCTAATAATTTTTCACCCTGCTGGTAAGTTAAATTCATCTTCCAGTTAGCTGCGGCAATTTGTTTTCTCATAGTTGATTTCAATAATGATCAAAGATATGTTTCAGAATGTTTTTTTCAGATTCCGTTAAAATTTGTTGTTTAAATGATTTCCATGCTTGTATATCAGTGTAGGCCTTTTCCAGTTTATATCTCTCTATGCCGTCGCTGCCCCATGAAAAACTTGGAATAAATTTAGGAGTTAACCCACTTCCATATATATTACTGCATACACCAATCACTGTCCCGGTATTAATAGATGTGTTAATGGCAGTTCTTGAATAATCTCCCATCATTACGCCGCATTTCAGTCCAACCTTTTTTGGCCCTCCTGGCGTCCATATCACTATAGGGGAAGCATTGTTTTTAAGATTGGAATTTGATGTTCCTGCCCCCATGTTACACCATTCACCAATTACAGAATCGCCAAGGTAACCATCATGTGCTTTGTTGGAATTTCCAAAGAAGACAGAATTTTTTATTTCTCCACCAACTACACAATTGGGGCCGATAGTAGTAGCTCCATAAATCTTACTTCCCATTTTTACAACTGTTCCTTCGCAAATCGCCAGCGGTCCTCTTAACATAGAACCTTCCATTACTTTTACGTTCTTAGCAAGATATATAGGTCCCTCTTCACTATTTAAATAACAGTGCTCAATTTTAGAACCTTTCTCTATGAATATATTCTCCCCAATCACTTTATTTGTTAAAGGAACTTTTTGTGATTTCCTGCCTAAAGTCAATAACTCAAAATCTTGCTTGATGGCCAGTGCATTCAACTGAAAAATATGCCAGGGATAAGCGACTTCAGTAAGATCTTCATCCATTTCAATTGACCGCGCCATTTTAATGTTGTTTTCACCCAAGACTTCTTTTTTCGAAATACAGTAAATGATACTTTCCTTTTCAGCCAGGGTAATAAACTCGCCGGGTTTTAATTTTTTTACCTGCCTGACTAATTTGCGGGTGGGCAAAATATTGCCATGTATCAGGTAAAAAATATCCTTGTCAATAGTGTTATCAATGGCAATGGAACGCTCAAGGTCTTTGTAGTCTCCTTCAGATTTATCGAAAGAAGGCATGTTTAAGTGCCGTTCCCACTTTTCTCTTATGGTCAATATGCCAATTCTTATGTCCTGTATTTGTCTTACAAGCGAGAAAGGGAATAGATTCTCAGGTTGACAAAATTCTTCTGTAAAGACAATTTTTTTCATGACAGGCCAATTACGGTAAAAATAAAAAATCCCTCCGGTAAGCGGAGGGATACGATAATTGTAAAAACAATCAATTATTTTTTGGCGTATTTCTTTTTGAATTTATCGATACGTCCTGCTGTATCTACCAATACATTTTTACCAGTAAAGAAAGGATGAGATGTATTAGAAATTTCTAATTTAATTAATGGATATTCATTTCCATCCTCCCATTTAACCGTTTCTTTTGTAGCAGCTGTAGAGCGGCTCAAAAAACTATAGCCGTTACTCATATCCTTAAACACAACATAACGGTAATTTGCGGGATGAAGATCTTTTTTCATGATAATTCAGTTTATAACGACCTATGATAGCTAAATGAAGGCGCAAATGTAGGGCAATCATTTTGAATTTGAACCAGTAGTTTGTAGATTTTTTGTTAACCTCTAAAGGCACTTAGCTCCGCATGTTCTCATATTGTAAAGGAACACCAAGGTTCCAGTTTTTAGATGCCTGGATGACTTCCTGGAGATCATCTATTTTTTTTCCTGTAACCCTCACCAGGTCGTCATTAATTGAAGCCTGCACCTTAAGCCCTGCATCTTTTATATGTTTTACAATTTTTTTGGCGTCCTCCTGCTTCAGGCCATTTCGAACCTGGACTTCTTTTTTCCATGTTTTGCCACTTTGATAGCCTTCTTTCGACGTATCAAACGCTTCTGGCGCTATACCCTGTTTATGAGCCCGGCTGATTAATACGTCTATAAGCTGCCGCATTTTCATGTCATCATCCGCTTCAATGTTCAGCTTATATTCCTTTTTAT
The DNA here is from genome assembly GCA_036787395.1 of Flavisolibacter sp. Taxonomy (GTDB): domain Bacteria; phylum Bacteroidota; class Bacteroidia; order Chitinophagales; family Chitinophagaceae; genus Flavisolibacter. The sequence continues at coordinate 52,141 of DAIQPL010000001.1, read as the reverse complement.
CAAGGTTAATAACAACATGAGCACCCTTGAAGTCAAACCGGTTTGTAATTTCTTTCGTTGTTACATTCACAGCATTATCCAAAGCCTGTGCGTCTACTTTGCTTACAATATCAAAAGATGGCATATTTGATCCAGTTTACGATTGCAGATTTACGAATTTTTATTTATACAAATAAAGCCCCTTTAGAAAAAGGGGCCGACATGCACATGAGAAAATGAAATTCTTATTTATTGACCTCCTTGCCCTACCCTGTTTTGTTCCTCCTGAGAACTGCTGGTACGGCGACGGGGTTGATTGTTTTGACTGGTCTGACCAAAGCGGTAAGTAAAGCTGGCGGTAACCTGTCTTATATCCGGACGAGCCAGAAATCTGCTATCTACGTCAGCGTATTTACTTTCTCCTTCAAATTGTTGCCAGGCAAATGGATCCCGTATATTCAAACGCAGGGTGCCTTTGCCTTTTATGATTTGTTTCTGTAACCCTATGCTCAATTGATAAATAGGTTCCATGCGGGCCAATTGCTCAATTGTTTTATACCGGTAAAATCCTGACAATTCTGCCGTAAATCCCTTGGCCACATTAAAAGTATTGGTAAGATTAGCTGTGAACGAGGTAAACTCCAGGTCTATGTCGGTAGAATCGATCTTGCCCTTATAATGATTGTTGTAAATATTAGTAAAGAAATTGACGTTCCACCATTTGGCAAAACGGAAAGGCGTTGTAATGGACAAGCCCATATTCCTGAAAGACGCTACGTTATCCGGTGTTAGCTTTCTGATAGTGCTGTCTGTACCCTCAACCGGCTTAATGATCTGGGCAATTACATCATCCGTTTGATTGAAATTAAGCGTGGTAATCATCTTTCCTTTAAAGGCATGGCTTAACTCAATATTATGTGTGTACTGTGGTGTCAGGTAAATATTTCCCTGCCTGTAAGAAAGGGTGTCTAAAAAGAAGATAAAAGGATTTAGGTCCTGGTAGTTGGGCCGGGTAATGCGGCGTCCAAAGGACAGGGTCATCTGGTTGTTTTTGTTTAGTGTATAGCTCGTGAATGCTGTAGGGAAAAGATCTGTTCTGTGTCGTTCAAAAACAACATTTGTGGTAAGCTGGTTACCTTCTGAGTTTGTATTCTCTACCCTTAAACCAACCTGCACGGTCCACTTTTTTATTTGTTTGTTGGCACTGATGTAAGCCGCATTTACGTTTTCAGTATAAATAAAATGGTTAGAGCGTATATAGTCTATTATCCATTTTGCGCCGTCACTGTTGTAATAATCAACCAGGTTGTCATTTTTGACAAAGCTTGTTTTGATGCCTGCTTCAAAACGTCCATTTTTATAAGGCTTGACGTAGTCCGATTTGAAAGTGTATATATTGATATTAGCGGGCAGCGTTCCCTTTAACTGAGTAGTTCTCAGATACTGCAGGTGACTATCATAAATATCAGTCGTCAACAGAAGTTCTGATAAGTTAGTATATTTTACATAGTCAAAATCTGCCGTCAGCTCCTGGCCGGATGTATCTATTGTGTGTTTCCAGTTAAGGTTACCAGTAAAATTCTTAAGTGATACATCATTTTCGTTGCTGGAAACCAGTTGTTGTTTCAGACTTCCATCTGCATTTCTGACATTGCTTGTAGTAACCGGAGTAGGATAGCCGTTGAAGATAAACCCGCTCACTACTACACCGAAAGTGTTTTTCTTATTGGCAGTCCAGTCCAGACCCAATTTCAATGTATGATTACTATTACCAAACTTAAATTTTGTCAATACGTCGGTATAACCTGTGGTAACTCCGTCCCTTAAAAGGTGATTGTTAATGGTCAGCGTATTGCGGCCCCGGAAATAGTTTGGATTATAATTGCCAAAAAAATTGAGCTTGTTCTTTTTATAATTAAAATTGAAACTGTTCTGCGATTTCGGCATAAAATAATAATTCCCCTCTGACTTATAAATACTGGTGGTAGCCCCTACCATAAAACTGCCGTTAAAACCTGCCGCCTTACCCTTTTTTGTTTTGATATTAATAATGCCCGCATTTCCGGTAGCATCATACTTGGCAGAAGGGTTCGTCATAATCTCAATCTGATCCAAAGCCGAAGCTGGCATATTCTTCAGTACATTGGCCAGATCCGCAGGCGATAAATAAGTAGGTTTCCCGTCTAACATAACGATAACTCCCGACTTGCCTCTCAGGCTGATGATCCCGTCGTTACTAACCATTATACCAGGTGATTTTTCCAGTATTTCTAAAGCGGTAGCGCCTGCGCTTGTAGGAGATGCATCGACATTTACTATAGTCTTATCCAACTGGGTTTCTATGAATGGCTTTTGGGCTGAAACGGTTACACTGCCCAGGCTTTTTGAATTTTGTATAATGTCCATAGCGGGTACGTCCAGGTCAGTACCGGCGACTTGTATAGAGGGTGAAAAACGCTTTTTATAACCAACGGAAGTGGCCGAAAGCAAATAGCTCCCTTCTTTAATATTTAAAAACTCGTACTTGCCTTCCTTATCTGTTAACGCAACTTTTACCAGAGAGGAATCCCTGGCTTTGAGCAATGAAACGGTTGCCGCCTGGACCCCCTTGCCTTGTTCGTCTTTTATAATTCCGGAAACCTTGGATGTCGTTTGTGCTATAGCTGAAAAGCTTGCAAGGGCAAAAAGAAGAAATAAAGTAAATACACGTCTCATAATTGTCGGTTTAGTAATGTCGATTATAAAGGTTGACAATTTAACTGCGTGGGTTGACGGAAATATGACAGATGGCTGCTGAAATTTATAAACTGCGGGCAATGTGAAATTGTGTTAAATCAACAAACATGCTGCATTTGCCGGTGCAGAATGTTTGCTGATTATGTTTAATAAAACTAGTTACTTCCTCCGCTTACCCTGCTTTGCTCATCGTTTGCACTTCCATTGCTTCTTTTCTTTTGACCACCATTCATTTTTCCTTTACTAAATCTGTAAGTGAAGCCCAGATTTACAACCCTGGAATCCCTTTTTTCCTGGAACGATGCATCAACAGTTCCATATTTTGAAACTCCTCTAAAGCCTTGTGTATAAAATATGTCGCGCACATTCAGGCGTAAGGTGCCTTTGCCCTTTATTACCTGTTGGCTAAAACCAAAAGAGATCATACCCATAGGCTTTGCGTTTATAACTCCCTCAACCCCTTGTGATCTGTACCATCCGTTGATTTCTGCAGTCAATGTTTTACTAAGCGTAAATTGTTGCGAGCCATTGAACATTACAGTTGTAGCGCCAATTGTCACTGGTTCTCCGTTTACAATACCCTCAAACCGGTTATTAAAACCGTTTACATAAAGATTAGTTTTCCACCATTTGGTAATTGGAAAGCCCGCGTTAACAGAAATCCCGTATTGACGTTGGTCGGCAATATTGGCTTGTTTCACGTAAGTCAAAGTATCTTCTGTTATTTGTTCAATCACCATCTGGATAATATCTGTGGTCTTAGTATAATTTAGTGTTGTAGTCAAAAAGCCTTTGTAAGTATGGCTTAGTTCAATATTATGACTGAACTGGGGTTTAAGGTTAGGATTACCTTGCTGGTATGTATAACGGTCCAGATATTTAATGAAGGGATTGAGACTTTCATAGTTAGGCCTGCGAATTCTCCGGCCATAATTTAGTCCAAAGGAATTTTTATCTGTGGCTTTGTACTGGAGGTAAGTTGTTGGAAATAACTGGGTGTAATGACGGTCAAAATTCTCGTGAGTAGTTATTTGCTTGCCTTTTGCATTGGTGTTTTCTACACGCAATCCTAATTGGGCACTCAGTTTCTTGCTTAAAGATCCACTCAAGTTGATGTAAGCTGCATTTATATTTTCCTGATAAATAAAATAATTGCTACGGTTCAAATCACGAACGAGTATCCCATTATCGGTTGTATCATAGACAGCATTATTATCGGTCTTCACATAGCTGCTTTTTAAACCGGCCTCAAAACGGGCGCCTTTTTTAAGCGGGTGTATGTAATCAAGTTTTCCGCTGTATATATTAATGAGTTGCGGCAGGCTACCATACAATGTATCCGTCTTTTGTCTCTTACCGCCGACGGCATTAAAATATGAATTGCTGAGGGTTTGCGTTTGATTTCCATCATATTGCACATAGTCCAGGTCGGCAGTGAGTTCGGTGCCGCTTGTATCTAATACCTGTCTAAAATTTAAATTGCCACTTACATTTTTCCAGGTTTCTTTTTGCACAGATAAGGCCTTTGTTTGTTCTTTCAGTTCGCCGGTTTGATCATAAATGTTGTTTATGTTGCGGTTTTCGAAAGTTCCAGGACTATTAAAACCAGTTACCACAACCCCCAACGTTGTGTTTTTTCCTGCAAAGTAGTCTAGACCAAATTTGCCATTATAAGAATTATTTTCATTGCTCATTCTGGCTTCCTGGTCAAAGTGTGATTGAACTTTTTTTGTACCATCTTCCAGGAAATTTCTTTGGATATCCAGTTCGCCAAATCCTTTACGATAGTTATGACTAAGGTTCGCAAATAAATTCAGCTTTCCCTCGCGGTAATTAAAATTGACACCCTCATTAAATTTTGGATAACGGCCCTGGCTATAGCCCAGGGTAATTGTACCGTTATATCCAAACTGCTTGTTCTTCTTAGTTTTAATATTAATAATACCGGCGTTTCCAGCTGCATCATACTTGGCTGGTGGATTGGTCATAATCTCAATTTGATCGAGCTGGTTCGCATTCATACTTCTAAGTAAATTAGCTAAGTCTGCACCTCCTAGCTGGGTTGGTCGTCCGTCTACTAAAACCAATACTCCCTGTTTTCCTTTTAAGCTGATATTGCCGTCTTTGTCAACTGAAATTCCAGGGGACTTCTCTAATACCTCTAAGGCACTGTTCCCAACATTGGTAACAGAGGCTTCCACGTTCACAATTGTCCGATCTATTCTTTGTTCGATAAGCGGTTTCTTTGCAGCTACTGTAACGCCCATCAAAGCTGTTTCTTGCGGCACCAGGGAAATGGTTTTTAATTCAATAGATGAGTTAGCTGAACTGATCTCAAAGGTGTTGGAAAAACCTTTCTTGTGTCCAACTGCAGTAATACCGACCAGATATTTTCCCTCAGCGACATTTTCAAATTCAAACTTTCCGTTTTTATCAGCTGCAGCCACTTTGGCTACTGATGAGTCTTTCCCTCTCAATAAAGCTATAGTTGCTGACTCAATAGTTTTTTGATTACCGTCCTCCACTGTTCCAGCTACTCTACCTTTTGTTTGAGCAAGGCTGACTATTGAAACTCCCAGAACGGTTAACATGGCTAAAAACTTCTTCATTTTAATGTGTTTAGTACTTTGTGTTGATTATTACGAGCCAAAATTAGGTACTATGTTATACCAAGAACATTGTTTAAAATAAACGGCCCTATTCATTGATGGCCGGTAATTGTTTAACTGGTTATAAGACGCAGCCATTATAAACGGGTTACAACTTTTTTTTCTGGATATTATTAAAGGAGCGTAATCTATATAAGCGGCATATAAGCAGTAACGTGATTCAAGCTTTTGACAAAGGCCGGCAAACGTACTGTCTAACTAGGAAACAAAAAAACGGCTGGGCATCGTTTACAATTGAATTGAAACAGACTTGAGAAGCGATTTAAAGAAGAGAACTGATTTATATTGCACCAAAAATTGATGATCGTAGATTTTAGGTCCGACACGGTTACCAAACCTTCTAAAGAAATGTTGGAGGCCATGTTTTCAGCTTCTGTTGGAGATGATGTTTTTGGTGACGACCCCTCCGTTAACGAATTGGAAAGGTTAAGTGCAGACATTTTTGGAATGGAAGCCGCTATTTATTGTCCTTCGGGAACTATGACAAACCAGATTGCTATTAAATGCCATACACAACCTGGCAACGAAGTGATATGTGACGTAACGTCTCACATATATCAATATGAAGGAGGTGGCATCGCTTTTAATTCGGGTGCTTCTGTAAAACTAATTTTAGGAGATAAAGGAAGAATAACAGCCCGCCAGGTATCTGAAAACATTAATGCCGACGACGTTCACAAAGCACATACTTCCCTGGTAAGCCTGGAAAATACGTCGAACCGGGGCGGGGGTAGTTGTTATGACCTAGATGAAATCAGGGACATAAGAAAGATATGTGATGAAAACAGCCTAACTCTTCATCTTGACGGGGCCCGTTTATTTAATGCCCTGGTTGCCAAAAATCAGTCAGCTAAAGAATATGGAGAGACTTTTCATAGCATTTCTATTTGTCTAAGCAAAAGTCTTGGCTGTCCGGTTGGTAGCCTTCTGTTGGGAACAAAAGACCTGGTTAAAAAAGCGAGAAGAATAAGAAAGGTCTTCGGAGGAGGTATGCGACAAGCAGGTTATTTAGCTGCAGCAGGTATTTATGCATTAAAGAACAATATAACCCGTTTAAGCCAGGATCATTTGCATGCAGAACTAATAGCTGAAGCTCTGGCTAAAAAAGAATTTGTAAGTGAGATATTTCCGGTGGAAACTAATATCGTCATATTTTCTGTAGGCCAACCATACACACCGGTAACCCTGGTGGCGAAATTGAAAGAATCAGATATTCTTGCTTATGCTATCTCTCCCGTTCAGGTTAGGTTTGTTACTCACCTTGATATAACCCCGGACATGGTTCAAAAAACAATTGAAACGATCAAGTCGCTTTAAAAACATTACAATTAAAATCATTAATCAACGACTATGTTTCCAAAAGTGAATCCTTCTACGACGAAAGCCTGGAAAGAACTGAAGCAACATGCGGCAGAAATGAGGCAACAACACCTGAAAGCGCTCTTTGTACAAGACCCGGATCGCTTTCGAAAATTTTCGTTCTGTTTTAATGATACGGTAATTGATTTTTCTAAAAACCTGGTTACCGAAGAAACTATAAGATTGTTGTTTCAACTGGCCGATGAATGCAAGTTAAAAGGGGCGGTAGAAGCAATGTTCGAAGGAGATTTCATCAATGAAACAGAAAACCGTTCGGTACTCCATATTGCCTTACGCAATTTTTCTGGTAAGCCTGTTTATTCCGCCGGTAAAAATATAATGGAAGAAGTGTTGCGTGTGCAGGCACAAATGAAAATCTTTTCTGATAAAGTGCACAGCGGTGACTGGAAAGGTTATACAGGCAAGAAAATCAAATATATTATCAATATTGGTATCGGTGGAAGTGACTTGGGACCTTTAATGGTTACGGAAGCCTTGAAGCCGTATTGGAAAGAGGGCATCCAGCCTTATTTTGTGTCTAATGTGGATGCCACTCATATTGTGGAAACACTAAAGAAAGTAAACGCTGAAGAAACCATTTTTTTAATTGCGTCTAAAACATTCACTACGCAGGAAACAATGACGAATGCCCATACTGCAAGAGAATGGTTTTTAAAATCCGCTGGTGAGGAAGCTCATATTGCCAAACACTTCGTTGCTCTATCTACTAATGAAAAAGAAGTAGTGAGGTTTGGAATAGACAGGCAAAATATGTTTGTTTTTTGGGACTGGGTTGGAGGACGATATTCACTATGGAGTGCCATTGGGTTATCCATTGCACTTACAATTGGCTACGAAAATTTTGAAGAGCTACTGAAAGGAGCCCATTCAGCAGATGAACATTTTCGTAGTACAGAAGCAGAGAAAAATATTCCTGTACTTATGGCCTTAATTGGGTTATGGTATACCAATTTCTTTGGCGCACAAACCGAGGCTATTCTTCCCTATGATCAATACATGCATCGGTTTGCTGCTTATTTCCAGCAGGGTAATATGGAAAGTAATGGTAAAAGTGTTGACAGAAACGGAGAACTCGTGTCCTACTCCACCGGGCCGGTTATATGGGGCGAGCCAGGAACGAATGGCCAACATGCTTTTTACCAGTTAATCCACCAGGGAACAAACCTGATTCCCTGTGATTTTATAGCGCCGGCCCAAACACATAATTCAGTTGGAGACCATCATCAAAAACTACTTTCCAACTTTTTTGCCCAAACTGAAGCTTTAATGAACGGCAAAACAGAGGAAGAAGTAGAGGAAGAATTATTAAAAGCCGCGAAAAATCCGGAAGAAATTGCAAGGTTAACGCCCTTTAAAATGTTTTCGGGAAACAGGCCCACCAATTCAATATTAATTAAAAAGATAACACCCCACTCCCTTGGAGAACTGATCGCTTTTTATGAACACAAGATCTTTGTCCAGGGTGTTATCTGGAACATTTTCAGTTTTGATCAATGGGGAGTTGAACTTGGTAAGCAATTAGCTAATAAAATTTTACCGGAACTGGAAAGTGAAAGCCCTATCCAATCACATGATGCATCGACTAATGGCCTCATTAATGCCTACAAACAAATGAGGAAACAATGATTCGCTGATAGAAATAAAAAAAGCCCTCTAAAAGAGGGCTTTAAAATTATTTGCCAAACAGCTAGTTACCACTTGTCTACTTCGTCAGTGGAAGTTGCAGCAGTTGTAGCGCTTGTAGTATTATTTGTTACTGGTACTGGTACCGGTAGCGGCACTTCTGCTTCTATAGCTGCACCTTCGATCTCAACTTCTGCTCCCTCTACTTCGTCATGATTATAGGCATCAAAATCAAAATCGGGCATTAATTGTGTTTTTACATGGTCAACCGCCTCTGTCAATGCTTTAATAAACTTGTTGAAATCCTCTTTGTACAGGAAAATTTTGTGCCTGTCATAACCATTATCATTAAAACGCTTACGGCTTTCTGTAATCGTTAAATAATAATCATTACCACGTGTAGCCCTTACATCAAAAAAGTAAGTCCTCCGCTTTCCGGCGCGAATACGTTTGCTGTAAATGCTTTCCATTTTCTTGTCATTGTTGTCGTACGCCACGGTTGTAAATTTTTTACAGTTAATTAAAAGGTTTTGGTTGAAATTCCAACAAATATAATTATGTTTTTTCAACAGCCAAATTTGCAGAATTATTATCATTACGGTCTTCCTGGAGCTGCCGTTGATACATCTTGTAATACAATCCTTTTTTCTGTAAAAGTCCATCGTGAGTACCTTGTTCGGCAATCGCTCCTTCCTCAAGCACAATTATGGTATCGAAATTTAAAAGACTGAAAATCCGGTGTGTAATTAAAATAGAGGTTTTCCCCTCCAGGTATGTGCTTAGGTTACCAATGATCTCCTTCTCAGTTCGGGCGTCTACAGCGCTTAAACAGTCGTCCATAATTAATATAGGCGCATCTTTCATCAAAGCCCTTGCAATAGAAATACGTTGTTTTTGCCCTCCGCTTAAGGTAACTCCTCTCTCTCCTATTTCTGTATCATACCCCTTTGGAAAACTTTCAATTTCACGGTCGATTACCGCCAGGCGGGCTGCCTCCTTCACTGCAGATAAGTGTTTTTCAATAGAGCCAAATGCTATGTTGTTCGCAACGGAATCACTGAACAGAAAACCATCCTGGGGTACATAGCTTACCTGTTTACGTAAAGACAACAGGTCCAGGTCAGTTATATTTAATCCATCCAGCACTATTCTTCCGGAATCCACATCAAACATGCGCATTAGAAGCTGTGCCAGGGTTGTTTTACCGCTTCCGGTTCTTCCGACAACCGCTATGCGTTGACCGGCACGAATATGGAGCTCAAAATTTTTGATGGCGTGAATGCCGGTATGTGCATATACAAAATTTACTTTCTTAAATTCGATATCTCCCGAAAGCACCGTCTTTTTATTTGCCTTGCTTGCCGAAACTGTTGGCTGTGTCTGCAAAAACTCGTTTAATCTTTTTTGGGATGCTGCTGCTCTTTGTATCATGCTGGCCGTCCAGCCAATGGCACTTACAGGAAAAGTTAGCATATTAATATAAATAACAAATTCCACTATGGTATCGATCCCAATATCCTCTTGTCCATTAATATAATAGATACCACCTATCATGATTGTCAGTAAAGTACTTAAGCCAATCAGGAAGGTCATTGACGGAAAATATAATGCTTCCACTTTAGCGAGGCTCACAGCCTGCTGCTTATATTTCTCGCTGTTTTCTTCAAACTGCCGGAACATGGAATCTTCCTGTACAAAAGATTTGATCACACGAATTCCGGAATAAGATTGTTGCGCATTCGTTGTAAGGCTTCCCAACGCCGCCTGTAAAGCTTCACTTTTGCGATGGATAATAGTATTGACAAGGTAAATAATAAGGGCTAAAATGGGCAAGGGCGCCAAAACATAAAGTGTTAACTCCGCCTGCCGTTTGAACATAAAAAATACACTCATGGAAATAAGTGTAACCAAATTGATGAGGTACATCACGGCTGGTCCTGTAAACATCCTTACCCGGCTTACATCTTCGGCCATACGGCTCATCAGGTCGCCCGTGCTATGTGTTTTATAAAAACCGGCATCCAGCTTTTGATAATGATCAAACACTTCGTTCTTTTGGTCATACTCAATATGCCGGCTCATAACAATAATGGTTTGCCGCATCAGGAACATGAAAAAGCCTCTCAGCAAAGCCAGGGCAAGAATAGTTAAACCACACAATACAACTACCTTGATGGGAGAAACCGTTAACCCTTCAACGTATTGAATGAATTTAGTAACAGCAATATCATACACGGGTGTTTTTGTTCTTGGCTGGTAGCCCGGTAAACCACGTTGCGCAAAATCAATGATAAAACCCGTTATCTGCGGGGCAAGCACACCGAAATAGTTCGAGACAAAGATGAAAAGTACCCCAACGCCGAGCCTTATTTTATACTTCCAGAAATATTTATTTAATACCTTAAGATGCTTCAATCCATAAATTTGAAACGCAAATGTAGACAACAATAAAAGAGCTACTTCAGGTCATTAAACTTTTACCTTTCAAGCTATTGTTAAACCCGCTATTCATGAATTTGAAATCAAGGACTTTGTTTTCAACTTTTCTGTTTAATTTTTGGCGCTTTTAGGTCGTTTTAAACTGATTCTATGCTTAGTAAGGAACATTTTGATAGGATAATAGATGGAAAACAGGTTTCGCTTTTCAAATTAAAAAATAGCTTAGGTACTGAGTTATATACTACTAATTACGGCAACAGGATTGTAAGCCTGGTGGTCCAGGATAAAAATCAAAAGCCCGTGGATGTTGTAGTAGGCTTCGATTCAATAGACGGTTATTTAACGTCAACTGAATTTTATCACGGTGCAACTATAGGCCGTTATTCCAACCGTATTGCTCAGGGAAAATTTCAATTAAATGCGACGGAGTACAAACTTCCGATTAATAATGGGCTCAACCACCTTCATGGCGGGCCTTTTGGTTTTCACACAAAGATTTGGGATGTGGAGGAAGTAAAAGAAAACGCGATGGTTCTTTCTTATTCTTCTCCTGACGGTGAAGAGGGTTACCCCGGTAATGTGAGGATCAAAGTGCAGTTTATTTTGTCGGACCAAAATGATCTGGTTATAAATTACGAAGCCAGAACTGACCAGCAAACAATATTGAATCTTACTAATCATTCGTATTTTAATTTAAATGGTCAGGGTAGCGGTACAATTCTGGACCATCTTGTAGAAATAAACGCCAGCCAATACACCCCGATAGATAATACATTAATACCGACAGGGAAGCTGGAACCGGTTTCCGAAACTCCTTTCGACTTTACAACTGCAAACATTATTGGAAAAAGAATTAATAACGATCATATCCAATTAAGACATGGGAAAGGCTACGATCATAATTATGTAATTAACAAAGACGGTGGGCCCATTGGTTTTGCCGCTAAAGCTACAGGAGATAAAACCGGTATTAAAATGGAAGTGTTAACTAACCAGCCAGGTGTTCAATTCTATACCGGAAATTTTATGTCCGGCAAAAATATAATTAAGGGAGGTGTACCAGATCATTATCGTACTGCCTTTTGCCTGGAAACGCAACATTTTCCTGATTCTCCAAACCACCCCCATTTTCCTTCAACCACAATAGTTCCTGGTGATATTTTTGAATCAACCACCATCTATAAATTTTCTTAAAACCTCAGCTAATAAACCAAAAGGGAAAGATTAGGCAAACTTTGATAAATTTAATTTGCTCGTCCCATCTTCCGTCTGAGCAATATAAGGTGAAAGTTCAAGACCCATTTGATTCTTATAAGATTTTGAAATTTGCTTTATGAGGTTTTCTTTTGCTTCCTCTTTAACAATATTGATGGTGCAACCCCCAAATCCACCACCCATCATGCGGGCTCCCAATACATCAGGGTTGTTACGTACCGCATCCACCAGGAAATCCAGTTCTTTACAACTTACTTCATATTCCCTGCTAAGACCGTCATGCGTCCGAAACATTTTTTTGCCAAGGGCATCAATATGTCCATTTTTCAGATCCTCACATCCGGCTAACAAGCGCTGGCTTTCTTCCACCACGTACTTGCACCTGCGATATACTACCTCGTTTACAGGCTTTACATATTGATTCAGCATTTCTACAGTCACGTCACGTAGGCTACTAACATTCGGGTGATGTGCCTTTACTAAGGTCACCCCCTCTTCACACTGTTGCCTTCGTGTATTATACTCAGATGACGAAAGAGAATGTTTTACGTTGGTATTCAGTAAAACAATTTTATAGCCTTCCAGTTTTAGAGGCACATATTCATATTCCAGGCTCTGGCAATCCAATTTGATCACATGATCCTTTTTGCCAAATAGAGAAGCGAACATATCCATGATCCCCACTCTCACCCCGGCAAATTCATGTTCCGCTTTTTGGGCTATAAAAGCCATGTCCTGTTTAGAAATATTTAACTCAAAAAGGTCGTTTAAAGCAAACGCCGTGGCACATTCAACGGCAGCGGACGAAGAAAGCCCTGAACCAATAGGCACGTCACCATCTATATTCATATTGAACCCTCCGAAAACATGGCCTCTTTTCAAAAGTTGGTCAACAACGCCCAAAATATAATTAGGCCACCCCTTGTCAGTAGGCATTACCTCGGAAAGTTTTACTTCGAACGCTTCATCAAATTCTTCGGAGTATAGAGATATGGTTTCATCAGCTCTTTTACAGACTCCTATATAAATAGCCTTGTCTATAGCAGCGGGTAATACAAAACCGTTATTATAATCGGTATGTTCACCAATAATGTTAACTCTTCCCGGAGAGCGGAACAGGGCTGGTTCTTCATTAAAACGCTTCCTGAATTTTTCTTTTACTTCCTTGAATATCTCGTTATTTATGGCCATACCAGTTCTTAAAAAACAATAAAAAATACAATCTTAAAACTACTGCATTCTTCATATAAAAACAGGACCCTTCTCCTTTATCTTGCATATTACCTGTTTCACCGATAAATAATATTTTTTGCCGAAAACGAACTTGTAAGTTTTATCCTTTGACCTTATTTTGAGTCATAATTCCGAACAATCTCAATCCCGGAATAAATCTAATACCTAGTATATGTTAGCCGCCAAAGTTACCGTACCTTTTTTAGAGCACGATCCCGAACTGGCCCACCGCTGGTCAGAAGCAAGAGCAAACGAATGGATGGAAAAGAATGGATGGTTGGTAGGGTGTAACTACATCCCAAGTAATGCAATCAACCAGCTAGAAATGTGGCAGGAAGAAACTTTCGATCCTGCACGTATTGACCAGGAATTAGGATGGGCCGCTGGTCTTGGTTTTAATACCGTAAGAGTTTTCCTTCATCATTTATTGTGGGAACAAAACCCCCAGGGTTTCATCAATCGTATTGATGAGTATCTTTCTATTGCCAGCAAGCATGGAATCAGGTCTATGCTGGTTTTATTCGATTCTGTTTGGAACCCCTTTCCCAAACTCGGCGTTCAGCCCGTTCCTAAGCATAATGTACATAATTCAGGTTGGGTTCAAAGCCCGGGTTATGATGTGCTGAATGACCCTACTCAATATGACAGCCTTTATAATTATGTTCATGGTATAGTTTCTCATTTTAAAAATGATGACCGGGTGTTGATCTGGGATTTGTTTAATGAACCCGACAACATGAACATAGCCAGCTATAAGGATGATGACTATGCCGTGCATAAAGCGGAGTTGTCTATGGCGTTGCTCAAAAAAACCATCAACTGGGTAAGAGTAGTAAATCCGATTCAGCCAATAACGATGGCACCATGGAAGGAAGACTGGAGTTCCGACAAAAAACTTACAGCACTTGACAACTATATGTTCACCCATTCTGACATTATCAGTTTCCATTGGTACGAGAATAAAAGAAGTACGAAAAAACGAATATTACATCTAAAACGTTTTGGGCGTCCACTGCTTTGTACTGAATATATGGCAAGGCCTTTTGGTAATACATTCCAGGAAATTCTGCCCTTATTTAAAAAATATGGCGTAGGTGCTTACAATTGGGGCCTGGTTGCCGGCAAAACTCAAACGCATTGTCCCTGGGATTCCTGGAACACCAAATATGAAAACGAACCTAAGCTATGGTTCCATGACATTTTCCGCGAAAACGGAGAACCGTACAAAGCTGATGAAGTAGCTTTTTTGAAAGAAATTACTAAAATTAAAAAGGAAGAGCTTTCTAAAGTTGCTTGAGTTTTCTAAAGTAAATTTTTGGAGCGTTGCTAATGCAGCGCTTTTTTTATGTGCAAAATTTCTCTATTATTGATTTGATTTTTATGGAATGTGTTTTGTAATTTTTTATAAAAATCATAAACATGAAAGACCGAACGGGAAGCCTGGTTGAAATAAAAAAATCTAAATTTGGCAGAGGTTTATTTGCTAAAAAAAATATTGCAGCCGGTACTGTCATCTGCAAAATATCAGGACCACCATTAAATTTTAATGACACCGTCGAACTAAAAGAAAAAGAAAGCCACACGTTACAAGTCGATATTGACAAATACATTTACTGCAACATTCCTTTTTTATTTTCCAATCATTCGTGCAACCCTAATTGTGGTATCAACGAATACATGGAGATGTTAACATTGTATGAAATTAATAAGCATGAGGAATTATTTTGGGATTATTCTACATCAATGTTAGAGCGTCATTGGACAATGCAGTGCAGTTGTGGAAACAAGGAGTGCAGAAAAACTATTACTGATTTTGATCTGTTGCCACAGGACGTTCAAGCCTGGTATTTACAGCAAAATATTGTTCTTCCTTTCATCGTTCATTTCTTGCAGCACCGCTATGCCAAAACAGGCTAATACTTCACTTCGTTTTAAATCATGAGGACTATTTTCTACACTTAGTTTCAAACACTTAGAAGCAGTTTTGATTTCTAATTTAAAAATTGCTGGCATGTAAATAGTATATATTCGTGCATGATAAAAAATATTGAAGACGTTTCATGTGCTTTCCTGCACGATATGGATTTAATTTGTTTCTCGCACCTTAGGTGGGGATTTGTTTTTCAACGCCCAAACCATTTACTAAGTAGGTTTTCAAAGCATCAAAGAGTTTTCTTTATTGAAGAACCTGTTTTTCATGATGGTGAAGACAAATTACATATAGAGAACTTCAATGAAAACTTATATGTAGTTACACCACATATCAAACATGGTTTGTCGGAGAACGATGTGCATGCGCGACAACGAAAGTTTATCAACAGTTTATTTTTAAACATGCAGGTTAACCGCTATCTCAGTTGGTACTATACGCCAATGGCTTTACCGTTTACCGAACATCTTACACCCGAATTGGTGGTGTATGATTGCATGGATGAATTGTCTGCATTCAAATTTGCTCCTCCCGAATTAACCATCAAAGAAAAAGAATTATTTAAAAAAGCAGATATTGTATTTACAGGTGGACATAGCATTTATGAATCAAAGAAGAATGCACATCATAATATTTACCCTTTTCCAAGCAGTATAGACAAACATCATTTTGGTATTGCACGCAATACTAAAAATGACCCGGCTGACCAGGCACATATTCCACATCCGCGTTTCGGTTTTTTTGGTGTAGTAGATGAGCGGTTTGATATTGAATTATTGGATGGTGTAGCAAAGGCAAGACCTGATTGGCATTTTGTGATATTAGGCCCTGTCGTAAAAATTGATCCTGCTACATTGCCTAAGTACGATAACGTTCATTACCTGGGAGGAAAAAAATATGAAGAACTTCCTTCTTATATAGCTGGCTGGGATATAGCAACTATACCCTTTGCGATGAATGAATCCACAAAATTTATCAGTCCCACAAAAACACCCGAATATTTGGCAGCGGGTAAACCTGTTATTTCAACACCTATTAAAGATGTTGTATCACCTTATGGCGATAATAAATTAGTGCACATTGTAAACAACGCAGAAGAATTTATCAAAGCCGCGGAACTTGAATTAAAGAAAAAAAGAAAAGCACAGTGGTTAAAAAAAGTGGACGAATTTTTAGCGTTTAATTCCTGGGACAGAACCTGGAGCCAGATGGTTCGCAATATTGAAGATACACTGGCGCAAACAACATCTATAAAAACCAAAGTAAAGGGAAAACTTTATGTTTGATTATTTAATAGTAGGAGCCGGTTTTGCCGGAACTGTATTGGCTGAACGTTTAGCTGCACAAGCCAACAAAAAAGTTCTCATCATTGATAAAAGAGACCACATAGCAGGTAACGCGTATGACTATTATAATAACGATGGCATCCTGATTCACAAATACGGTCCGCATATTTTTCATACCAACTCCAAAGAAGTTTTTGAATACCTGGGACAGTTCACAGAATGGAGGCCATACGAACACAGAGTGTTGGCAAGTGTCGATGGACAGTTGGTTCCTATCCCCATCAACCTGAATACGATTAATAAATTGTATGGACTAAACTTAAATAGCTCTGAAGTAGAAGATTTCTTCGCATCAAAAGCGGAGAAGGTTGCCGGTGTAAAAACTTCTGAAGATGTAGTAGTGAGTAAAGTAGGAAGAGAATTATATGAAAAATTCTTCCGTGGCTATACAAGAAAACAATGGGACCTTGATCCATCTGAGTTAGATGCGAGTGTAACAGCCCGCGTACCAACGAGAACCAATCGCGATGACCGTTATTTTACTGATACCTACCAGGCAATGCCTTTGTATGGGTATACAAACATGTTTCAAAAGATGTTGTCGCATCCCAATATTAAAGTGATGCTCAACACAGACTATAAAGAGATTATCGATTTTATTCCGTACCACAGTTTAATTTTTACCGGCCCCGTAGATGAATACTTTAATTACTGTTATGGAAAGCTTCCCTATCGTTCGCTGGAATTCAAATTTGAAACAGTGGATAAGGAGGTTTTCCAACCAACAGGGACGGTGAATTACCCGAATGAACAACTTTACACAAGAATAACAGACTTTAAATATCTAACAGGTCAAAAGCATACGAAGACAGCTATTGTCTACGAGTATCCGAAAGCAGAGGGCGATCCATATTATCCAGTACCACGTCCGGAAAATGCGGAGCTCTATAAAAAATATCAGCAATTAGCTTCTTCTATGACCAATACTTATTTTGTGGGACGATTAGCAACGTATAAATATTACAATATGGATCAGGTGGTAGCCCAAGCATTAACAACCTTCAAGAAAATTATGCAAGGTCAACCTGAAAATCATATCAATGGACAAACAATATTACAATCCTGAAATTTGGGGCGGAATTGAATGCACAATAAACAGAGTAAAAAAGGAATTTCTTGATCAGTTAGATTACTCAGGACATTATAACCGCGATACCGATATTAATGATATCGCTGACCTGGGAATCCAAAAGATACGGTACCCTATCCTATGGGAAAAACACCAGCCTGAAAAAAATACGGTTATCAACTGGGACTGGTCGCACAAAAGACTTTCACAAATAAAAGATAAAGGTATAGATGTTATTGCAGGCCTTGTCCATCATGGCAGCGGACCTGCTTTCACCAACCTGGCAGATCCACAATTTCCCTACTTACTGGCACAGTATGCAAGAAATGTTGCAGAGCAATTCCCATGGATAAATTATTATACACCGGTAAATGAACCATTGACAACGGCACGTTTCAGTGGCTTATATGGCTTGTGGTATCCACACCAAAGAAATACCCGGGGTTTTGTACGAATGCTTTTGAATGAATTAAAGGGTACTGTGTTAGCAATGCAGGAAATAAAAAAAGTAAACCCTGCTGCGCAACTGGTTCAAACAGAAGACCTGGGCAAAATTTATAGTACGCCAAAGCTCCAGTACCAGGCCCGTTTTGAAAATGAAAGGCGTTGGCTTACGTATGATATTTTGTGCGGGAAGTTTAACGATAAACATAAACTCTGGAAGCACTTTAAAAGATTAATGGTTACTGATGAGGACCTGAAATTTTTTCTTGATAACCCCTGCCCTCCGGATATTTTTGGTTTTAATCATTACCTGACTTCCGAAAGATATTTGGACGAACGATTACACTTATATCCGCAACATACTCATGGCGGTAATGGTCGACACCGTTATGCTGATGTGGAGGCCGTGCGTGTAGAAGTAGAAGAAGAAACCGGTATTGAAGTTTTACTAAAAGAAGCATGGAGCCGTTATGGAAAACCAATGGCTGTTACTGAGGTTCACCTGCATTGTCACCGGGAAGAACAATTGCGATGGTTTAAGCAGGTGTGGGAATCTGGTCAAAAACTGCGAACGGAAGGAATTGACCTAAAGGCAATAACAACATGGGCTATGTTAGGATCTTTCGGCTGGAATAAATTATTAACACAACCTAATGGAGATTATGAACCCGGGGCTTTTGATTTAAGAGGCGGTAAATTGCGGCCAACGGCTTTGGCACGTTTTATCAAAGAGGCAACGCAAACCAATGAATGCAGGCATCCCCTTTCTATGGAAAAAGGCTGGTGGCAAAGAAGCTCACGTATTTTATATGCTCCCGTTATTAAAGAACTTCGTATGCATGCTTCAAACGAAAATGCACCACTTTTGATCATTGGCAGGAATGGCACCCTGGGAAAAGCTTTTGCAAAAGTTTGCGATGAACGTTGCATTTCTTATAAACTGCTTAGCCGCCAGGATTGTGATATCAGTGACATCAAACAAATAGAAGGTATTATTGAACATTTCAAGCCCTGGGCTATTATTAACGCAGCAGGTTATGTAAGGGTTGATGATGCGGAAAAAGACGTGGAAGCTTGTTTTAGAGACAACACAGCCGGTCCTCTTAATCTTGCCATTGCCTGTAACAAATGGGGTGTGCAATTGGTTAACTTTTCTACCGACCTGGTTTTTGATGGATTAAAAAACTCCCCGTACATTGAAAGCGATGTTAGCAATCCTTTAAACGTTTACGGACAAAGTAAGGCTCAAAGCGAAGCTTTGATTCAAAAAGAAGCACCTTCTTCTCTTATCATCCGCACCAGTGCATTTTTCGGCCCCTGGGATGAACACAATTTTGCACATCATGTTCGGAGAAGTTTGCAACAGGATGAAGTTATGCTGGTTGCAAAAGATGTTTGCATCTCTCCCACATATGTCCCTGATCTTGCACATAACACGCTGGATGTTTTAATAGATAAAGAAACAGGTATCTGGCATATGGCCAACCAGGGAAGCATTACATGGGCTGATCTTGCCTTTACAATAGCAGATGGCCTTGACCTTGACAGGTCACTTATCCATGTAGTTGACTCTGATGAGTTAGGATATGCAGCTAAACGTCCAATATACAGCGCATTGGGTAGTGAAAGAGGTCATTTACTTCCAACCTTGGATAATGCGCTGGGGCGTTACCTGCTGGAAGAAAAAAAAGAAAAAAGGCAGGTTGCTTAAGGCTGCGTCACTTATTTGAAAATGCCATTGCATATGATTTCTCCAACCCGGCAAATACATGCATTGCCTGTATCCATATCAACCTATAGCAGAATATGAGCAGTAACCCCTACCTGGTGAAAATGATTACACTTGCGGTTGCTGAAAATAAATGCACTTTGTAGTTTCACTAAAACCAAACTAACCAGTATCCATTATGTACCGTACCTACCAGCGTAAAAGCAGAAACAAAATCCAGGACAAGCAACTTCTAAAAGGCATTACTGTATTTTTTGTAGTGGGCATTTGTGCCGTTGTATTTATCGTTGCAAGGCTGTTAAACTAAATCTATTTATAGGTGTCCACAGCAAAAAAGTTCTGCAAAGCAGAACTTTTTATTTCCGATATCAACATAAACTGATTGAAATTGTTATCGCATTACGCCATTTTAGTGACGTGTTGTATCACGGTGCGTACCTCCACTTGTGCCCGAACCTGAGCCAGATCCTGAAGTGCCGGAACCCGTAGTGCCAGTAGCTGAACCGGATGTTCCACTTGTACCTGAACCAGTGGTTCCGGTACTGCTGCCACTTGTGCCTGCACCAGTACCTGTGCCTGCGCCCGAACCTGTTCCCTGACCTGTACCGGCGCCAGTGCTGGACCCAGGATTGGTTGTACCACTACCAGATCCCGACAAGGTATCGGTGCCCATTGCATTATTTGAACCACTATTGGTCATGTTGGTTGAGTCAGTAGCTCCGCCATTATTAGCACTATCCCCGCAACTTAATAAGGTAAAAGCTAATGCTGCTGAAAATAATATCCTTTTCATAAATTAAGTCTTTAAATGAATAATTGAAGTGGTTCACAAAGTCCAAATTGTTTGCCATTGATTTTTCCTTCTTACGTAAAACGGGTCATGTATAAACTTGTGCCTTCACTTCCTCAATACAACCTGAAGAGCTTCCTCACAATAAATAAAATGGCAGGCGTTCTAAAGAAATACACATCAGCGTGCAACCACATCATTTGTTTGCCGTCATATGTTTTTGTGAACACCTTCATCAAAAGTTTTTTTATGCTTTTTCCAGCATATTGACCAACCTGGAGGAATAATTTTTGCACCTGTTTTCCTGATGAGATGAACAACGTCTCGCTATTGAACTACAAAATTTATCATGGAGAAAAGAGATATTATTGTGATGGGCGCATCAGCCGGCGGAGTAAATGCTTTGGTAGACCTGGTTGCCTCGCTGCCTGCAGATTTTGACGCTTCCATTTTTCTGGTACTGCACGTATCACCTTCCTCACCAAGTCTTCTTCCGGACATCTTAAGCCGGTCTGGACCATTAAAGGCTAAGCATCCTCACGATGGTGAAAAAATCAAATCCGGTAATATATACGTTGCTCCTCCCGATCATCATTTAATTCTTGACAACGATAGTGTATTAGTGAAAAAAGGCCCAAAAGAAAATCGTTTTCGTCCCTCCATTGATGCCTTGTTTCGTTCAGCCGCCTATATGTACGGATCAAGGGTCATAGGAATTGTTTTATCAGGACTTATGGATGATGGTACATCAGGTCTGTGGTCTGTAAAACGCTTGGGCGGAGTCAGCATTATACAAGATCCCAGCGATGCCAGGTTCCCTGACATGCCGTTAAATGCTTTGGAACAAGTAGAGGTAGATTATAAACTGCCTGTTTCTGAAATGGCGTCCAAGCTAAAAAAGCTGATTAGTGAACCTGCTAAAAAATCCCCGGCGATTTCTTCCGAAGAGAAAAAAAGGTTTGAAACTGAAATCACCATTGCTACACAAGACAATGCTTTTGAAATGGGTATACTTAATATGGGGGATCTTACTCCCTTCACCTGCCCCGAATGCCACGGCAGTCTGGTTAGCATACAAGAAGGCAAGAGACGCCGATACAGGTGTCACACGGGTCATGCTTATACTTCCAGTGCCTTACTGGACAGTGTTACAAAAACAATAGAAGAGAACCTTTGGAATGCTGTGCGTGGCCTGGAAGAAACGGTGATGCTGTTGGAAAATACCGGTAAACAATTGGAAGAATCGGGACAAAAAAGGGAGGCAAAACAGTTTCTTGACAAAGC
>DAIQPL010000001.1:4209-30175 GCA_036787395.1 Flavisolibacter sp. | reverse complement strand
CTATTAAGCTTTTGTTGTGTCACTCACTTGTGCGTTCTAATCACTATTGCACATTAAACTGCTTTACGTACATAGTATGGAAGACTGCTACCACAGTTAATTACATAATTTTCTCTTTGGGATGCAGGGAAGAACGTTTAAGTGTGGCAACCTTTAGCGGCGCACATGCAATCACTACCATTGAAAAAATTAGAGGCTGTTACAAAAAGCAGTTGTTGCCGGTAACACCGGAGCAACATCAATACTTCTGGGACAGCCTCTGGCAAGCACTCGTTTTAGTTGAGACACATATTTATAAAACAGGAAAATAACAGCTAAACACCGAACCCTTACCAGGCACACTTTCCACTCTTATAGAACCTCCATGATTTTCCATGATCTTTTTACAAATGGCTAATCCTATTCCCGTCCCCTCATATTCCCTTTGGTTATGCAGGCGTTGAAATACATGAAATATTTGTTTAGAGTACTTCTGATCAAAGCCCAAACCATTATCGGCAAACGATAACTTTACATACTGTTTTTTATCGTCTGCTTCTATCACCTCTGCTCCAATTTTTACTTGTGGTACATTACCCGGTGATTGAAATTTGAGAGAATTGCTTATTAAATTTTTGAAAAGAAAAAACACCTGGTGATCAGTGCCATCTATCAGGGGCAAATGGTCTGCTTCTATTTCTGCTCCTTTTTCCTTTATCACATCTTTCATCTCGCCCTCCACTCTTTCCAATACAGCATTTAAATCGACCTTGTTCAGAGGCGCTTTTTCCGAATCGATCTTTGCCAGCACCAATATATCTTCAATCAACATATCCATACGACGAACCGAGTTGGCAATTTTTTTAATATAGTTTTTACCGGTTGTGGAAAGGTTCGCCGTTTCCCTGCTTAATAACCAGTCACTGAACGTATATAATTTTCTCAAGGGTTCCTTTAGATCATGGCTGGCAATAAAAGCAAATGAAGTGATCTCTTCATTCTTTTCTTCCAGCTCTTTATTCTTTTGGCCCAGTGTTTTATTCAGTTCTTTTAACTCAAGGTTCCGGTTTACCAGTTCAGAAACATCGTGCATGATTTTGATCATAGCATAAGTTTCCCCAGCCTCATTTTTTAAAGGCAGGAAAAACCGTTCGTAGTAATGATTGTCGTACACCCCTTTCATTACTGGCACGTGCACATACTCGCCCTGTAATGACCTTTGGTACGCTTCCATTAATTCTTCATGTTCTGCCATTTTTGGAAATACGTCCAGCAACTTTTTTCCAATAACCGCTTCTCTTTTCAGGTTGGCAGTTTCTTCCGATCGTTTATTCCAGGCAATAAAGCGCATGTGCTTGTCATAAACCGAGATACAATCGATGCTTGCATCTATGATTGCTTCTGCATATTCTGTACGTTCCATTAAATCGTTGCGCAGTTTCACTTCCTCAGTAACATCCTGCAGTACGCTTAAAATATGCGTCGGCCTGCCGCCAGACTCTCTTTTAAATACTTTGGAACGATTTCGTAAACAAATGTATGACCCGTCATTTTTCCTAAGCCGGTATTCAATGGTTTTAACCTCGTGATCATTTACTGCATTAATGCTTTCGTTGAACTGTAGCAGTTTACCGCGGTCATCGGGATGAATCAATTGCAACCTGCCTTCCATGCCCATATTCACCAATTCATCATTGGTATAACCGGTCCAATGCGCCAGGCAGTTATTTAAATAAGTAGGTTGCTTTTTTTCAAGATCATAGATGGTAATACAATCGGGTGTGGCTATAGTGGTTTGCTGCAAAAGGTCCTGGCTTTCCCTGATCTTGCCTTCTGCATTTTTAATCCCGGTAATATCAAGGTCAATTCCCAGAATTTTTTGTGCTTGTCCCGGTCCATCTTCAAGAACGTTGGCTTTTATCTTTAGAACCTTAATATCACCGTTTTGTATGCGCAGTGTTTCCTCAAATGAGGCAGGTTTCAGTATATTATTTATAATGCGTTGGGCTATTGGTTTGTCTTCGTCCAATGCCATATCCATATACACCTGGGGTTGCACTTTCGTGCCCTGCTCTATGCCAAATAAGCGGTACATACCATCTGACCAATGAAAGTTGCCAGTGACAACATTGTATTCCCAACTGCCCATTTCCGCAATTTGTTCGGCTTGTTGAACAATGTTAAGGTTCTTAACGAGTTCCTCTTCTGCCCTTTTTCGCTGTGTGATATCTTCTGCTGTTGCCACAAGAGCATCGCCCAGTTTTACAGCGGTAACATGATACCAATTGGAAAAGCCTTCACCTTCGTAGCAGGTTTCCATATCCATGGGTTCCCCTGTTTCAATTACTTTTTTATACGCTTCAAAAAGGCCATTGGCTTTTATACCCGGGAACCGCTCGGCATATTTGTCACCTGTAAGGTCTCTTCCGTTCCACTTTCGGCTTATCGCATTGTTTAGGGAAATTTCAAAATCAACAATTTCTCCATTTTCATTACATAAGCTTTTCAATAAAATAATACCATGAAGTGAGGCATCAAATACAGATTGCAAAAGAGCATTGCTTTCATTTAATCTTTGCTGCGTTTCCTTAATGTGCTGTATATCAAAAAACACTACAATAACTCCATCGGCAGTGGGAGCTACTGAAACATTCATCCATGTTCCCTTTAAAGGAGATACAAATTCATCCTGTGTAGAAATACCTTCTTCCATAGCCTTTTTTATAGCATGGTAGATGGGTGTATCTACTGACTGGGGAATCATTTCCCATATCACTCTGCCGATCATAAGTTCTTTGTCAGTAGCAAAAAAATCCAGTGCGTTTTGGTTAGCATAGCGAACCCGGTAATCATCATCGAGTTCCATATAATTTTCGTTTAAAGCATCAAGCACTTCATGTTCTCTTACTTTTTGCTTTTGCAATTTATATTCATTGCCCAGGTCATGCACGGTCCATAATACCCCCGTTACTTCTTCTTTTTCATTTTTTACAGGGATCAGGTAGGTTTCAAAATAATCTTCACTCGCCGATTCAGTGGCAGGGATATACACCGTTTCCCCCTTTAGTGCTTTTCTAAAATGTGCGTACATATAACCTTCCTGCGAGCCCGGAAAAATCTCCAGCACGTTTTTACCAATCACTTCCTCTTTTTTCCATCCGTAATATTCTTCGCACTTTTTGTTCCATATCTGGTAGTTCATGTTACGGTCCAGTACAATGATGCGGTCAACAGAAGATTCCACCATGCTTTCTATAAAGGCCAATCTTTCGTTAAGGCTTTGTTTCAGCTCTACCTCTTTTGTTACATCATGTGCAATATGAATAATGCCTGTAGGTTCTATTCCCTTTTCGGCCCACAGCGGCATCATGTGAAGGTTGTAATAGCCCTTATTTAAAACAGATTTGTTGTTATATGTAGACACACTTTCACCCTTCAGCACCTTATTAAATAATTTCAGCTCTTCTTCTGTTTTTAATTGCGGGAACACGTCAAAAAAGTTGGCTCCTATAGCATCGTCTTTCTTTATACCATAAACATCTTCGCAGGGTTTATTCCATAAAATGATGGTGTTGTTAATATCGGTTATAATAACACGGTCTAAAATATTTTCCGCAAGCGATTCGGCCAATTGCACCCTCTGGAACATCTGCTGTTCCAACACGGTTTCTTTAGTTATGTTTTGTACAATTCCAATAAAAAAAGCTCCATCTTCATTCGTTAATATTCGGAATGAAGCTTTCATATATTTTACTTCTCCTCTTGTTACAAAGCGGAAAGTAAATTGAGCTTCTTTCTTTTCCTGTATCACCAGTTCCCATTCATCTCTGAACGTCTTCTGATCATCCGGGTGAACAAAGAGAAGAAGACGTTTGTAAGACAATTCTACTGTATTGGGTTTAAATCCAAGTAAGCTGTAAAAGCTTTCACTCCATGCAAAAGCACCCGTCTGAAGATTCAAAGTCCAACTTCCTGCACCTGCCATTTCCTCTGTGTGCCGTTTCACAAAAGTTTGCATGGCCACATTCTCGGAAAGATTGTGCATCCTTTTCTCCAAAGTTTTTTGGACTGTTACATCCTGTATCAATCCCGCCATTATTAGATCAACGCCGTTGGACAGCAACTTGCCCCTCTGGCTAATATAACGGGTCTTACCATCGGGGCGAATAACGCGGAACTCAATATCAGGAAGCGTATGCTCCTGCATCATCTTATTATACGCTACGACGACATCGTTCCTGTCATCGGGGTGTATGAAATTAGTAAAAGCATGAATGCCCGGCAGAATCAGCGCCGCCTTGGTTCCGTAAATGCGGTATACGCTATCCGAATATTGTGTTTTGCGGGTGAGCAGGTTTACCTGCCAGTGACCTATTGCCCCATGTTGTTCATCCAACGTCAATAATTGTTTATACAGCACGGCCGCCTGTTCTTTCTCTTCCGCTTCCTGTTCCAGTATTTTTACCTCGGTTATATCCTGCAAGGTTCCGCTCAAAATACATTCGCCCCGTGAATTAAAAAACCACTGGGAAGTATGCCGCACCAATTTTTCTTTAATGGAAGTTTTAATGCGGTATTCCATATGAAGCGGTGACCTCTGTTTATAAGCTTTGTCAATAAAATCAATTACAGACTCTTTATCCTCCGGGTGTATAAAGCCGGCAAATGTATTAAAGTGCGGATTTAAACTTTGCGGCGGCAGATCGTAAATCTGGAAAAAATAATTAGAATACCAGGTAGCATTTGTAGCAAGGTTATAATACCATATACCTGCCCTTGTCATTTTCTCTGCACTCTCGTAAACCGTTTTAATAAGATGAAGGTCTTCGAGTTCTTTTTCATCCAGTGCCTTACGCATTAATTCTTCCTGGAAGTTTTCTATGCTTACTTCATCTATAGCCACTTCTATGGCTTCTCCGGAAAGCGTTTTTATTTCACCATATGTGGTAATGATCCTGAATTCGAGGTGATTAATTTTATCACTCGATTCTAAAACAGTTGCTCTAACACTCTCCCTGTCGTCGGGATGAATGATGCTTTGTGTACCAGGAAACTCCACAGGCATAGACAAGATAACATCACTACAAAAAACAGCATCGGCATAGAGGTCCCAAAACCATTTACCGGAAAGCAAAATAAATTTTGAAGCTATAAAAACAGTGACGCTGCGGGGCCTAAGCTCTGCAATTTTTGAGGCGCTCGCTTCTTTTTTGAGTTGCTGCAAACTCTTCTCCTTTTTATTAAGTTAGCAATATGAGATAGCAAATATGCAGAAAAAATTGGGTGTTAACTTTCATAGCTAAGGATAGAAGACAGCAGAGCTGTTTTAGAAAGGAAATAAAATGATGTAAATTCTTTAAACAAGATACGATTTAATGATATATTGACTTTTGATTCTGGTGAATATTTTTTTAATTTAATGATTCTTTTAAGCAAGCCCTTCTCTAACTTTTCTTTCTATTTCTATCTGCAAAATCTGCTTACCTTTATCAATCCACCTTGCTCTTTTATATTACTAAGAACATAAGCCGTTCTAAACTTCATTTGCTTCAATATGAAAGGTATATCCGTAAACAGGTCAGAACAAACCAAAAATCACTTCCCTATAGTGGCAATCGGCGCTTCCGCCGGTGGCATAGAAGCGGTTATCGAGCTTTTAAAAAATCTGCCCGACAATACAGGCATGTCTTTTATTTATATTCAGCACCTTGATCCAAAATTCGACAGCAAATTAGATGAGATATTGGGCCGGGCTACAAAAATGCCGGTGCTGGAAGCCAGAGAAAAAATGCGCATAAAGCCCGACCATTTATACCTGATTCCGCCAAACAGGGAAATGACCATGCTGGACGGAAGCCTGAGACTTAGTCTGCGTCCGGCAAGACCCTCCACCCACTTGCCCATCAATAATTTCTTTAATTCTCTTGCTGAAAATTATAAAGAAACATCAATTGGCATTTTATTGTCGGGCAATGGCTCCGACGGTACGCTCGGTTTGAAAGCTATTAAAACAGCAGGAGGCATCACGTTTGCGCAGGATAGTTCGGCCAAATTTGGAGCGATGCCTAAAAATGCCGTGTCAGAAGAAGCGGTGGACCTGGTACTTTCTCCCAAGCGCATGGCAGAAGAACTGACCAAACTGGCCAGCCAGCAGGGTGTCTATTACTCAATGCTCCATAAGCTGGAAGAAGAACAAATCAGCGACTTTGATGAGAAGTTGCAAACTATATTGAAGCTGGTCCATCGCCTTACCGGTGTGGACTTTAGCCATTATAAGATCAGCACAATAAAAAGACGGATTGTAAGGCGGATGATCTTACATAAGCAGGAGACGCTTGCACAGTATTCAGAATACCTGAAACATCACACCACCGAAATACAGCAATTGTATGCCGACCTGCTTATAAACGTCACCAGCTTTTTTAGGGATGAAGACAGCTTTGATTATATTAAGAAAATGGTTCTGCCCAAGATCATTAAAGCAAAATCACCTAGCGAACCTCTCAGGATATGGGTGCCTGCCTGTTCTACCGGCCAGGAAGCGTACAGTCTGGCTATTTTGCTGATGGAAGTGCTGGGAGAAAAAGCGGCTACCACCACTGTACAAATCTTTGCTACCGATCTTAGTGAGGTAGCCATCAACAAAGCAAGATTAGGCATTTATACGAAAGACGAATTGGCGGACGTATCACCCCGCCGCCTTCAGCGTTTTTTTACCAAAATAGACGGTAGCTCACGTATTATAAAAGGCATTCGTGACATTTGCATTTTTGCTACCCATAATATTTTAAAGGATCCCCCTTTTTCAAGGCTCGACCTGGTGAGTTGCTGCAACCTGATGATTTACCTGGAAACAAACTTGCAAAAAAAGCTGCTAAACACTTTTCATTATTCTTTAAATAATAACGGGTACCTGCACTTGGGCAAATCTGAAACCATTGGTACTTCTACTTCTTTATTCAGCCAGGTAGAAAAAAAATTCAAGGTATACGCCAAAAAGAAAGACTCCGCTGCTAAAGCGATGTTTGAAATGTCTTTTCGCAGCCCGGAAATGGTACCTGTTGAGAAATCTAATGTAAGAACACCAACAGCCAATTTAAAATCGGAGGAAGTGGACATTGACAAAGCAGTGGAGCAGGTTCTTCTAAAAAAATATACACCCGCCTGCGTAGTAGTAAACCAGGACCTGGACATTATCCAGTTTCGCGGCTCAACAGGCTTGTTTTTAGAACCCGCACCGGGGAAAGCCAGTTTGAACCTGTTAAAGATGGCCAGGCCCGGGCTGGGTTTTGAGCTACGCACCGTTGTGCATAAGGCAGGTAAAGCGGGTGTGGCCGAACAAAAATCCTGGATAGAAACGGCGCAGGACAATAGATCAAGAAAGATCTCAATTGAAGCCGTACCGATAAAAACAGATGAAACGGATAATTATTTTTTGGTAGTCTTTGATGAAGAATATGTGCCAATACAGGAAGCAAGTGCCGGCAGTGTAGCCAGAGATAAAAGGGTAAAGCAATTAGAAGCAGAGTTAAGTGCTTTAAGAGAAGACATGCGGTCTATAGTAGAAGCCCAGGAAGCTGCCAATGAAGAGCTACAATCTGTCAATGAAGAGATCGTATCCAGCAACGAGGAATTGCAAAGCATTAACGAAGAACTGGAAACGTCTAAAGAAGAGTTAGAGTCTTCCAATGAGGAACTGATTACCATTAACCAGGAACTGCAAATGCGCAATGAGCAGTTAGCCGAGATACAGGAATATTCAGAAGCCGTATTTACCACCATAAGAGAATCGTTGTTGATATTGGATAAAAACCTGCGGATAAAAAATGCCAACAGCTGTTTTTATAAAACCTTCGAGGTAACCGAAGAAGAAACAGAAGGAAAATTGTTGTATGATGTAGGTAACAAGCAATGGAATATTCCGAGATTAAAAGAATTGTTGGAAGAAGTGATTCCACGGAATTCCCAGGTGCAGGATTTTGAAGTAGTGCATACCTTCCAGCATATCGGTGAAAAAATAATGCTGGTGAATGCCCGCCGGCTTATACGCAGGGTGCATGGTGAACATTTAATTTTATTGGCTATTGAGGACATTACGCATTACAGGCAAGCGCAAAGAATAATTGAACAAAAGGAAGAATGGTTTGAAAGCATGGCCAACAATTCGCCGATGATGATATGGGTCACCGGCGTTGATAAAAAGCTAGAATTTGTCAATAGTTCATGGCTACAGTACAGGAGCATGAAGTTGGAAGAGGCTATAGGAGAAACCTGGATGGAAGACGGCATGCACCCTGACGATAAGGCGCCATGTGAAAGGGTATTTAACGAAAGCTTTGAAGGAAAAAAGGATTTTACCGTGCAATACCGGTTGAAAGGCACCGATGGAATGTACAGGAATGTATTAAGCAAGGGAAGCCCAAATTATTCTCACGACGGAACATTCACTGGTTACATCGGTTCTTGTGTGGAAATGCCCGATAAAGTGCTTTCAAATTAGTCAGCAAGAGATCTGTTGTTCCATGACATTGTTGGTTAGAAATGGAATCACAAAGCAATCACATTCATCCCGGCCATTTAATGTTTTATTCGAAGCGTCATCAACAGTCTTTCTGTAACTAAGGAGAATGCTTGAACTGAATAGTAATAAATAACATTGGCTACATCTTCAACGCACTCATACCATCTTCGTGTCAAACAAAACCTGTTTCAACCGGTCGATATGTACATTCAATTCCTGTGCTCTTTCCGCCTTGGTAGCAGCGCTGCGCATCCAGCCTTTGCTGTTTTCTTCCCTCGACATTTTATCCATCAACTGCTTTCGCTCTTCCAGCATACGTAAAGCAATCCATAAAGTATTTTCAAGTCCTTCTTTTTGTTTTAGCGCCAGCTCATCCTGCGTATATACGTGACCGGTGTGGCAGCGGTAACGTATAATATCATTCTCTTTAATCTCCCATAAACCACCTGCGCAATCCGGACAGCTAAACAAGCTTTTATCACCTATTTCTTTTAGTATATCCATATCAACCGCTACCCTTTCAGAAATTTGCGCCTCTGCCCGTATGTCTCCTGGAACGGTGTGTTCATTGGGTAGTCCATTTCTTGTCTTTTCTCTTAAGATAGCCCCCATCTGCTGGAGCGATACACAATAATCTACATCCATGTTATCCAGAACAGAGCGGGGCATGTCGGGGTATTCTGCCTCATTCGGATCCTGTACAACGGTGGTACCACCACTTCTTTTGATGGCCATCATACCAGCCGTTCCATCCTGCATCAAACCCGTGAGTACAATACCGATTACCCTGCTGTTAAAAGCAGCGGCGGCGGAGCGGAATAAACTATCTATAGATGGCCGCCAGCGGTTTTCGGGAGGACCGTCACCCAACACCATCCGATCTCTTTTCAGCAGCAAATGTTTATCAGGCACCGCCAGGTACAAATGCCTGCTTTGGATGAGTTCACCATTGTCGGCCATTTTGCACGTAAAGACTGTGTTAGCCTGCAAGCGCTGAATTAAAGCGCCTCCCATAGTAAGGTGTGTAATATGCAGCACAACAAAAATAGCAGCATCTATCTCCTCTGTTAGCTGAGCCATAAGTTCGATAATGGAATTTAATCCGCCCGCCGACGCACCTACAACTACAATGAATCTGGGTTCTTTTAGTTCGATCACTTTAGTGTTTGCCTATTCACAGCAATAGCTATGCCTTTAAATGCTGGAAGTTAATTGCGTTAAACGTGAACAATATATGGAGACAATTAAATTATAGTAGAGTTTTCAGTTTCATCAATATAGCTTGCTGCCTGCATCGTGAACCTCTGAATTTATATTATGATCAATGACAGTGGCGTGAAAGAATTGAACTGCCATTTCTATATCGCTATGAGAAAAAGCGCCCCTCAATGAGTTGTTGTTGGTATTAATTTCAAAGGCAGTAGAAACGGTAACAGCTTTGAAATCTAACAGTTCCTCAAGTGATGGAAATATTAAACTTGTCTCTGGCATATTGTGGCGATATTACACGAAAACGGTAAATCAGCTTGCTTCCTCTTATTCACAAACGCAAAATGATTCCTGCCGACGAACTAAAATTCATGCTGTGGATAATTGCAAAAGCAGACAGGAAGTTTATAGAAAGCTACCCCCCCCCCCACTGAAACCCTTACTGGGAGCGGATTTCAGAGCATCCATGGAAAAGTAAAACACAAATCGCATTCACCTTAAAAAGCGTTGAACACAATAAATAAAGGTAATGTTATAAATGCCGCACCGTTATTTTGCAAAGAATGGAAATATATTTGTGGTATTGTAAAAAAGACCAGCATGTATCTTAAAATGTATATCGGAAAAGAGCTCATTGAAAACATCCCGATCCTAACAAAAGACCAATACCTGAATGGCCACCTGCAACAGCTTAAGCAGGAACTGGAAGAAAAACATGAAGACATTATTGATCTTTCCCGGCAGGAACCGGAATATGTAATTGATGGCATTCCATCAAGAATGAATGTGGTTTATGCGGAACCGAAAGACCCAAATTTTAATTAGCAGCCTTACGCTGTTAAATCCACAAGAACTTTAGTTGTAAATAGCCCCACGGTCTCACACTTCTCCATCAGAAAAAGATGCATTGTCAGGATAGAGTTTCTACAATTTTTTAACTAAAAACGGTATTACTGCCTGCTATTCGTTCTCTACTTTTTTTTCAGCAATGCTTTTTAGTTCTTTTGCAACCCTGACCACCTCATTCTTTACCGAACCTTTCTCAATACAGGCATAAGCTCCCAAAGAAAGCAGCCTTTGTTTTTTTGCAGAAGAAAGAACGGTGGTATAAACAACAACAGGAATAGATTGGTAAGAAGGATTTTCTTTCAACATCGCCAATATATCTGTTGCATCTAATTTAGGTAAGGTATTATCCAGCACAATCAGTGAAGGATACAGTGAAGGTTCAACCTGCTCCAGGTAACGAAGCAGCCCGGCACCATCAATAAATTTCTTTACCTCGGCTTCATAGTTAATTTCTTTGAAGGCCTCATCTATAATCATCCTGTCGTCCTCATCATCATCAACTATTAATATTGTAAAAGGGATACCGTTTTTCAAAGCTAAATAATTATAGAATTTAAAATTACAGATTCAAATGGTGTTATAATGGATGAGGTACCGAAAAGTTATCTTCTATAGATTGAAGTTGTCATTTTTATCATCCTCCATTTCAAAAAGTTCATATTGTTCGGCAAGTGTATTATCAAAAATATCATAATCAAATTCAAGGTTGAATTTTGCAATGGCATACACAAAAGCATAATTCAAATCATAAAGGTCATTTTGCGTTAACCAATCTTCTGTTGTTGCCAGCAGTATCCAATCATATAATTTATCTTCATTAGCGATACGGATTTTATTTAGTTCATTTCCTGGAATGACAAAACGGTGCAAGCCTCTTCCATTCCAGGAAATAGTATCGTTATCGATTTTCCAGCTTCCAAAGACCATCTAGCATTTACTATATAATCATACCAAGGAAAGAGGGGCATTTTTTGCCACTTAGTAACCATTATAAAAGAAAAAATCCTCAAAAAATTGGTAGTCCAAAAGGGTGTTGTGTAGATATTGCTGAGTACATAAAGTACTACTATGACTCCAGGTTTGGAATTACGTAGATTAAAATCAGGAATAATCAACTTTGATTGTTTGAGTTACGAGGGGTTAAAATTTTATACAAACAAAATTGCAGCCCACATAAGAAAGATTTCAAAAGCAAGCCCTCCAAAGGATAAATTGCTCAAAGAATATCCTGAATGCGTTATACTGAAACATCTTTCCATTGTAGAAGAATTCATCAATGAACTGCATTTCCATAAGGCAAGAGAAAATTATAACCAAAGCCCTGAAGTATCATTTCGCCTGGATAATCGATTCTTATACTGATGTTCCTGTTGCCTATCAACATTAAGCGCTGCACCTTTACGACGGCACCTCAACCGTTGCCGTTTTTTAAAATATTTTTAGAATAGTTTCCACACTATTTTGAATGCGCTACCGTTAGTAATTGAAATGCATACGGTGTATAGTTTTTGCACTGAAGTAAGAGTAAGCCTTATTAAATTGCCAGTATAAAATGAAAAGTGCGTATGAGCAGAGCATTTACAATCTCCTTCGACTTCGAAGGAAAAACTTACCTGGCCTTTGCCAGTGTTACCGAAAAAAAAGAAGAGGAAACTTCCTACTTTGTTCGTCTTTATGATGATAACCTGTATCGAATCATACCCGATGGCAATGTATGTTTTACCAGTGTAGAAGGGTGCACTAAATTACCTCTTTCACATCCTTCGGCAGACAGGTTGATGAACTGTATCAGCCAATCCATTTCAGATCATTTGCTGGCGTGCAAGAGGCGGTGAAGGCCTTCATCACATCAGGATTCCTGTTACCAGTTATTCATTTGTTCCTTATTGATCCGCTCCGGTTCAATAATGTCACCTTTATGCCAATCAGGACTATAGCGTACAAAGAAGGCGAGCCAAACCGTTCGTGATAAACGCATAAGGGGTGGCTGCAGTGCTACTAATAAAATAGCATTTATACCCATCCACCAAAAAAAGCGGCTGTCATGAAAGGAAAAGCCAATGACTATCCACCAAAGAATAAAACTGGCAACAGAAAAAAAAACTGCCAGGGCATAGCTTACCATATTGGTTCCGTAATAAAAGCCTGGTTCCATATCTAATGGTTGTCCACATACAGGACAGCTTTGGTGCATTTTCATAAAGCTTCGCAAATGGTAAGGATTAGCGGTCTTGTACAACTTACCTCTGCGGCAGCGTGGACATTTGTTTTGAAGAATACTTAAAATAAGGTTGGGCTTCCCAGCGGATATTGCTGCACACATAATAAGAAGTTTAGGTAATGACAGGAATAAGCGTTTGCAAACTTACAGTATCGCTGTTTACTTATATGGCGAGATTAAGTAGAAGTGTATACAATAGGCCTTTACAGTTTTTCATTGCTATATCGAAATAAGTAACCCCGCAATAAGCGGGGTTACTGAACCAAAACGCACAATAAACGCTAAAAAAATTTCATTTATATTGACATAGGGCAGCTGGATTAATCTTTACACGCTAATCTCTAAAAGCGAGCCTGTTCTTTACTGTTTCATACAAATCATCCATCAATTCCTGGTTGGTAGTGCTGCCTGTGCAATGCCTTCCTTCTTTTAAAAAGCTCACCTCTACCGGCGGTTCCGCACTTGGTTTTCCATCATATCGCTGGAGCGTTGCTACATAGTATTTATCCTCTTTTACATCAACACTATAATGGGCCAAACCACCCTTATGAAATACCACTGCTGGAACACCCATAACCTTTGGTTTAATAAGTTATATCAAACACAATGCCGTTCAACTTTTTTATACACAAAGGCTTACCGGCCCCATTTTCATGGCAGATAAAACCAAGTGTGGATAAATTAGTCCGTTTTGTGTAAGCTGCTGGGCAAGTTCCTACACTTTCATTTAAACAACCCTTTGCATTTCAAATCATTAGCGGCGGCATTTTCTTTGAAAAGATGCAGAGCACAACGACTTATATGACACTTAAACAATTTCGCTCTTCCTCAAAATATGTACAGCAGCAAATGATAAAACACCAGGGAGCATTTTTATTTGAAAGGAGGTCACTCGATTGGAATATCCTGCTATTCCAATTAGAATCATTTTATGTAGAGGTATACTATGAACGAAAATCGCAGCAGGTGGAGTTGCTTAAAAGTTTTGACGATATGGATGAGTTGGACCCTTACTTGCGTAAAATTGATGTGTTTGATTTGATTAACTAACCAACCTTATCATTGGTGAATACTTATCCTGCACCTTAAATAATTATCTCTTTAAAAAAAGATTGTGGTATCCGGTTCGTGTCTGCCCAATGCCTTATTCAACAAAAAAGCCATTCTATCCCGCCTACATATCCATTGCTTTTGCAGTCCTAAGCACATTCAAAAAATAATTGCAGAATACGCTTTAGGCAAAGAAAGATCTAACCTCTCTGATCCTTGAATGAAAAGATGGGAGGGCATAATTTTTTCATGGTAGTGTAGTGATAATTCACTCGTCTTTGAAACAAAAATTTCTATTTTATGGAAGATAATAATCGAAACAGGAACAGGTCCTTTTATGGATCTGATGAAAACCGGGAAGATTACCGGGATCGTTATGGCCGTGAAAACGACTACAGTCAAAGTAACTATAAAGATGTAAACTACAATGCCCAGGGAGATATGGAAGGGAACAAGGGATACGACAGTAACAGGAATTATGGCAGGGAAGATCGGTACAATGATTACCAGGGCAGGCAAAATCGCTCTGGAGATGTTGGTAACAGCTCTGGTAACAAAGGCTGGCGCAACGAGGATAATAGGACAAATTATATAAATCAAAACCGGGATGACGAATATTATGGAGGCTATAACTCCAACTATGGTGGAAACTATGGAAGTTCCGGAAACTATCAAAGCACCAACAGGAACAATCGGCAAAACCAGGGCTGGAGAACCGATGATAATTATGGTAACAGGTATGGCAACGATCGACGCTATAGCAATACCGATTATGACACAGGAAGAAGTGATAACCGCGGTGGAAATATCTACGGTGGCGATACCAGCAACTTTGGCAACGCCAACCAGGGTGGAGTAGATCGTGGATGGTTTGATAAAACAGTTGATAAGGTTTCTTCGTGGTTCGGCGATGATGATGCAGAAAGAAGAGTTGAAAGAGACAGAAATACGGATAGAAGCACCGGATTGCATAGGGGCAAAGGACCCAAAGGCTATCAACGTTCCGATGAAAGAATAAAAGAAGATGTATGCGATCGTTTAAGCGATCATCCCATGATTGACGCTTCTAACATTGACATCAAGGTAGAAGGTTCGGAGGTGATACTAACCGGTACAGTAGACAGCAAGGAAGATAAACGTCGTGCCGAGGATATTGCAGAATCTATATCAGGCGTTAAGAATGTGCAGAACCAAATTCGGGTCGAGCATTCCAACCGCGACTCCTTAGGCAGCAGGAACAGGTGGTAAAAATTAGATTCAACATAGAATAAAACCGGCAACAATAATTGCCGGTTTTTTGTTGAAAAAAATTTTTCCCTCTAATCATTAACCTATTCATTTGCTTACATCCCCCATTGCAAACACCCATCCTTTTTGCTGCAGGATTTGAACCAGGCTCCGTGTAAAAACAATCCCGTCTTCTCTTTTTAAATGAGACCATTCAGGACAAATGAAATGTGCAATTTGCGGGTAATCTTCATAATGTATCCCCGCACATCCTGTGACCGCCAGCAAGCGATTCCAAAACTTTTCACGCGGACAATCTTTCTTTTCCTTAGCCAGGTAACTGCCGCTTGATGGTGTTCGTACAAATATGACCTGGCCGCCACGTTGTTTAATTTTATCGGTACATTGTTTCACCTCTTCTATTACAAGTTCTACCGAATCACTCCTTAAAGGCTTGCGTTTAAAGCCAGCTGACCAGATATTAGTGACTTTGCGCTGCAAACCAGTATCGCTCACAAACTCATCATAAATGGTAGTTTGCCTGTTAAAATCGACATAGGAAAACTTAGCGGGAAACAGACGTGCTGGTGCAATACCCGGTCTTTCAGTGATGGGTATTTTGTCCAGGAAGGCATTTAACGAAAAGGTATTTTTCTGCAAAAAAACGAGTTGTGATTCCAGGCCCTGGTTCAATAAAAAACTGGTATGTTGTGCTGGTGTGACCTTTCTATAATAAGCAAGATTCTGCAAAGGTATTTTTTCAGACGGCGCTCCTGTTGGAGAAAAAAACAAATGTTCAGTAACATCAATGACAAGCTTGCCTTTAAAAGCAGGATCATCTGCGAGGTCTTTTAATACCGGTCTTGGAGAAGAACCAACCGAAGCAAGTTGTATAGCATGCTCACCTGTGAGCTGTTCCCAAACCGGGATGTTTAAATCAAATTTGATACGCGAAGAACCAATAAAAACAGTAGCCTTTTCTTTTGGTTCATAAACCATAGCCCGCTTATCAGACCATAACGCTTCATCATCATCATACGACACGGGGAACCCTTTGCTGCGCCAGTAGCATTCCCAGAACACAACGAAACCAACAACCAACACCAGCGCCAACAATCCGGCTTTTAAAAAATGTGAAGTCATATAAAATATTTTAAAATGAATTCAATTTGGTTTTAAACGTCATATCGTTTAAAATGCGAAATTTTAAAACTTACTAATCATATACTTGCATAAGGTATGATCACAGTACACTTTTATTGTGTACTTATCCTTCCCTTCTCTTCCTCGGCGCCCGTGGACCTTGCCCTCGTTGTCTTCACGTTTTCTTTACCAAAGTTGTGTGTAAAAGTCAACCGGAAAGAAGGGTATGCTATTCTTAACCTTCCTGTTACAACCAGGTTATGTTCAGGATAATTGGCGATATTATTCCGTACCATCGAGTTCAAAATATTTAAAGCATTGAAACGAATAGTGGACCGTTGCTTTACAAGTTTTTTCTGAACTCCTGCGTTTAGAAACCCATAAGGTTTATTCCTGTAAACACCTGAAACACCTCCAGAGAGTATAATCCCTGACAGCTCAAATGAAAATTCATTTCCAAGCCTGAGAGTTTGCGTGGAAGAAAAACTTATATATTCCTGTTCAATACGGATATCCTTGCCTACCAGGAATGCATTCATCTGCTGCCAGATGCCAATAATATTATTTTGCATATTCCAGTACGAACTGATTTTGACAGGGATTGAAAACGAAAGAGATGCCGTCTTCCTGTTTTTTTGGTTGGCTGCTGAAAGAGTTTCTTTGTTTGTAGCAGAATCTACCTTAGGAGAAAAATTAGTAATAGGATGCCCATCGTAACTATAGTTAAGCGTTATGATCTTCCTGTTTATGGTATATGAAGCACTCAGGGCATCTGATATGGATGGCTGCAATGCGGGGTTGCCTGCAACTAAAGTATACGGATCATAAAAAATGAGAAAAGGTGCCATGTCATTGAAAGTAGGCCTTGTGATTCTATGGCTGTAGGATCCATTGAAAGACTGCAGTTCAGTAGGTGCATAGGAAATAAAGAAGCTCGGAAAGAATTGTCCATACTTTCTATCGACAATATTTTTTTGTGTTGCGGAGCCCAGATTAGTTGATGTATATTCATAACGTAGCCCTAGTTTCATATTCAGCTTTTTACCAGCTGCATAACGCAGGGAGGAATAAGCTGCCATCACCGTTTCTTTTAATTGATATTGCCCGGACAAGGACTCATCGATTATCCAGCTTATTTGCTGGAGCCTGTCTATACGTACATTGTTATTGAATTGGGAAATGGTGTTTTTGAGCCCTGCTTCCCAATCAAGTTGTCGCGATAATTTTTTGCTATAGTCAAGTGCACTAACCCAAATAGTGATAGGCGTTTTCTTATGGCTGGCCACCTTTTGATCGAAAAGAAAACTGCCACCCGGGTCGTAATAATCATTTACATAAGTATCCGGGTTATCGGCTTTGTAATAGTCATAATTTATGTTGATGGTCAGCTTCTCCTGTTCCGACAGTGTGTGTTGCAGGTTAAGGTTGCCGGATAAGTTTTTCCAATCATTAACATCGTTATTTAATATGCGGAGTAAAGTATCCACGCGTCCATTAACACGAATATTGCTTTGGTTATTTGATATAATGGACAGCCTGGTGTCATAGCCGGAAATTAAAATACCTAAAATCGTTCTTTTACCGATCTCATAATCTAGCCCAAGTTTACCTGTGTAAAACAATCGGACGGTATTGCGGTCCACATCAGAAGTAGTTTCAATCACATCACCTTTGTTAGTAACGCGGTGGTAGAAGGTATAAAACTGCGGCGAATGGTTTCGTGTCAGAGACACATCGCCAAAAAAGTTGACCTTGTTCTTCCTGTTATTAAAGTTCAGGCTCCCTTCGGAAAGCAAGCCCTTACTATAACCTGCTGTTACCGTATAAGACCCGTTTGTGCCAAATTGTGTGTTGGCCTTCAACACAATATTGATGTATCCTGCATTTCCTTCGGCATCCAGGCTGGAAGGTGGCGTGTGAATCAACTCAATAGTTTCAATATTGCCGGCATTCATACTCGCCAGCATTTGTAGTACTGCACTGACCGGCATACGATTAATCTTTCCGTTGATCATGAGTAACAGGCCGGTTTTGCCGTTCATAGACAGCGTATTATTTTGCTGGTCCACCACAATACCGGGAGATCGCTCCAGGATCTCCAGGGCATTGCTCCCTGCCGATGTAATACTGCTGGAAACATTGACCACCATGCGATCGATTTTTTGTTCGAACATTGGTCGTTTTGCAGAAACAGTTACAGCAGAAAGCGATGAAGCGAGGGCGGTCAATTGAATGTTACCAAGGTTTGCAACTGTGCCAGCATTACTGATATCAAATGTTGCCGTATATAACTGGTTAAAGCCCGTATGAGTAAAAACAAGCAGGTATTTTCCGGCAACAAGGTTAGAGAAAGCAAATGTGCCCGTAGGTTGCGTTACCATTCCTTTCACAAGTGAAGAATCGTTGTTGCGAAGTAATAAAACATTTGCATTAGTAATAGGATGGGCGTTTGCATCAATTGCTACACCCTGTACACCTGGTTGGGCGCTAACATTAAAACAATAGAATACGCAGAAACATAAACTAAAATTTAGGGCAGCCTTGACATGCATGTTAAGTAGAGGTTTCATTAATATTTTAATGAAAAAGGTTCACATGAAGTACAGTGGTTGCGGCAATAGGAATTGGAGGTTACTTAAATATAAAAAAAATTGAATTAATACGGCTCGAATAAATTGGCAAGAACGTTCAAACTTGTCGACTGATTGAGTAAAGCTTTCCTCTATGCGGTGGTTTAGTACAGCCTGCTACACAATTATTATTAAATGCAGCACAATCAGGCCTTGATTACATGGCACACTATTCGGAATATATGATCGGATTAGTTTTAAAAGGTTTGACGATGTGATTAACGACCTATGCAGATTGTTTGCCTTCTTTAAAAACTGTCTAAAAAATAAGAATTATTCAATAACTAAACGAACAATATGACTTCTTCCGCCTTCAATAAACTTGATATAGAGAAACAACTGAACCTGGTAATGTGCAAGGGCGTTTTACTTACAGATTGCATTAAATACAACCTCGAACTTCGCTTATTTCAACTGGAAAATTATTATGCAGAAATGTTTACACTTGAAACCAATGGTGAACTGGTAAGCATTTATGCATTTGAAGATATGGAAAGCTTACAGCCTTACCTGGAAAGGATAGATATTTCGGACCTGTATGACCCTTCTATAAAATTTAACAGCCATGAATAAGAGAACGAAGCCGGAACTGAATTAAAGAAGATGCAGAGGATAATAATCGATTAAAAAGTTAGAGAAAAAGAAACCAAACTCTGAAATGATCCGCACTGATAAGACAACAATACCTCCATTAATACAACTGAACTTCTTTGTATGAAAACAACTACTTTGTTCTTTCCTTCGTTTGATAAATTATGGGAATTTAAGCAACTGACAGACACGCGGAATTTCAAAATACATTCGGTACATCTGTCGCTAATTGCGGAATGGAAAGAAGAAGATATTAAAATAGCTATAACAGGTTTCGGGGCACAGGAAATGGGGCAAGCAGTCTGAACCCCGGCATTTATAATTAAGCTCCGAGGTAGGTCCGCAGTAAGTCAGATTTTTTTGGAGCCCTCAGTTTAGTAAGCGCTTTGTCTTTTATTTGACGCACTCTTTCTTTAGTAAGGTCGTATTTATCGCCAATCTCCTGCAAACTAAAAGATTGCGGAATTCCAATACCAAAGAAAAAAAGGATTACTTCCTTCTCCATTTTGGTGAGCACTTCCAAGGAACGTTTAATCTCTATAGATAAGGAGTAATGGTGCACCATGCCTGCATCAGTGGAGGCGCTTGTGTTTACTATTGTATCAAGTAAAGTGCCGTCGCCGTCCTGTCCAAGTGGTGTATCCAGGCTGGTATGATTAAGATGTAAACTCCTGGTGATCCTGACTTCATTCACATTTACATCAAGGCGGTCTGCTAATTCTTCCGTTGTTGGCGAACGTTCGAGTTCCTGCTCAAGCACTGATATTGTTTTATGAATACGCACAGACAGGGATGTTTTATTTGCCGGAAGATGAACAAGATTTCCCTGTTCTGCTATTGCCTGTATAATAGTTTGACGTATCCACCACACAGCATAAGAAATAAATTTAAAGCCTTTGGTTTCGTCGAAGCGTTGGGCAGCCTTAATCAAACCAATATTGCCTTCATTAATAAGATCAGAAAGAGAGAGTCCCTGGAACTGGTATTGTTTGGCTACAGAAACCACAAATCGAAGGTTGGCTTTTGTGAGGCTATTTAA
The DNA here is from genome assembly GCA_036787395.1 of Flavisolibacter sp. Classification (GTDB taxonomy): domain Bacteria; phylum Bacteroidota; class Bacteroidia; order Chitinophagales; family Chitinophagaceae; genus Flavisolibacter. The sequence goes on along the minus strand of DAIQPL010000001.1, from coordinate 9,716 downwards.
TGCTTCCTGGTCCCCGGCTTTAATGCGACGGGCGAGAACTACTTCTTCATCAGTAGTTATCATATCGACCTTACTTATTTCACTGAAATATTTTTCCAGGCTTTGTGATTCACGATTGGTGATTGTTGGTACAATCTTCAGCTGACGCATTCCCATAACTGATATTGTTGATGTTCAGGATAACCGAGACGTTGTAGCTTTTATATAAATTGTTTTAGTAAATGGTTTGTGCCTTGTGGCTTACAAAGATTTTGTTCTTTGCTTAAACTCATTTATATAGTCTATGATAAATTGACTTATTTGATGATTGGACCCGCTTTTATTATTCTGGTTTTCATTTCTGTTGAGTATTTCCATGGCTATGCTTTCCAGCTGATGCTTTAGTCTTGCAGTATATTTATTCTGCACCTGCTGAAAGACATTTTCATCCCTTCTCCGGTCTAACATCGATGTAGAGTGTTTTAGATCGTTGCAAAAAGCGAAAAAAACTTCCCTGGCCCTGTCATGAAATTCATTATAAATATGCGCTGAACTATTTTGCATAGGTGGTGAGGTACGTAGTCATTTTATAATGTAGGAATTCATCGAAGTGTAACTAATTTTTTCTAAACCGGTACACGTTTACCACTCCGTTACCAACAGGATAAGAGCCTCTATGCACTTCTTTGGGTTGAGCTTCCTTTACTGATAAAGTGCGGTTATTTTGTGAAGATTGGTGCAAACCACTAATAGCTTTTTGAGCTTCTGCCTCATAAGGCATCTCTACAAAACCAAACCCCCTGGAGCTTCCTGTAAAAGCATCCATAACAACTTGTGCAGAACTGACTTCACCATATTCAGAAAATAGTTGGCGGAGGTCATCGTCTTTTAAATTCACATCAAGGTTAGAAACGTAAATATTCATAATAATTTGTTTTTTGACAAAAGGGAATTTGAGATGGAAGCAAAGAGTAAGAGAAAAGGAAGAGGTCAATTATTTTGTTCCGATACTGGTGCTAAAAGCTCAAATGATTACGATTAAAGGTAGTTCATAAATGAGCGTCAGGACTAATTATTTTAAAAGCTAATCTTATCTTACATAATGAAAGTAAACAGTTTAAGTCGTCAACGGTAGTCATTTATAAGAACTATCTTTAAAAGCTTCCGGGTAAAATCATCAGCAGCTCTATTCATCACGTCTGAGCTTATTTCTATAAACCGGGAACCGCTTTCAGTTAGTACTTCCATTGTGGAGAAGTAGATGTTTTAAGTACGTTAGCAGCCTCTCATTTGTTAGCAAGACAATGGTTCATACCGTTTGAACGAGCAATGAATCATTACTTAAAAATTCGTTTAAATGAACAAGATTAAACTTTCAGATTTTATAGTGCTGGATATTGAAGAAAAAAAACTAGTGACTTTGCATGAAGGCGTGCTCATTGCCAAAAGAAAAAACCAGGAATACATCATTTTCCTTTTCCAGCTAGAGACGTTTTATACAGAAATGTATTGTAGTTTAGAAACTAAAGCAATCCTGGAATTTAGAGTATTTGATGGTACTGCTCCACTAACCCCTTACCTTGAAAGCATACCTATTAATGATTTGTTATAACATAAAATAATTGGAAGTAGGCTATTGACGGAATAGTTTATCTTCACTTTGTTAATTTGAGCCTTGCATCAGTAATCGTTAATTATCCTGCTTAGCAATCTGCATCTTAGTTAGTCCCTTACTACTTGCCTTCTCAGATCATTTTTAATTTTTTAATTAACAGTATGAACATCTATGTTTCTAATTTAAGCTTCAACGTTCAGGATGAAGACTTAAAAGCATTTTTTACTCCTTATGGTGAAGTAACATCTGCGAAAATTATCAACGACAAATTTTCAGGCAAATCACGCGGATTCGGATTTGTTGAAATGTCTGATACAGAAGCTGCTCAAAAAGCAATTGCAGAACTGGACCAGGCTACGGTAGAAGGCAGGCCTATTAAAGTGATGGAGGCGAAACCAAAAGAAGACCGACCTGCCCGCAGCAATAACAGTAGTCCTTTCCGCGATAATAGCGGAGGTGGTTATAAAAAAAACAACAGGTGGTAAAACCATCTTTTGAAAAACCCCGGTAAGCCGGGGTTTTTTGTTACATATAAGAATAAGGTGTTGATTAGCTTTAATGTTGGCACAATTCTTTTGCATCGTCAATAAAAAACGAATATCTTCAACAATAACCTTTACATAGAACTTCTTTACTAACTTAAATAAAACATAAGTTTTTATACTGGAACTTATTTAAAATCCCATTATGGCGAAACTACGAATCGGCGTTATTGACCTTGTAAGCAAAGGCCCCAACAATACGTTATGGGCGACAACTATGCATGCCAATCTTGCCAGCATCATGCCACAGGTGGTAGCCACCTGGTGTGAACAACAAGGGCACGAAGTGTCTATGATTTGTTATACAGGAAAGGAAGACCTTTCAAAAGAGCTGCCCGTAAATATTGATCTGGTGTTTATTAGTTCGTTTACGCAGGCTGCTTTTTTGGCTTATGCCCTTAGTAATTATTTTCGCAGCAAAGGTGTAGTAACCGTATTAGGCGGTCCGCATGCCCGTTGTTATCCCGACGATTCAGTCAAATATTTTGATTATGTACTTGGCTTTACCAACCAATCAACCATTGCAGAGATACTGGATAATTGTACTCCCCAAAAACCAGTAGGTAAACAACTTTCGGCTCTAAAGCAGCCAGCCGGGCTACCCGGCATCAGAGAACGCTGGAAGTTTATTGAACCAACATTAAAAAAAGCACCTTTTCTTAAAATGGTCCCCATGATTGGTAGCATGGGTTGTCCTTATACCTGTCCTTTTTGTATTGATTCTACCGTACCCTACCAGTCGCTTGATTTTGAAACCATCAAAGAAGACCTGCGCTTTCTACTTACAAAATTTAAAAAGCCGACAATAGGGTGGCACGACCCCAACTTTGGTGTTCGTTTTGAAGAAAATATGGACGCCATCATTTCAGCAGCGCCGCCAAAAAGTTTCCGGTTCTTTGCTGAAAGCAGTTTGTCTATTCTTACTGAAAAGCACTTGAAAGTATTGCAGCAAAATGGTTTTACTGCCCTGCTTCCAGGTGTTGAATCGTGGTATGACCTGGGTAATAAATCAAGAACATCAAGAATAGGCGCTGAACAAAAAGTAGAGCAGATAGCTGAGCACGTCAATATGATGTTTCGCTATGTATCTTATGTACAAACCAATTTTGTTCTAGGTCTTGATAGCGATTCCGGGGCAGAGCCTTTTGAGCTGACCAAACGATTTGTTGATAAAACACCCGGGGCTTTTCCGGGGTATTCTTTATTAACTGCCTTTGGTGAAGCGGCTCCGCTTAACCTCGAATACCAACGTGAAGGCCGCGTATTACCTTTTCCTTTTCATTTTCTGAATAATCACCTCGCCATGAACCTGAAACCAAAGAACTATGAGTGGGTTGATTTTTATGATAAGGTAATCGACCTGACCGAATATACATTTTCCAAAAAAGCCATCTGGCGACGGTTTGTAGATAATCCTGGCTATCCTGCAAAATGGATGAACCTCATGAGAGCCATCTCCCAGGAAGGACATGGACGAATCCGCTTTTACCGGCAGGTACGCAATAATCTTTTAAAAGATAAAGCGTTCCGTGATTATTTTGAAGGAGAGGCCACGATACTTCCCTCTTTTTATACTGACATTATTAAAAAAGATCTGGGTGTTTGGTGGACATGGTTTCCTAAAGAAGCTATGGAACATGATGCCTACGCTTATTTGCATAAAAAAACCAAAGGGAGTATACTTTCTGTGGCCTGACCCCCTAGTCATACCGCACTACTACCTTAAGCATCATTTCAGGTAAATGGAAAACGATTTACTGTGATTTAGTGGCATGACCTGTCGTATACTTGATAAACGAAAACTGATAATTGTATCTTATCCGAAAATTGTACCTTTAATTTACCTACAACGGAATACGATCTTACAACTGCTGCGAGACAAAATCAACAACGCTTTTTGGGAATTACTGTCACAATCTAATGATGGTAGTACTTCCCTGGGAAAATAAGTTGGCACTAAAGAATTAAACGATAGTTATATGACACCGGCAATTACCAGCTCAGACAAACAAAGGTTGAATGATATACGAAAGTCGCTAACGGTTATCGGATGCAAAGAAAGTTCCTTCCTGAAAGTTGAGCTGCTGTTTTATGAAGCCATTGACATTTCAAGAGTGTATGGGAATGATCCTGAACAAAACCCACTTTTAGCTGCCTTGAAAAAACTCGAAAGCGATCAATATCAAAAGACAAATGAAAAGTTTCGCAAAAGCAGTCAGAGAGAAACTTATATAAGGAAATTTGTTTCCCGGTTTAAGATCATATTAGGACGGTAATACTATCTGTTAGGTCAGTCACTACCAGGCATAAGAAAAACAGTCATATTAGAACACTTTATTTCCCAGGATTAACATGCAAGCCGGAATGAAATATATGTATGTCTATTACTTCTGGGCGCAGAGCCGGTAGCATTCCAATAATACTTTGTTCAGGTAGGCAGCATCTTTGTCGGTGAACAAGGGCTTGCCTTCTTTATCAGCAAAGTCCCGGAAATCGCTGTCCGGGGAAAACCCGTCGCAGGTGCCATTCATCTCTTTTAGAAAACCTTCTAAAGATTGTACACAATCAATTTTATACTTTTTCATCAAGCACTTTTAATTCTAACTACCAGCAAGGAAGTAGCCAAATAAACATGGCTCCATCTTATCTCCAGAATAATTTATACAACTCATCATTTGGTGTTAGTGCTCTACATTATAAACTTGTTGAACAAGTTTGTCTACACAAATCTCACCTTTTGACAAATACTTCGGATAAGTGCTTCAGTCAAACATTGGCATACTATTCCGTTATAGTATACCAAATGAACGTTATGAAAGATGTTTGGCAAAAAATATTTGTAACAGCTAATGACGGCGGAGAAGCTTCTTATACAAGAAACACCATCCTGATGATTCTCATATTTATTTCTTTCTTTGGAGCCAGCTTTTATGTGATGTTGGAAAGTTTGTGGGGATAATTCTATCGACAACCTCAATATATATCGGGTAAGCAATCTGTTTGGATAGTGAGTTAGGATAAGAGATTGCTTACCTTTTTTGTTTCTTTAATAAAGTCTTATAAGCGACGGGTCAGGTGAGGTAGCTTTCCAGTTCATCCCTCCATTTTATAAAACCCTCAATGCCTCGTTCGTAATTATGTAACAGCCTGTTATACCTGTCTTCAGAAGAATTGACATAGGCCTTTTTACCCTGGGCCTTGATGTTGCTTATAATTTCTCCCGTTTTTTCTAATGCGGCTTTTAATCTACTCCGGTCCTTATCAACCAACCACATGTAGGTTGCTTCTTCTGTATCCAGGGTCTCCCAAACCAAATGATAATGCTTTTCGCCTTCAATTAGAAAAAGGAAAGAAAAAGGTTTTAATATAAA
>DAIQPL010000001.1:0-4109 GCA_036787395.1 Flavisolibacter sp. | reverse complement strand
CAATAAATTTTCATTGATACTGGCTATCTGCGGCGAATGCGCTTCAATAAGTTTGGGCTCTCCATCTACCGCTTGAACAGTAGCATGTATCTCAATTTTTTTTGAGTTAAATACATTGATAAAGTAATTTTTTATTGCATCGAATTCTTCCCGTAAGTTGTAATTGATAATAGTGAATTCCAATCGCTTTTGAAGTGCCGGCATGTAATGCCTGAAGCTTACACCGCCATAATGAAAACGCAGGTCTTTTATAAAAAAAGGGAACGTTTCTTTTATCGTTTGAATGGCTGAATCTTTCCGAACCTGCATGGGATTATTCTTCATTAATACACTTTCAAATATAAATTATTTTCCTCCCCGCGTCATGCAAGCTCACATCAACTTAGCATAAAAAAGAACGGGCCTGTTAAAAGACCCGTTGAAAGTTATTCACTAAAATTATATAGCAAAGCTATTCTGCTATCACTTTAATCAAAGTTCCTGGCGTTAAATTATCTGTGAGCTTCATGCCATTCAAAATAGCAAGTTCTTCCATTCTTTTATCCGGCACGTTATACTGTCTTAAAGCTTGTTGAAGCGTTGTACTTTGATTGACGGTTCTTACATGTACACGTTCCGGCTTTTTGTTAAGTTTGGAGGCATCAGTAAGCTCCCTGAAATTTTCCATGGTGCTTGAAAAGTAGGGTGAATATGTGTTAAAATCATTGATTGCAGAAACACCAATGAGATGGTAAATACCTCCACCGTGTTGCACCATGTAAGATAACGTTCTGATAGCTCCGCCCTGTTGCTGTTGCTGATCGGCTACTATTGCTATGGCTCTTAAACCATTCACTGTAACTTCTCTCGATTCCACCGTCTGTAGTTTGTATTGCTGCAACATAGTATTAGCCGCCTCCTGTAAATTACTGCCCTGAGCCAGCATTAGCATGAGTAATGCCTTACCATCTTTAGGAGCCATTTGCACTCTTTGCGGTGTGTTTTGATAATTCCAGCCAGCTGGTACAGGAAACTGGAACCGCAAACCGGGGTGATAAAAAATACTGTTTTCAAGGTATCCTTCTCTCGGGTCTTCCCCATAAACCAGGCCTTCAATGCGTTTGAGATAGTTGTCGCGGTTTACCTGTGCGTTCGTCATGTTTTGCTTCTGCTGCCATTCCGTTGCCAGTTTTTCGACAGTCACGTTTCTTTCTCCCGGGTTGGGGTGTGTTGACAAGAACGGAGGTAACTCAGCAGCGCCGCTTTGTTGTCCCTGCCTTTCCAGGGTATTAAAAAAATGAGCCATTTGGCGAGCATCGTATCCTATTTTAGAGGAGTACTCCACACCTAATTCATCAGCCTGCCTTTCTGCATCACGACTGTTTTTCAATAGCAAAAGTCCCAGGCCCTGTGACGCCGTTTCAGCAAATTGCGCCAGGTTGGGGTTAACCACAATACCTGCAATAATTCCTAATTGTCCAAGCATTGCATTTCGCTGCTGTGTTACCGAATGGCGTGCTGTTATATGGCCGATTTCGTGACCTAAGACACCCGCAAATTCTGCTTCATTATTAAAATGGGCCATAATACCCCTGGTGAAATAAACATAACCGGGTATGGCAAAAGCATTTACTACATCGGAGTTAACAATTCTAAATTGGTAATCAAGGTTTGGACGATGCGAAATTGCTGCCATTTGTTTCCCTTTTTCTCTAATGAATTGTTGAAGGGAAGAATCTTCATATAAGCCAAACTCCGCAATAACCTGGGGATCGGCTTCTTTACCCATAGCCAGCTCCTGCGATTCTGACATTAAGACGATCTGGCTTTTGCCCGAAACCGGATTTTTTGCGCAATTAGTAAAAAATATCGCGGTAGCAGACAAACAACTGATTAAAATGTATTTTTTCATGTGTAGCAAATTTAAGTTTAGAATCCAACTCATCTACTAATGCAACAGGGATGCCAGCCAGCCCGGAAATAGAATCACGCAATGAAAAACTTCCACTGCTTTAAAAAGCAAGCAGTTATACCAAACGCTACAGAATTATTCTAGGTAAAATGAACTTTGTCAAGAATGGGTATAAGCTTTGAGAATACATTTTGAGGCAATTTGAGTATATGATGATGAAAAACTTTAGAAAGTTAAGCCTGGATGTACAACTAGATTTATTAGATGTATGTGGCATATTACTGATGGAGTGCAAGGGTTTAAGAGTAGGTATGACATTATTCTCTTTTGGAAACTTTTATGTAGAAGTTTTTTCTGAGCTGGAAAACGAAAGGATCATCATGATCAACGCGTTTGATGACATTGAAAGCCTTGAGCCTTACCTGCAACAAATTGATATCTCTGAGCTGGCTGTATTTTGAAGCCCTAGTCTTTTTTAAGGGTCGGCTTAGAGGCGAATGAAGCTTTTCCCAATAATAGTATCAATATAAAAAATGAAGGCATAGCCATCAATAAGCTCCTGTAACTTCCCTCCATAAAATGCCATAATAATGAAAGTATAATATATAGTATAGACAGGACTCTCCACATGTGTACCAAGATAATTCGACATACTTTGTTTTGCAACCTTCTGATGTGAAAGATGTTTGTCAACCTAAGATTAACACACTCAAATCCGCCCATATTCGTTCCCACTTTAACGGCTTTCTCTTTATAACCAGATATCCGAATAAAGGATTTATATACATAGCAGGTTATTTGTTATGAATTGCCATCTGCTGCACGAAGTTTGTAGAGAAAATGCAGGGGGAACGTGGTTATGATGTTGTTCGAATTTCAACTGCTGTCTTTGGATGAAAAACTTGATATATTATACCGTGAAGGCGTCTATGTTGGAAAGTATAAAGAGGAGGGGCTTTGGACTATTTTATACCAGTTAGATTATTTTTATATTGAAGTCATCTACAGACAGTACCGTAGGTATATTAAACGTATTTATTGCTTTACGAGCACTTCTTTACTAGATCCTTACCTTGAAGGGATTGAAATAGAACTTTTAGTTTCATAAACAGGCTTTGCAATAAATTTGCAGGGTAAATCCACCATAATGAACTCCCTGCCGAAGAATATTATTGTTTATGCTGATGATGACCCCGATGACCTTGACCTTGTGAAGGAAGCATTCAGTAAGTATTCCCAGAATGTGGAACTTGTTACCTTCGATGATGGTGGTAGTATTTTATCCTATTTATCGTCGTTTGAAAATACTCCCTGTTTAATTATCCTGGATATTAATATGCCCATACTGGATGGGAAAGAAGTGCTGGTACGCTTAAGGAAAATAGACCAATATGAATCAACGCCAGTAGTGCTATTTTCTACGTCATGCTTACCTACTGACAAGATCTTTGCGGGGCAATACAACGCCGGGGTGGTTGCCAAGCCTCTTGCTATGCAACAAATGGAAACCATTACCGATCTGTTCATAGACCATTGCACAGAAGATATCAGGAAAAGAATACGAAGGTGATTTCGCCACGAAAGCAGGATTGTTTTATTTTATAAGATTTTCTTTTTATTTTTCTGTTAATATGAAACCCGTATCTCCTTATTTATTCATGCTCTTGTTTTGTATTCTTTTTTTACAATCTTGTTACAAAGTAGAAGTTGAGGCAAATACGCTTCCACAGGGTTATTCGGTGGCGCAAATCATTGGAGCGTGGAAGGTAACGGGCGTTTCTTCTGACAAACTATATGATTGGGATGGCAATGGCACAACTGAAAAAGACATTTACGGCACCTGGTCGGATTGCCTGAAGGATAATTTATACCAGTTCAACAGCAACTATTCCGGCACTTATAAATTGACGTGTACCGACAGCAAAACCGGCTCCTGGCGGTTGGATGGCACCGTAACCCTGGCCTGGAAAGCTGGGGGATCGGCGGAAGTATATGAAAAGATCATCTCCATGACATCGGATACCATGAAAACCGAAACACAAAGCACGCAGTCAAACGGACAAACTTATATTATCACAAAGGTCTGGACATTGCAATAAAACCTCTCAATTTGTCGATCATTCTATACTATCTTTTGTTACAGGAACAATACGGTAATCGTTATCTGTAATTCCGCTTACTCCTTTTTTCTTTCTTTTTTGTTGTGCACTATCAACTA
>DAIQPL010000195.1:0-7940 GCA_036787395.1 Flavisolibacter sp. | reverse complement strand
ACAAGAATGGCTTTATTACCGCCGGGTGAAATATCTTGTTTCAGGTTTCTTATTTCTGTTTTAACTATAGTATCAGTTTGCTTTTTTTGATGGAAGTACGAGTATAATGAGATACTGCAGAGAAGGATAACAATAGAAGCTGCCGCTAATTTTAAAAGCAGCGATTTTTGAAAGGAAACTATTTTAGCACTTTCATTTTTTTGTTGCGTTATAGCCGTTAACATCCTTTTATGTAATTCCTTTTCTGATTGTGCAAATTTTGCAGGGATATTCAGCGTCATCTCCTCGTCGCTATACCATTCGTTGAACTCTTTTTTTTCATCGTCTGTTATAGTTCCATGCAACCATTTTTCCGCCAGGTCATTGCATCTTTTTTCCTTATGATTCATATTAAAGTGAGGCTTGTATATATATGTCAATCGGGAGACGCCTATCCCCTAGTTCATTAAAAAAAATATGACCTAAATAAAAAAAATCATCTGCAAGAGAAACCAGAAGATTAAAATAGATAGTACGTGACTTAACCCGGCCCTCAACGAACGTATGGCTTTGGAGAGATGTGATTCCACCGTCTTTTCTGAAATGCCAAGTGTTACTGCAATGCGTTTATGAGAATAGCCTTTCTCCCTGCTTAACTGGAAAACCAGGCGGCATTTCTCCGGAAGCTTAGCTGTTTCTTTTGCTAATTGGTCTTTGAGTTCTTCAAACTGAAGGGTCTGTTCGGTAGAGCAGTCAGGAAGACCTGTAAGGTATGCCTTGAATTGAGGGTACCTGTATTGATGGGCCCTTTTTGCAAGCACATTAATGATGCAGTATTTTAAAGAAACAGAAAGATAGGAAGACAAATGCTCAACGTTGATCACCGTGCGGCGCTTCCACAGTTGAAGAAATATTTCCTGTACTATCTCTTCTGCTTCTGACAGGTTTTGCAGTTTGTGGGCAGCGACAAAAAATAATTTTTTCCAATACTGATTATAAATTTCTGTGAAGGCTTTCTCATCACCTGTGTATAAACGGTGCAGGAGCTCTTTTTCATCAAAAGTGGCATAGAAGGAACTCATAAGCAGGCAATCTTTTCAAGTATTCTGATAGCAAAGTCAAAGTAGGAATATTTCAGGGATGCAACAAAAAAATCTGTAGCGCAGCCGATGAGTTATAAATGCATTACTTCGAATTGAAGAAAAGATGTATGCAGTTAAACTTTAAGAATTAAATAAAGTACAGCCGCTATTGTTGCACCAATAAAAGGCCCTATAATAGGAATCCAGGCATACTTCCAATTACTAGACCCCTTTTCTTTCAAAGGCAGTAGAGCATGTGCTATTCTTGGTCCAAAATCCCTCGCCGGATTAATAGCATAGCCCGTAGTGCCTCCTAAAGAAAGCCCGATTGACCACACGAGGAACGCAACCGGGAGAGCACCTAATGACCCAAGGCCTATATGTGTCCTTGCATCATCCATCACCGCATCGCTGAAATAAAAGATGACGAATATCAAAACAAAGGTTCCTACTATTTCACTTAAGAGGTTGAACGTAGTATTCTTTATGGCAGGCGATGTACTGAAAACAGCAAGTTGTGTATCGGGGTCTGCGGTGCTATTAAAGTGGTCCCTGTACACCAGCCATACTATAGCAGAGCCAATAATAGAACCGATTATTTGCGCCACAATAAACCATATAACTTTAGTCCACGCAAACTTGCCCGCGATAGCCAGCGCCAGGGTTACAGCTGGATTTAAATGTGCACCGCTATAAGGACCTGCAATTACAACTCCAACGAAAACAGCCAACGCCCAACCGGTAGTAATCACCATCCAGCCGCCATTATTTCCTTTTGTTCCTTTCAACACCACATTTGCCACAACACCATTACCCAATAGGATCAGGAACATAGTACCAATTAATTCAGCAGTAAATTGATTCATATGATTTCTTTTAGTTACCGGATATTTCCGTCCAGGCCTTGGCTGCCCTTACAGCTCTTTGCCATTCAGCTATCATTGTGCTTGTATCTATGTTTTTTTCTGGTTCAAATACATTATCGACCTTCCATTGTTCCTTTATTTCTTCAATGCTATTCCAATAACCCACAGCAAGGCCGGCAAGATAAGCAGCTCCCATTGCCGTTGTTTCTGTAACCTGTGGTCTTATAACTTTTGTTTGTAAAATAGTTGATTGTATTTGCATTAGTAAGTCATCTGCCGTAGCACCGCCATCTACCCTTAATTCTTGTATAGGGATTCCGGCATCTGCTTCCATTGCTTTAAGAACATCCATGGTTTGAAAAGCAATGCTTTCCAGCGCAGCGCGGGCTATGTGAGCTGCTGTCGTTCCTCTTGTTATTCCAACAACAGTGCCCCTTGCATATTGGTTCCAATGAGGTGCCCCTAATCCAGCAAAAGCTGGTACTAAATAAACCCCACCATTATCATCAACCGTTTTTGCTAATGATTCCACTTCCGCAGAAGAAGAAATAAGACCGAGGCCGTCTCTGAGCCATTGCACTACAGCTCCTCCAATGAATATACTTCCTTCAAGAGCATACACTACCTTGTTGTTGACCTTCCAGGCAACCGTTGTTATCAGGTTGTTTTTTGACTGAATGGGATGGTCACCAATATTCATAAGCATAAAACAACCGGTGCCATACGTGTTTTTAACCATGCCTCTGATCGTGCACATTTGTCCGAACAAGGCTGATTGTTGATCGCCTGCCATGCCTGCAATTGGAATTTTTGCGGCTAATATTTTACCTGCGGTTTCTCCATATACTTCACTGCACGAGCGAACCTGTGGAAGCATGCATTTGGGAATATTGAATAACTCCACCAGTTCGTGATCCCATTCCATGGTGTGAATGTTAAACAACATAGTGCGGGAGGCATTGCTAACATCCGTTGCGTGCACTTTTCCTCCCGTTAAATTCCAAAGCAACCATGAATCAACAGTACCAAATAACAACTTGCCTTCTACGGCTTTTTGCCTGGCCTGTGGAACATTATCCAGGATCCACCTGACTTTCGTTGCCGAAAAATAAGCATCGAGAATTAGCCCCGTTTTTTCTTGTATCAATTCATCATAGCCTTGAAAACGCAGTTCGTCACAAAACGAAGCTGTTCGCCTGTCCTGCCATACAATGGCGTTATAGATAGGCTCCCCGGTTTCTTTATCCCAAACAATCGTTGTTTCTCTTTGGTTGGTGATTCCAATAGCTGCTATATCAGCTGGTGTTATACGGGCTTTCAAAATTGCCTCAGTGGCTACCGTTATTTGTGAAGACCAGATCTCCGTTGCATCATGCTCAACCCAGCCAGGCTGCGGGTAAATTTGAGTGAATTCTTTTTGTGCAACAGATATGATCATTCCGCTTTTGTCGAACAATATTGCACGCGAACTGGTGGTGCCCTGGTCAAGCGCAAGGATGTATTGGGTAATATCCATTAGCAAGCTTATTTGGCACAAAAGATATTCTAAATAATATAGTTGAACAAGAAGTCACATGAATTCAGTTATTGGCTATGGCTGGCTGCAGGTTATAAGCCATTATGGTATAATAGTGCGCCAAAGACCTGAATTCCTCAACTTGTTCTTTGGCCCATTTTTCATCACGGTCCAATTCTCGTTGCAGGATGCCCGCTACTATTGGCGCAACTTCTATAGCAGCACGGGCATCAAGAAATAAAATGCGAAGTCGCCGTGCCAATACGTCTTCAACAGTCCTGGCCATTTCATGGCGAATGCTCCATACTACCTCTGCCTCTGTATTTGGAAATCTTTCTATCAACTTTTTTCCAATAGAGGGATTGTCTTTTATAAGTTGTCTAATGCCGTCGGCATCAGTACCATAAATAGAAAGATGATCTTTGAAGGGAGAATCACGACATCCATGAATCTTTAATTTTTTTGTGTCACAGGGTGCATGGGGAAGATTGGTTATTGTTATTGCTGTATTGACTGCGTGTTCTGCCATTCTTCTGTAAGTCGTCCATTTACCACCGGTGATAGTAATAAGCCCTGATTCACTCACAAGCAGTTTGTGGTCCCTTGAAATTTCTTTTGTATGCCCGCGGTCTGTTACAGTTGCGGCAAGTGGCCGAAGTCCTGCAAACACACTGAGTATATCCTTTTCGTTTGGCGCAGTTGAAAAACATTTTCTTACTGTTTGCAGAATGAAATCAATTTCCTTTTCCAGTGGGAGGGGTTCGAGATCTGTCTGATTAAGCGGAGTATCGGTTGTACCAACCAAAACATGTCCATGCCAGGGAATGGCAAACAACACCCTGCCATCTGCCGTTTTGGGAATCATTACACCATTGCGGCTTCCTAAAAAAGAACTATCAAATACAAGATGAACGCCCTGGCTGGGTCTTACTAATGGCTTTGCCAAGGGCGAATCCATGCCGCGAATAGCATCAACGAACACGCCAGTTGCGTTGATGATTACTTTTGCGTGCAATTGATATTCCTTGTTTGTTTCAAGATCTGTAGCCAGTATTCCGCTTAGCTTATCATTTTTTTTGATCAGGCCCGTCACCTTAAAATAGTTTAAAAGTATAGCGCCTTTTTCGCAGGACGTTTGGGCCAGGTTAATTGCCAGCCTTGCATCGTCAAACTGTGCATCATAATATTCAACTCCTCCAATAAGGCTCTTTTCATTTATCGATGGCAAACGACTCATCACGGTTTGACGATCTAAAAATCGAGAGCTTCCAAGGCTAAGCCTGCCAGATAACGAATCATATAGTTTCAGTCCAAGTAGGTATGTTACTTTATCTGCCCAATTATAACAAGGAATAATAAAAGATTGTGGCTTTACCAGGTGGGGAGCATTTTTCATCAGCAGTCCGCGTTCATGGAGCGCCTGGTAAACAAGTCGAAAATTTCCCTGTGCAAGGTACCTTACACCACCGTGCACCAGTTTAGTGCTACGGCTGGAAGTGCCCTTCGCAAAGTCAGACTGCTCCAGTAATAAGGTAGAGAACCCACGACTCGCTGCATCTAAAGCAATACCAAGGCCTGTTGCGCCGCCACCGATAACAATGATATCCCAGACAGCAACTTCGTTTAATCTTTGAATGAATACATTCCTGTTTAGCACAATTGTTCGATTTCTATTCCGGCGAAAGAGATTGCAGTGAAATTACAATTCACTTACAATCATTCCGGAGTATAAAATACGTTGCCGTTGCCAAACTTTGGATTATAATTTAAATTGCCCTGCTTATCTTAAACTATCCACTGCTACTGTATAAGCAGAGAAAATGCCATACCCGTTTTTTACATTGCTGAATACATTGACCGGTTCTGCAAATGGATTTTCATCAGAACTATTGTAAATCGAATAAGATTTCAAAAACTTAAAATAATCTTCGGTGATCCGATAAACCTTAATGTAGGGCCTGCGGATACGGTTAGTGTTTGGATCACTATAAGTTTTCAAAACATCAGACTCAATAGAAAATTTTACCTGTTTTTGTGTCCCGTTAAAATGTGTGTCTTTCATAAGCAATTTGCCACCGTCAAAACAATTGTCAGGATTCAGTGGATCAGTCTCGTTGCCTAACAATTCAATATCCTTGTCATTTGTGCTGACGCAGTAGATGGGATTAGCATCGCCTGTTGTATAGACATAAGAAGAAAAAAACTGGATGAGATAAACGTTCGGTTCTGCAGGGTCGTTTAATTTAATAGTGACGTCGTCCATGGAAAAACCGTCTGAATTAGTTCTTACATGCTGCACCCATTTGACTTCAGCAATCTCACTTGATGAAGGTACCAGGGTCACGGCTTCTGCTTCTGTAAAGCCCGAAGCATTTACCCTGATGGTATAGGTATAACCAGGTCTTATTTTTTTATTGTAACGACTTTTATAGAGATAATCCGTGCTATTGAAAACAAGTGTATCGAAAGCAACATTGTTTTCATAAAGGACGGGAACGGCATTCTTAACCGTATAAATTTCACGGTTGGAACTTTGCATATTAACAGGGTCCAGAACGTGCCTGCTTTTTCCAACTTTAACAGTGACATCCTGGTCCTGATTTAGCCAGGCATTGACAACCAGTTTTGGTGTTTTCTGTGGTATGTCCACCCTTACTTGTTTTTCACAACTCCAAAAGAAGATGGAGGCAATTATAGTGAAGAGAATAAAATTTTTCATGGCCATTTATTTTGATAATGGTTTGATCAGAATTTGAACTGGTAACTAACTGATGGAATAAACGGAAAAAGAGAAACTTGTTTGAATACCGGCTGATTATTGATGTAGTCATAATCCCTGAAAATGAAGAAAGGATTTTGCCGGTTGTAAACATTGTAAGTGCTAATTACCCAGGCTCTCTCTCCCCAACGCTTCTTCTTCATAAACTTTATGCTTAAATCGAGGTGATGAAAGTTGCGCATGCGAAAACTATTCCTTCCATCATATACTTCTATCTCATTGTCATTAGCATCTACGTAAACTTCAGAAGGAAGTGTGATGGCCTGCCCTGTTCCAAATACCCAGGTTGCACTCATTTCAATTTTATCACTGGGTTTATGAACAATAGCCGCTTTAAGATCGTGGCGCCTGTCATATTTGTAAGGGAATGTTTTTCCATAATTCAGGTTATCAAATTGCCTGTTTGTCCAGCTCAGGGTATAGCCAAGCATACCAGTTGTATTGCCTTTTTTCTTTTGGACAAAGAACTCCGTTCCGTAGCTCCACCCCTTCCCTATTTCGATTTTATCTTCCCAGTTGCTCGTTGCATTCATGTAAGAAGCACCCTCAGCGTATTCAATCACATTCTGCATTTTTTTGTAGTATCCCTCAAGGCTTACTTCGTACTTATTTTTATGTGTGTAAGCCAAACCCATTGCAAACTGGTGTGCTACCTGTGGTGGTACTCTTTTGGTTACCGGCACCCACAGATCGGTAGGTAAACCAATACCACTATTGGTAAGTAAATGAATGTACTGGTTCATTTTTACATAAGAAGCTTTCAGGCTGAGGTCTGCATTAAACAGGTAACGAAGGGAGGCCCTTGGCTGTATGGAAGTATAGAATTCCTTATTTACTGAAAAGCCGGTTGCATGAATGCCCAGGTTGGCTTTTAATTTTGGTGACAAGCGTATATCGTCTTCTACATAAGCATCAAATTCATTGGCCGTAATGAACCTGTATTTGATGAGGGTATCTTCATTAAAATCCCTTGATTCAATTTTACTTTGAACCGCGCCTGGTTTATAACTATGTGTTACACCACTTATTCCTGCTTTAATGAAATGATTGGGAGCCGGTATGAAATCAAAATCATAACGGGCACTCCAATCCCTGATGCCACTAAAATATTTGAGAAAATACCGCTCATTATTTCCGGGACTTTCCGACTTGTCGTCAGCAGAAACGTCAAAGTTGTATCGGCCATAATAAAAAGTAAGGTTGCCAAATAATTTACGGTTGAATTCATGGTTCCAACGTCCAACGGCTGTGGCATTACCCCATTTCAGGTCCGAACCAAAGGAACTTTTTTCTACGCCTCCTTGTCCTTCAATACTAGACTTTTCATTGGCAAAAAATTTATCGTTCCCAAAATAACCACTGAGATAAAGATGGTCTTTAGTACCAAGTGTGAAATTTATTTTTCCATTGAGATCATAAAAAAAATAGCC
The DNA here is from genome assembly GCA_036787395.1 of Flavisolibacter sp. Lineage (GTDB taxonomy): Bacteria > Bacteroidota > Bacteroidia > Chitinophagales > Chitinophagaceae > Flavisolibacter. The sequence goes on along the minus strand of DAIQPL010000195.1, from coordinate 288 downwards.
GGCATCAACTTCCCCGTCTGACTGTGCTTTAATAATGGGTCGCATAAAAATGTCCATATAAGTTCTTCTGCCGCTGATCATGTAAGAAATATTTTTCTTTTTGCCGATTGGCCCTTCGAGAGTAAGACGGGAAGCAATAACGCCAATTCCCCCTTCGCCATGAAAATCATTCTTGTTGCCTTCTTTCATGCGGATATCGATAACAGAAGAAAGCCTTCCGCCATAACGGGCCGGGAAGCCACCCTTCATTAATTCAACACTATGCAGGGCATCTGCATTGAACACACT
>DAIQPL010000443.1:0-2637 GCA_036787395.1 Flavisolibacter sp. | reverse complement strand
ATCTATTCCCCTTCAAACGCCTATCGGTTATGCTGCCAATGATGCGTCAGTAGGTCATCTTGATGGTGATGGAGAATATGATAAGCCAGGGCCGGATGAAGTAAAAAAGTTTTTTCCCGGTGATCATGACACATACCAATAAAGAAGGCGCTGCTGTAAATGCTGCTTCCGTGGTAGAAGGAATGGGGCTAAATAAAAAATTGCCTCTAAATAAATTTTGGATCAACCCTTAAATGCTATTTGCAAACATCGTATATGCTGAATTATAAACCGGCTACTCACTTAAAAAGCAAAAAAGGCTTAGCAATTTTATTGCTACTTTTTGTTGGCTTAACATCTTTTGTTCTTTTTAAAAAAGAAAAACCTGTTTTTTATATCATTGGCGATTCTACAGTACGTAATGGTGATGGCAGTGGAAGAAATGGCCAATGGGGCTGGGGAAGTTTTATGGCTGATTATTTTGATACCACGAAAATAAGTGTACGAAATGTCGCGCTGGGAGGTAGAAGCAGTCGCACCTATATCACGGAAGGACATTGGGATAAAATACTGGCTACTTTAAAAAAAGGTGATTATGTGATCATGCAGTTTGGACATAATGATGCAGGGCCGTTAGATGACACTGCCCGGGCCCGCGGCACTATCAAAGGCATTGGTGAAGAATCAAAAGAAGTGTATAACCCCATTATGAAAAAGCAGGAAGTGGTGTATAGCTATGGATGGTACATGCGTAAATATGTAAGGGATGTAAAAGCAAAAGGTGCAGTAGCTATTGTGTGTTCCTTAATTCCAAGAACAGACTGGGACAATGGCAAAGTAAAACGGAGCAATGACAGCTATGGCAAATGGGCAAGAGAAATAGCAGAAGCCGAAGGGGCCTATTTTATTGACCTCAATAACATCATTGCCAATAAATATGATGCAATGGGCGAGCAGCAGGTAGCGCCGCTTTTTCATGGCGATCATACGCATACCAGTGAAGCCGGTGCTAAAATGAATGTGGCCATAATCATAGATGAGATCAAAAGAATAAAGGCGGGGAAGCTGCATAAATATCTTTTGAAAAAAAGCTGAGCCTTAATAAATAATCAGATAAATTAAACCTCAAACAGCTATATGAAAAAAAAATTCAGTTTTTTGGTTCTCGCAGCAATAACCTGTCTTGTAAGTGCAGCAGCCTTTGTTTACCCAAACGCAGATTTCTCAGGTGAATGGACCTTGAATAAAAGCAAAAGCGAATTAGGACAATGGGGCGAACGTATTGCACCCAAAAAATTGAAGATCGACGGAAAAACACATGCTGTTGCCATTGACCGTTTCTCTGTTAACCAGTCGGGAGCGGAAGTAATTACAAATGAAAAGCTCACCTTCGACGGCAAAGAATCTGAAAACACTATTTTCGGAAATTCAAAAAAGAAATCTGTTGCCAAATGGTCAGAAGACGGGCAAACACTAAATGTAAACTCAACTATTTTCCTTGATAGAAATGGAGAGACGACAGAAATTAAAGTAACCGAGTTATGGAAGCTTATTGATAACGGGCAGGCGCTTTCTTTGGAATCAACGTCTAACTCCAGCTTTGGTACCAGCACCATGAAGCTTGTATATGATAAATCCAAATAAGAAGACAGCTTCAATGCGTCTCTTTTTTCTTGTTTTTATACATAGCATCGCTTCTGTAATAATTGCACAGCCTATAAACCGGAAAGCAGTTGTAGAACGTCATTCAGTTATTAATACAAAAGCCGATTCCTTGTCTTCTCTTACGGTTGGCAATGGCAATTTTGCTTTTACTGTAGATATAACAGGATTGCAAACTTTTTCCAAAGCATATGAAAAAGGAGTTCCGCTTGGAACACAAAGCGAATGGGGCTGGCATAGCTTTATTGATACCGCAGGATATAAAAGAGAAGAAGCCTTAAGAACCTATCATTTGAATAACCGTGAGATTAGTTATTCTGTTCAATTTAATTCACCCGAGCGAAATAAATCAGCTTCTAATTGGTTTCGCCAGAATCCACACCGCCTGCAATTAGGTAATCTTGGTTTTGAGATCACAAAAAAAGACGGAAACGTTGCAGATCTGGATGATGTTAAGGATATCCACCAGGAATTAAACCCCTGGACAGGAGAAATCAAATCGCACTTCTCTGTTGAAAATATACCGGTTGATGTATCTACTGTTTGTGCAGCAAACACAGATGCAATTGCTGTAAAAGTTTGGTCTCCTATGATAAGAGAGGGGCGGTTAAAAATAAAATTGCATTTTCCCTATCCCACGGGTGCGTGGACAGATGAAGGAACCAATTGGGGCAATTCAGAAAAGCATAAGTCCACTAACATCACAGGTGCAGAACATGGCGCCCTTATTCAACACAAACTTGATACTACAACTTACTACGTGGGCTTGTGGTGGAAGGGCAAGGCAAAAATTCAGGAAAAAAAGCAACATTATTTTTTAATTGTACCAGAAAACACTCTTGATAGCTTTCAATTATCTGCAACATTTACTCCCGCTGTAAATAAAAACGAAACCTGGACCAATTATGAACGTGCGAAAAGGAATAGCGAAGACAGTTGGAGAAATTTTTGGAACACAGGTGGGGCCATTGATTTTTCCGGCAGCAGGGACAAAAG
>DAIQPL010000194.1:0-8017 GCA_036787395.1 Flavisolibacter sp. | reverse complement strand
CACAAAAGTTATGCTTTTACAGAGCATGGCCTAAAAACATGGACGATATAAGTAGACGAGGAAATTAAAATGTCTAATATGGAACAGGTTAAGAATATCATTCAGTCTTCCATTGATGTGAAGCAACAAATACTTCAGAACGAAGAATTATTGGCCGCCACAATAGATATAGCCAATAAAATTGTAGAGGCCTTAGAAAGAGGTAACCGTATTTATTTCTGTGGCAATGGCGGAAGCGCTGCTGATGCACAACACCTTGCAGCAGAATTTTCCGGACGCTTTTATACAGACAGGAAAGCACTGCCTGCTGAAGCTTTGCACTGCAATACCTCTTATTTAACGGCAGTGGCAAATGATTACAGTTATGAAGTAGTGTATGCAAGACTTATCGAAGGGATTGCAAATGCAGGCGATGTGTTAATTGGATTATCCACTTCTGGAAACTCTGCCAACATCGTCAGGGCTTTTGAAGTAGCCAAAAATAAAGGAATTCTTACCGTTGGATTTACGGGTATAACGGGCGGCGTGATGAAAGCTATATCAGATTATTTAATTAACGTTCCTTCTGCCGATACGCCGCGCATCCAGGAAAGCCATATTATGATCGGTCATATTATTTGCCAATTAGTGGAAGAGAAATTTTTTGCCGTCAAACGCTAAGCGGCCAACAAATATTCAACACACATTACTCCATAGTCTAACATGCATTCTGAAATCAACAAGAATATATCCGGTTTGGGGTTGACTTTGAGGAGCAGCGTATATGAAGCTATTATCCTCGCCGGCGGAATGGGAACAAGACTGCGTGATGTTGTTGCGGATCTTCCTAAAAGTATGGCCCCGGTCAATGGCCGTCCATTTATTTCTTATGCAATAGATTACCTGCGCATGCAGGGAATTCAGCGCTTCATTTTTTCGTTAGGTTATAAGTGGGAGGTCATTGAAAATTATTTATCAGGGCACTACCCTACATTGGATTACAGTATTGTTCTTGAAAAAGAACCATTGGGCACTGGTGGTGCCATATATTTAGCTATCCAAAAAGCGAAAGGAAAAAACGTAGCAGTTGCCAATGGGGATACGTTATTCAAAGTGAAGCTGGATTCGCTTGTCTCTTGTCATCAAACCGCGTACGCAGAATGTACATTGGCTTTAAAGCCTATGCAGAATTTTGACCGGTATGGTGTAGTTGAAACAGATGAAAAGGGACGTATTATTTCTTTCAAAGAAAAGCAGTTTTATAAATCAGGGTTGATCAGCGGAGGTTTTTATATAATGAATAAAGAAAAATTTCTTCTGCGCAGTTTTGAACAAAAGTTTTCAATTGAAAAAGATTATTTGGAGAAATATTATAAAGAGGGAACGTTTTGTGGGAGTGTGCAAGATGGTTATTTCCTTGATATTGGAATTCCGGATGATTACAATAAAGCACAAACCGATCTTTTGCCACCTCAATTGGACCTTTCACTGATCGACAAAAGCTGGACGCTTTTTTTAGATCGCGACGGTGTTATTAACGAAGAAAGATTGGGTGAATATGTGCTTCACTGGGGAGAATTTATTTTTGGCAAAGGCGTGCTGCATACATTTAAAAAACTAAGTGACACGTTTGGAAGGGTGATTGTAGTGAGCAACCAACGCGGTGTAGGTAAACAATTAATGACCGAAACTGATCTGCAAACCATTCATTTGGAAATGCAGCGGGAAGTAGAAATCGTAGGCGGAAAAATTGATAATATTTATTATTGCACTGAGAAAGACGACAAATGTTTTTATCGTAAGCCTAATCCAGGCATGGCATTGCAGGCTGTAAATGATTTTCCTGAAATAGACCTGAACAAAAGTATTATGGTTGGAAATAAGCCCAGCGATATGCGTTTTGGCAGGTCAGCAGGAATGTTTACCATTTTTGTAACAACTACAAATCCGGGCCAATCCTTTCCACATACTGACATTGACCTTTTGTTCCCCTCTCTTTCATCTTTTACCGAGGCCTTATAATCTTAGGATAATTTTTGACTTTTTTTGTCGTTCTTAGCTAAGAACAAAGCATCCATTCATTGTGAAAAAACCACTTTTTTTACTTGTACTCCTTATTACAGCGGCGACTTCCTTTTCGCAGGTTCAGAAAATAACAACACCTGACCTGAAGGTTCTCCGGAAAAAGGAAGACTCTTTAAAGCTTTTAATGAAGAATCTTTTCCTTGACAGCCTTACGGCAGGAAGAATGCGAAGTGACAGCTTATTTATTCGCACTTTGGTACGCAGCCTCCAGGTAAAAAATTCATTTTATTATCCCTTTGACTCTTTGCAAGGTGTGTCAAAATTATATGCTCCTGACAGCAGTTTTAAAATTTTTACCTGGCAATTAGACTTCGATGGAATGTATGTCAGGCAAAGAGGTGCTATTCAGTATCATACTGCCGATGGATCTTTAAAGTTGGTTCCCTTAAGGGATTATTCTGAGTTTGCCGACAATGCTATCGATTCTGTTCGCACCAAGGATACCTGGATTGGTGCTGTGTATTACAACATCATCCAGACTAAACACAATGGCAAAAACTTCTATACTCTTTTTGGTTATGATGAAAACAGTATCCGCAGCAATAAAAAATGGGTGGAGGTAATGACTTTCGACAACCGCAACCTTCCTGTATTTGGCGGGCCGCTTTTTAGTTTTGAAAAAGATAGCTCTAAAAGATCCACCCAGTACCGGTTTAGCATTGAATATAAAAAAGATGCTTCCACTACTATGAACTATGACCCGGAATTACAAATGATATTGGTAGACCACCTGGTTTCCGAATCTGAGGAACCCGATAATCCATGGACATTGATACCTGATGGCGATTATGAAGGGTTTAAATGGGTTGCCGGCAAATGGCAGCACGTGAACAAAGTGTTCGATCAAAAATTAAAAGATGGTGAGTTTCCTATGCCCGACCCCTTACGAGATGACAATGGAACTAATGATGAAAAAAAGCTGAAGGAGCGTTCGGACAAAAACAAATCAAAAGATAAAAAGGGAAAAGGCGAATGAGGATATAAATGTTTATATCAAACTTCTGCCGATGCTGCATCCGAAGAGAAATAATCGAGATAGAAAAGTGGCAATCTCTAAATTCTCTTCCTAAGGCGACTAATCATCCAGCTTCAATACCGCTAAAAAAGCCTCCTGTGGAACTTCCACATTACCAATCTGTCGCATCCGTTTCTTACCTTCCTTCTGCTTCTCTAACAATTTTCGCTTACGGCTAATGTCACCACCATAACATTTTGCAGTAACGTCTTTACGCATAGCAGAAATGTTTTCCCTGGCAATAACCTTGGCACCAACTGCAGCTTGTATAGCAATCTGGAATTGCTGGCGGGGTAAAAGTTCTTTCAGTTTCTCACAAAGTCTCCGTCCAAAATCCTGTGCCCGGCCGCGGTGGATCAGGGCGCTTAAGGCATCTACTTTTTCTGCATTCAATACTATATCCATTTTCACTATATCTGCTTCACGGTAGCCAATTGGATTGTAATCAAAAGAAGCATAGCCACGTGTTTGGCTTTTTAATTTATCGTAAAAATCAAATACAATCTCGGTTAATGGCATTTCAAAAACCAACTCCACGCGGGTTTGGGTGAGGTAGCTTTGATTAATAAGAATACCCCTTTTGCCCAAACACAAAGTCATGATGTTTCCAATATATTCGGGCTTGCTAATGATCTGGGCTTTAATGAAAGGTTCTTCAATCCGGTCTGTTTTTACTGCATCGGGCATCTCTGTCGGGTTATTGACAATGATCTTTTCTCCCTTTGTGGTGTAAGCAATGAAACTTACGTTAGGTACAGTAGTAATTACCGTTTGGTTGAATTCCCTTTCCAGCCGCTCCTGGATAATCTCCATGTGCAACAAACCAAGAAAACCACACCGAAAACCAAAACCTAATGCCTGAGATGTTTCTAATTCAAATGTAAGAGATGCATCATTCAACTGTAGTTTATCCATACAATCACGCAGCTCTTCAAATTCATCTGTATTTACAGGAAATATACCGGCAAAAACCATGGGTTTTACTTCCTGGAAACCTTTAATAATTTCCTGGGTTGGATGCAATGCATTTGTAATGGTGTCACCCACCTTTACTTCTTTTGCATTCTTTATACCAGTAATAATATAACCTACGTCCCCCGTTCTCACTTCCTTTTTTGCTTCTAATCCCAATTTCAAAATCCCTACTTCATCTGCTTCATACTCCTGGTTGGTAGAAACAAACTTTACCTTATCCCCTTTTTTCAGAACGCCATTTACTATACGATAGTAAACAATAATACCCCTGAAACTGTTGAAAACACTATCAAAGATGAGGGCCTGTAATGGCGCGTCTTCTTTACCGTTTGGCGCAGGAATACGTTCTACAATAGCTTCTAAAATGGCGTCGACACCTACTCCCGTTCTGCCACTGGCTAGTAAGATGTCTTCTGGTTTACATCCTATCAGGTCAATGATTTGGTCTCTTACTTCCTCTATCATGGCACCATCCATGTCAATCTTGTTAATGACAGGAATAATCTCCAGGTCATTATCAATAGCCAGGTATAAATTAGAAATAGTTTGGGCTTGTATCCCCTGTGTAGCATCAACCAGTAATAAAGCACCTTCACAGGCAGCTAATGCACGGCTCACTTCATAACTAAAGTCTACGTGACCCGGTGTATCAATCAGGTTGAGAATATATTCTTCACCATTTTGTTTGTAGTTGATCTGTATCGCGTGGCTCTTGATAGTGATGCCTTTTTCCCTTTCGAGGTCCATATCGTCCAGCACCTGGTCCATCATTTCTCTTTCACTGATAGTGTTGGTTGCCTGCAGCAGCCTGTCGGCCAGTGTGCTTTTACCGTGGTCAATATGTGCAATGATGCAAAAATTCCGGATGTTCTTCATGTACATGTTCCTACAGGGGACTGCTTTTTATTAGTTTTTAGAAGTGGGCAAAGGTAACAGATTTGGATGGGATAAAAGGTTCCCTATAAAGCTCTTTAACAATGTGCTGATGCTGACACGTAAGAGAAGCAATCACTTATTTTTGCGCATCCTTTCTTTGAATATAGAGGCCTATTATAGACATACATACTCCCAAAAAAATGACCTGGCTTCCATTCCAGGTAAGTTCGGAGCGTCCATTGTTGAAACGAGGACTGGCTGTTTGATTGCTAAGCAGCATTATGATACCTACAATAATAACAAGACCGGCAAAAATGTATAAAAATTTAATTAACATAGTAACTCTCATATCATATACCTAAAGCTGTGCGATCTTTTTTTGTAAGTTTAGCTTTTACCATTTCGTAGCTCTCCTTAATATAATTCTCCCTGTCTTTTTTATTTAATTTCGATGGATCGGTTACCAACACCCACTTTGCCCGAGCCATATAAGGCGCTGGCATAAACCCTTCCGTGGCGCTTAGTTCTTCATACTCCTCATCCTTTACCTTGAAAGAAAATTTAAAAGGCGCATCCAGGGAACAAACACAAAACATCTTGGCTCCAACAGAAAAAACCAGGTCTGCACCCCATTTGATGTCCTCTGTTGCGGCAGGCAGTGACAAGCAAAATTTTCGAAGAACTTCAACATCCATGACTAAAAATAAAAATTCCGTCCCTGGTATACAAGGACGGAACAACAATTATTAAATTTTAATTCTGTGGTCGTGGATCTGCTTTTGGCTTTTTACTGGTTTTAGGAGTAAAAATGGCGAGCATTCTTTTTCCTTCCAGTTTCGGCATACTTTCCAATTGTCCAAAATCTTTTAAACGGTCGGCAAATTTCAAAAGCAATAGTTCACCCCTGTCTTTAAATTGAATAGCACGGCCCTTAAACTGCACATACGCTTTTACTTTATTGCCATCCTTCAAAAAGTTTTCAGCATGTTTTGATTTAAAATCAAAATCATGATCGTCCGTATTGGGCGTAAAGCGAATTTCCTTCATCTCTGTGGTCTTCGCCTTAGCCTTCATTTCCTTTTCTTTCTTCTTCTTATCGTAAAGGAATTTGTTATAATCAATGATTTTACAAACCGGTGGGTCAGCTTGCGGAGAAATTTCAACCAGGTCCAATTCCTGTTGCTGTGCTATTTTCATAGCTTCCTGCGTTGGGTAAACGCCAATAGTAACATTATCTCCAACTAAACGAACCTGCGGAACCCTGATATGATGATTGATGCGGTGTTCTGCTTCTTTGCGTGGGGCGAAACGTCCTCGGTTGAATCCGCCACCGCCAGGTCTGAATCCTCCTCTGTTTGGTAATGCCATAATTTGTTGTCCACAGTTTACAGTCGACAGCCGGTAAACTTTGTGGTGCTGTGCTTTTTTATTTAATTATTTCTGCCGAATTCTTATGTACTAAACAACCAAAGTTCTATTTAGCCTTGTTGCGTCGCACTCTTATACTGCTATATCTGTATTCAGCTATCGGTAATCAGCTTTCAGCTCTTTGTAACGGCTGATAGCTGAATGCTGATAACTAGTGTGCTTTTCGTTCTCTTACTTCGCCCACCACATCAATCAAAAATTCATCCACATTTTTAGTTCCCAGATCACCCTTGCCCTGTCTCCTGATAGCTACCTTATTTTCACTCACTTCTTTCTCACCAACTACCAGCATGTAGGGCACTTTCATGAGTTCTGTATCACGGATTTTTTTGCCAATCTTTTCGTTCCTGTCATCAATCTCGGCACGAATATCCGCTTTTTTTAATTTACCCAAAACAGATTTCGCGTAGTCCATAAACTTGTCACTGATAGGGAGAATCTTTACCTGGAGGGGCGCTAGCCAGGTAGGAAGTTTACCCGCGTAATGTTCCAGCAAAAATCCAATAAACCGTTCATGTGTGCCAAGAGGCGCCCGGTGAATAATTAATGGGGTGTCTGTATTGTTATCCTGGGTTATGTACTCCAATTTAAAGCTACGGCCTTGCGAGAAGTCAACCTGGTTAGTTGCCAGGGTAAATTCCCTGCCTATAACACTATATATCTGGACATCAATCTTTGGCCCGTAAAAAGCTGCTTCGTCCTGAACTTCTACGTATGGAATGTTGGATTCCTGTAAAACATTCCGCACCATTGTTTCTGTTTCCTTCCACAATTCCGGCTCATTCACATATTTGATTCCTAACTTATCCGGAGAATGAAGAGAAAGACGCATTACATATTTGTCAATACCAAAGATTTTAAAATACTTCAGGTACATCTCATTTACAGCCCGGAACTCGTCGTTAAATTGATCCTTCGTACAATAAATATGGGCATCGTTCATGTGAAGGCAACGTACCCGCATCAATCCAAATAATTCACCACTCTGCTCATAGCGGTATACGGTACCGTATTCAGCTATTCGATAAGGTAGGTCACGGTAGCTTTTTGGCTCCGCCGCATAAATTTTATGATGATGGGGACAGTTCATGGATTTGAGATAGTACTTCTCACCTTCCAGCTCCATTGGGGGATACATACTGTCTGCATAATACGGTAAGTGTCCGCTGGTAAGGTACATGCTTTCCTTAGCTATATGAGGAGTTACCACTCTTTTATACCCCGCGTCTGACTCTGTTTCTTTAGCCAACTTTTCCAGTTCTTCAATGATCACCGTTCCATTAGGCATCCACATAATTAATCCCTGGCCTACATCGTCGTCCATTGTATATATGCCAAGCTCCTTACCTAATTTCCTATGGTCTCTCTTCTTCGCTTCTTCCAGCATTTGCAGGTATTCATCCAACTGCTTTTGCGTAGGAAAACTGACTCCATAAATGCGGGTTAGTTGTTTATTTCTTTCATCTCCCTTCCAATATGCGCCGGCAATGTTTGTAAGCTTGATGGCTTTTATAAATCCGGTATTGGGTATGTGTGGACCACGACACAGGTCTGTAAAACCACCCTGCGTATAAAAAGTTATTTCTCCGTCCACCAATCCTTGTAACAGGTCCAGTTTATACTCATCTCCTCTTTCACTGAAGTACTGAACAGCTTCGG
>DAIQPL010000193.1:0-8055 GCA_036787395.1 Flavisolibacter sp. | reverse complement strand
AGTTTTTAAATTATTATAAATTCCCTGGTAGGTATTTACAAAATTACCACCATACAAGCTACTGTTCAATGTATACCCCCATCTTGCAAAAGCCACCACAGTAAAATCAAAACCTTTGAATCCAAATCTTTGCGTAGTTCCTCCCTCCCATTCGGGTTGAGGAGTACCGACGATGATCCTGTCATAGGTTTGATCAATCTTACCATCGGGCTTACCATCAGGGCCACTTATATCTGCAACTCTTATCGTTCCAATTACAGAGCCACTGCCAGTTACTGTTAATCCCAAGCGTTTTGCTTCTGCAGAATCTGCTGACGTGTTCTGCCAGATGCCCGCTCTTCGAAAATCATAATAAACATCAATAGGCTGTCCAACAAACCATCCATTTGCCGCATCCCTTATAACACCGTTTGCCAGTTGCGTGATCTTTCCACGGTTAATGAAGAAATTCAGATCGCTTGTCCATGTAAAATCATTTTTTGTTCTTCCCTGAATGTTGACTGTACTGACATGAATTTCAAGACCTTTATTTTCAGTTTTACCAACATTTTTTACAATGGGATTTGGAATACCAGATGAACTCGGGAGAGTTTGTCCTAATAATAAAGAGCTGGTAAACTGTTTATATACTTCGATAGAGCCGGAAATACGATTGTTAAATAATCCGAAGTCTAAACCAATATTTGCAGTAGACGTATTTTCCCAGGTTAAAGAATCATTCGCAGCATTGGAGAAGTAAGCCCCGGTTGTAGTGCTGGAACCGAAATTGTAAACCAAGGGAGATAACGCTCCTAAAGTCTGATAAGGACTTATAGCGGTATTACCAACTGTTCCGTAGCTAGCTCTGAATTTTAAATTGTTGATGGTATGAACGCCACTGAAAAAAGATTCTTTGGAAATGTTCCACGCTACTGCAGCCGATGGGAAGGTGTGCCATTTATTACCCGGCGCTAAACGTGAAGAGCCATCTGAACGCATGGTAAGCGTTACGAGGTACCGATCATCAAAACTATAGTTAATGCGGCCCATATAGGAAAGAATATCCCATTTGGAATAAGATCCCTGGGGCTTGAGGTTGGAACCGTAAACAGGATTATAAAAAGCCAGGTAGTCGGAATTGATATTATAATCAAACTGGTTTCCTGTTGTTTTTGATTCCTGTATGCTATACAAGCCGGTTACATTCAGTTTATGTCTTTCAGCAAAAGTTTTATCATAAGTAAGCAGGTTTTCAAGTGTATAATTTGTGTTATTGCTGCTGCGGTTGGAAGCTGCTGCACCACCCTGGTTTACCCTGAAAGATGTTTTGCCTGAGTAATAATTATTGTAGGCATCGTTCCTGATTTCTACACCTGAGTTGAAACGGTATTTCAATCCTTTGAACAAGTTTACATCAACATATAAGGTAGTGAAGGTTCCAAATCTCTTACGCTCTTCTGCTACAGCTCCGGGTAAAAGATCAGCAAGAGGATTCCAAACCTGGCTCGCACTTCCCGGAACAAAATCATTCAATACATTGCCGTCTTTGTCAAAGGGAGAAACCAACGGGCTGGCTCTTAATGCTTGCGCCATGGGATTAGCGCTTTCTCCTGTACGGTTACTATATGTGTTCAAAGTATTTAAACCGATCTTAAATCTTTTTCCAAATTGCTGATCAACACTGGCTTTGACGGTATATCTTTCAAAACCTTGTCCCTGGTAAATTCCTGTTTGATTAAAATAGCCTCCTGACACAGCATACTGAGTTATGTCGGTACCCCCGCTAATACCCAATTGGTGATCAGTCATGATACCTGTTTTATAGATATAGCTTTGCCAGTCTGTATTACGACCTGTTTGAAGTCCTTCCACTTCTGCAGGATCAAAAACGCCGTTGGTGAGAAACTGGGGATCGTCGAGGCCTGTATATTTGCCGGGATTTCCATTGATGTTCGCCCATTTCTTCAGCAGGGTAAATTCTTCTGCATTCATAACAGGGAACTCCCGTATAAGGCGGGTTTGGCCAACATAGCCATTGTATGTAAATATGGGTTTGCCAGACCTTCCTCTTTTTGTCGTAATCAATATGACGCCATTAGCGCCTCTTGAACCATAAATAGCAGTAGAAGAGGCGTCTTTTAAAATTTCTACTGAAGACACGTCATCCTGGTTAAGGTCATTGATATTCCCATTGAAGGGAATGCCATCCACTACAATCAGGGGAGAGCTTGAAGCTGTTAATGATCTTGTACCTCTTATTAAAATATTAGGAGTAGCACCGGGCTTGCTGTTAGCACCGCTCCTTTGAATATCAATTCCTGCTCCCTGGCCTTGTATAGCTGAAGCAAGGTTGGACGCCGGAACATCTTTAATTGATTGTTCACTGATGGAAGTAATAGCGCCAGTCACATCCGATTTTCTTCTTGTTCCATATCCTACCACTACCACCTGGCTTAATTCATTCTTATCAGTTAAGAGTTGCAGAGAAAGATTGGGTTGATCTGAAGTGACCTTAATCTCCTTACCAATGTAACCTATATAAGAAAAAACGAGGGTGCTATTCTGTGCCGCTTGTATCTGGAAAGCTCCGTCCGAACTTGTTGTAGTTCCCTGATTAGTACCCTTCACTACTACTGATACGCCGGCAAGTGGTTCACCACTTTGACTGCTGATGAACCCTTTGATATTTTTTTCATTGCTGGTCTGAGCCTGTACAAAACCACAGAATACAGTAAGTAAAAAAAACAGCAACTTGGTATGAAGCCTCTTTTTAAAAATAAAGCTCATGTCCAATTCTGTTTGAATGGCAGCAGCAATCAACTGTTTCATAATCGAGGTTTTAGTTTTGAAAAACAGATTATATAAGAATGATCCAATAAAAACATTGGATATTACTGTGATGTTAAATAGGGACGGAATTAAATTTCGAAAAGACGGAACAATATGCTTTGATAAAAGCCATAGAGCAGAGATCATTGGGTACAAATAGCTATTTGTTATTTTACAAACTCCGCTACAAACCCACCACCCGAAACAAGGTTCAGTTCAATCACATCAGTTGACACGTAAGATGCTTCTCCCAATTTTAACGAAGCGGGATTTTGGGGGTCGTCCTTTATCAGCTTTGTTTTATATTTTCCTTCTTTCAAAAACCGCAGTGGAATCTTTAGCTGCTTCGGTTGTGTTCCATTCATTACTGCAACAAACCAGGTAGTTCCTTTTCTCCTGGCATACGCTGCCAGCTCTCCAATTTCAGAAGAAGGCAACACAATCGTTTCGTCCCAGACTGCAGGTATATTTTTGATTACCTCCACTGCAGGATTCATCAATATGGTATCAGGATTAGCTGCATAGGTTAATAATGGAGCACTTAAAATAGCAGCACTCGCAACCTGGTGTGCCCAGGTGGTGTTTCGTCTTCTCTCACCAAAATGAACAACCGTGTATTCTGCTGGTCCGGCCAACAGCCGTGTAAAAGGAATAGTTGTCTCATGAGTAGCTCTATCCATGATTTTACTCGACTCCATTCCTTTCACGGCTTCTCTCACCATTTCATTGGGATAAGATCTTGCCTGTCCGCTAGGCTTATTAGCCCCGTGAAAATCTACAAGCAATTTATATTTGGCTGTTTCATATAGAATAGTTTCATAGAGATCAATCACTTCTTTTGCTTCGTGATCAAAAAAATCGATTTTCACACCTGTAACTCCAGCGTCATGACACATCTTAAAAAAAGAATCCCTCGATGCAGCATTTCTCAAACTTTTAGAATGCTTCCAGAACCAGATGCCAACGCCTTTTTGTTTAGAATAGTTCACCAGGTCCTTGATCTCTTCTGGTTTCCATCTTGACCAGAACCCTTCCAGTATATTATGCTCAAACCCCAAGGCTGCTGCACCATCCGTAAAGTGTTTCATTACTTCCAGTGTGCCCTCTCCACCGCCATTTAAATATTTCCATACAGCACGGCCTGGTTTTATCCATTCTGTTTGTATTCCTTTTGGAAATAACCTTCGATCGGGTGAAGGATTGAGGTTGGATACAAGGTCACTGTTAACCATAGCATTCAAATCAGATCCAACCATCACTACACGCCATGGCGTTGTAATGCTGCCGGTGATATTGGCAGGCTTAGACAATCGTAATGTGTCTTCTGCGCTGTAGCGTAATTTATATGGATAGGATGTAGGCTGATTATTGGCTAACCGAACCTGTAAACCGTTTTTACCGTTGGCTTGTAAAGACATGCCGCTATAACCTTTCACATTGGCCTCGGTGATACAGGCATAAATTCCTTGAGGTAATTTAAGTGTAGCGGGTGGCGCTGCCCACTCTCCTTCTTTCACCTCTTCAATTTGTTTTTTTAAATGAACACTTTCATAATGCATTTCCATATCGTGATACCACAGAGTACTCCTGACGGGTATATTAAAAACAGTAGCTTCATCGGGAACATGGCCCTTAGTTTCGTTACCGGGAAGAACTAATTGAAAAGCAGCACCATCATTGTATACCCTTATATCTATGGTATAAGAAAGATGCGCTTTTGTAACCGGTAGCTTCACTCCGTTGCAGTGGTTACGTGCTGTTGAATGCACTCCCAGCCATGGATAACTTTCGTTGATGGCATAAGTTTTAACCAGACCTGTCTTTACTGCCTCGGTTACTGCTTCATCATCCAGCAAAAGCACAAGAGGTGAGTTATTGATAACAGGTATATTATCAAACGTGATGGCAAAAGCAAGGTTGTTATTTTCAATAAATAGACGAAATACAACCCTTCCGTCCGGGCTCTTAATTGTTGTTATATCCGAAGCACAAAGTTTTACAAATGCACATGTAAAGAAAAAAGAGATAAGCAATAGTTTTTTCATACAGCTTTTAGTTCTTAGGCAATCAACAATAGGCAGGAGAAGCAGTATTGCAATTGAATAATTATTGCGCATCTCTGAATTCATTGCATTAGCAAACTATTCAGCTATTCTGGCATGAGTGCTGTAATGCTGAAATTTTGTGGGAATATTATGTTGCATTTTTAATGATTGTAATGCTATGAAGAAAAAATTAGTTGCCTTATCAGCAGCGTTGATGAGTTTTACTGCTCTTCTTTCCCTCACCTTCATCAAGGAATGGCAATCTAAATTTGTGAACCAGAACAAAGATGGTTCCCTCAGTTATACGCCTGATGAAAAAGGGAATATCATCCCCGATTTCAGCCGTGTAGGGTATTATGCTGGCGATCGATCCATCCCGGATGTAGCTGTTGTGAAAACGGTTTCTCCTTCCGAAGATGCCCAACAGCAAATACAGGCAGCTATTGATGAAGTATCTAAAAGAACACCGGATAAAAATGGTTTCAGGGGTGCAATCTTTTTAAAAAAAGGAACTTATAAAATACCTGGCACTATCCATATCACTGCAAGCGGTGTTGTATTACGTGGCGAGGGAGACAGTGAGAATAATACAAAGCTGGTAGCTATATCTAAAAAACAAGATCCGCTGATTATAGTATCGGGTAATGGCTCAATCGATGAAGTTGAGAACACGAGGGTAAAAATCACAGACGACTACGTACCTGTTGGAACCATTTCTTTTTCGGTTGCTAACACAAAAAATTTTAAGCCGGGCGACAAAATTATTGTTTATCGCCCTGGAACAGATAACTGGATTCATGACCTGAAAATGGACCAAATAGTGGAAAGACAAGGGACTAAACAATGGAAGGCGGCTGAATACAACTTCTTTTTTGAAAGAGTGATCACGAAAATAGAAGGCAACAAAGTATTTATCGATAATCCCGTTGTTATGCCCATGGAGACAAAATATGGCGGTGGCGAAATTTACAAATACAGCTTTGACGGTCGCATCTCGGATGTAGGCGTAGAAAATTTATATTTTGATTCGGAATATGAAACAGATACTTCTGAAAACCATTCCTGGACGGCTATTGAATTTAATAAAATAGAAAATGGGTGGATACGCAATGTAACTGCAAAACATTTTGCTTATTCCTGTGTAAGCCTTGAAAACTGGGCCCGCAATATTTCTGTTTTGAATTCCAATTGTTTCGATCACAAATCTGTAATCACGGGTGGAAGACGTTACTCATTCAACAATAACGGGCAGTTAAACTTGTTTATGAATTGCCATGCCACAGATGGACGTCATGATTTTGTGACGGGCGCCAGGGTGCATGGCCCCAATGTGTTTGTTAATTGCAGCGCTAAAAAAACACATGCCGACATTGGCCCGCATCACCGCTGGTCTATGGGAACGTTATATGATAACATTGTAACCGATGGAGAAATTAACGTTCAGGACCGGGGCAACATGGGCAGCGGTCACGGTTGGGTAGGCACAACCCAGGTAGTATGGAATTGCACGGTAAGAAGAGCTGCTGTACAAAATCCTTATGTATCAGGAAACAATTACTGTATTGGCCTGAAAGGAGAGAAACGCCCGGGTGTTTTTAAAGACCGCTTGGACGGTGTATGGGAGGGACAAAACAAAGAAGGCTTGCAACCGCAATCACTTTATGAAGCGCAATTAAAAGCAAGAAAAAAGAAATCCTGAAACGTGAATCATACCTGCCCCGGCAGGTGCCCCGGTATCTACCGGGTCGAATTGTACAGGCAACTAGCAAGCAATCGTTTGCCTGGCAATGAAAATCGATCAATGGTTCACGTTTCAAGGTTATTAACAGCTAAGCAATCCACAGTGCTGCGAAAACTGGATCATTTACTGGCTTAAAAAGTTTACTGCTTAAAACAAAAACATGAAGAAAACATTTATCCCTTTATTGTTTCTGTCTTCTACACTGCTTTCCCAAACAAACAACACAGAAGAAATCGTTCGCCGCGTGGCTGATCATATTATTGAAGCGACATCGTTTCAGTTTGTCAATAACAAGACAGGCGAAAAATTTGCCAGTACAAAAGGAAAAGATACTTCTGTAAACGTAAAAGCAGAAAACAAATTCAACAGGTGGCAGTATGTTAATGGCGTACTTACCGTAGGCATGCTTCGACTAAGCGATGTATTAAAAGATCCTAAATACGCAGATTACTCCCGCAAAAACTTCAACTTTATTTTCGACAACCTGGATTATTTCAAAAAGCAATTTGATGCAGGCGTTACTTCAGTAGAATACAGGCCTGTATTCCGTATTGGGTCCCTGGACGATTGTGGTTCTATGTCGGCCGGTTTGCTGGATGTATATTCCTTTGATAAAAGAAAAGATTTTTTGGATTACCTAAATCGTGTGGGCGATTATATCATTAACAAGCAGGTAAAATTTGACGATGGAACCCTGGCAAGAAATGGTCCCCGCAAAATGACGCTTTGGGCCGATGATCTTTATATGAGCGTTCCCTATTTATCAAGAATGGGAAAGCTCACCGGCGATAACCGGTATTTTGATTTTGCTATCAAACAGGTAGAAAGTTTTAACCGTTATATTTTTGATTCAACAACTGGTTTATATTTCCACAGTTTTTATAATGACGAAAATATGAACGGCGTGGCCCGCTGGGGACGTTGTAACGGTTGGGTTGCCTTAGCACAGGTAGAACTTTTAAACAACCTCCCCGCCAATCATCCAAAACGTGCAGAGCTGACAAAACTTTTACTTCGCCAGGTTGTTGGGTTTTCCCGTTACCAGGACACGTCTGGTATGTGGCACCAGCTACTTGACCGGCCGGAATCCTACCTGGAATCATCTGTAACGGCAATGTATGTATATACGGTAGCCAAGGCAGTGAATGAAGGATGGATAAACAAACGCTTTATTACTATAGCACAAAATGGCTGGGAGGCTCTAAGTAAAAAAATAACACCCGACGGACAGATTCCGGATATATGTATCGGCACTTCTGTAGAAGAGGATTTGCGGTATTATTTTAATCGCCCCAAAGAAACTAATGACACGCATGGATTAGGCGCCTTTTTAATGGCCGGCGCTGAAATGATAAGAGCAAAAGACAAACTGGTGGATGTACAGAAAAGAAGATAAGCCTATAAAGTTAAAGAGTCGATCCAACGGCCTCACTCCTTTTCATTCATATCATATCCTGCTTT
>DAIQPL010000192.1:4585-8068 GCA_036787395.1 Flavisolibacter sp. | reverse complement strand
AAAATCTTTTTAATATTGTGTTGGGAATTTTATTCCCTTACTTACTAACCCATCTACATATTAGCTCCGCACACCGCGGAGCTTTTTGTTTATAGTGCTTACAATGCCGTATTTTCAATTAAAATAATTTTACTTCTCTCTAAAAATTCACCATGTTAAAATCAATGACCGGTTTTGGAAGAGCAGAACAAGCTGTGGGAGACAAAACTTTTTTAGTGGATATTAAGTCGCTCAATGGAAAACAGTTTGACCTGCAATTAAAAATGCCGGCCTTTCTTAAACCCTTTGAATTTGATATACGTAAAATCCTTTCGGAGAACCTGGGCCGCGGAACAGTGGACTGTACCATTAACCTGAAAGAAACAGGAAATGCAAAACCTGTTACCATTAACACCGACCTGGCAAAGGCGTATTACAAACCACTGAAAGCTTTGTCAAAAGAATTGGGCCTGGATACAGAAGGCATCCTTGCTACCCTTATCAAATTGCCCGAAGTAATTACTCCCAGCAGTGAAACGTTGACGGACGATGAATGGAAAAAATTCAGCAACATCATCAAGGCAGCCATCGATGATCTCAACTATCATCGCATAGAAGAAGGAAAGTCCTTACAGAAAGACCTTCAGTTGCGCATAGCTAATATTTTAAAGCAACAGGAAGAAGTAGAAAAACTGGAGCCGTTGCGCCAGCAGAAAATAAAAGAAGGTATAACAAAGCTGCTGGAAGATAATGTAGGAAAGGAGAACTACGATACCAACCGCCTGGAGCAGGAGATCATTTATTACATAGAAAAAATAGATATCAGTGAAGAGCAGGTGCGGCTGAGAAATCATTGCGACTATTTTACGGCTGTATTGAACGAAGCAGAAGATTTTAAAGGGAAAAAGCTCTCCTTTATTTTACAGGAAATAGGGAGAGAAATTAATACTACCGGCGCCAAGGCATACGATTCAACCATTCAGAAATGCGTGGTACTTATGAAGGACGAGTTGGAAAAAGCAAAGGAACAAGTACTGAACGTTTTATAAACGGCAAAACACCCGGAATAAGTTTTTTCTATTAAAACTGATTTTAGATTTGCACCATGTTATTACAGAATAGATTGTTTATGCCTGTGCTGTGCTTTTTAGGTTGTGCCTTTTTTCTTTTCTCCTGCAATACAATAGACCTTTATGAAAAAACCATTCCAATTCCCAAACATGAATGGAGCAGCAGTTTTAAACCCCAGTTCAGGTTCACTATAAAAGATACCGCAGTTCCTTACGAGGTGTACATTATTCTGAGACATACCGATCGCTATAACTATAATAATATATGGCTAAACTTATACACGCAGGCACCCGGAGATAGTCTTCAAAAAATACAATATGAATTGCCTTTGGCTTCTAAAGAAAAAGGCTGGCTGGGCAGTGCCATGGATGATATTTATGAGCACCGTATAGCTATTACTCCACAAAACCAGAAATCATATTTTAAAAAACCAGGCGAGTATGTCTTTACTATAGAGCAGATCATGAGAGAAGATCCTTTACAACAAATAATGGACGTTGGGCTTCGGCTGGAAAAGAAACCAGGCTAACATGGCTGATGAAAATAAAAGGAAACTGCAGTTGGCTACCATTGTATACTGGGTATTACTGGTGTATATCATTGCAGCCCTCGTGTGGTGGGCCCTTTCTTTATTAAACCAAAACGAAGAAATTTACCAGCTTCAAAAAGTTAATGTCATTGCCAGGAACTCAACTGATTCTTCGTCTGCAGAACAACTTCAAAAAATTGAAAACGGTCATAAAAGAGCCATCGCCAAATATGTGAGTGAGGGTGGAATCTTCCTGCTATTAATTTTGGTTGGTGCCGTATATATTTATCGATCCGTACGCCGGCAGTTTAAAGTTCAGCGGCAACAGCAAAACTTTGTAATGGCGGTAACACACGAATTAAAAACACCTATTTCTGTTTCCAGGTTAAATTTAGAAACGCTTCTCAAATACCAACTGGACGAAACGCGGAAGAATAAGCTTTTACAAATAACTCTCCAGGAAACTCTGCGGCTTGATACGCTGATCAATAATATTCTTATCGCATCACAATTAGATGGCAATTCCTATAAGGTTTCGAAAGAGGACATCAATCTTTCTGATCTTACGGCGGATGTTGTTCATCAATTTAACAGCCGGTATCCTGACAGGGTTTTGCAAACCGAGATAAAAGACGAAATAGAAATGGCAGGAGATCCGCTTCTCCTAAAATTACTAATAAGCAACCTTTTGGAAAATGCCAACAAATATTCGCCAAGGGAAAAGCCTATCGAATTAAAGTTGTGGCAACACAATAGTGAAATTAATCTCGAGATAAATGACCAGGGAATCGGCATACCTGAGGAAGAAAAAAAAAGGGTCTTTGATAAATTTTACCGGATAGGGAGTGAACAAACGCGTAAAACCCAGGGAACGGGATTAGGTTTGTACTTGTGCAAAAAAATTGTAGCCGATCATAGCGGTACTATCCATTTGAAAGATAATCAACCTCAAGGCAGTAAATTTATAGTTGAATTGCCTGTTTAAATGCATTAGAATGGCTACGCCACAACTGTCTATTTTATTGGTTGAAGACGAAGAGAACCTGCATGAAGCTCTGAAAATGAACCTCGAACTGGAAGGATACCAGGTAACATCGGCCTATGATGGTATTAATGCCATGAAGGCTGTACAAAACGAGTATTTCGACCTGATCATTATGGACGTGATGATACCGGAAATAGATGGTTTTAATGTAACACAAAACATCCGTTTAACTAATACAGAAGTGCCCATCTTAATTTTAAGTGCAAAGAGCAGCAGCGAAGATCGTGTAACGGGTTTACGGAAAGGCGCGGATGATTACCTGACCAAGCCATTCAATTTAGAAGAACTTTTATTGAGAGTTCAAAAGCTTATCCGGAAGAATAAGCAATTACAGGACAAATCAACTATTGGTGATACCTACAGCTTTGGCGGTCATATCATCGACTTCAAAGCGCAGGAAGCTACAACGGCAGCTGGTGAAAAGCTACCGTTGAGCAAAAAAGAAGCAATGCTTTTAAAACTACTTATCGAAAATAAAAATGAAGTGGTACCGAGAGAAAAGATTCTTCAATCGGTATGGGGTTACAATGTGTACCCCACTACCCGTACTATTGATAACTTTATTTTAAACTTCCGCAAGTATTTCGAAACTGATAGCCGCAATCCGAAGCATTTTCATTCTGTTAGGGGCGTAGGGTATAAATATGCGGAGTAATCACAGACTTTTCAGAAACCGAAGGGCTCTTTTTTTCATCTCTTCTTTTTTTCCCTCAGAATCGGCATATGAATATATCTGCAATTGACAATCCTGCAAAAGCGCCTGTATTTCTTTTTTTTGCTCAGCGGAAAGCAAGGAAGATTTTTCCTGGTAAAAAGAGAAGAGTAGTTTTTGAATTTCGAGGCAGGTTTGTTTTTCTGT
>DAIQPL010000192.1:0-4485 GCA_036787395.1 Flavisolibacter sp. | reverse complement strand
CCTGGTAAAAAGAGAAGAGTAGTTTTTGAATTTCGAGGCAGGTTTGTTTTTCTGTTAGAAATCTTATGTCCAACGCAGCCACCTGTTGAATGTATTTTGATTTTGGAGGCACGGTAACCAGCTGAGGTGCGTAAGGCCTTTTATTTTTTCTTTTATACATTACTATAGATACAATAGCAACTATAATAAGGGCAAGAATAACCCATACATAGGGCTTACCGGCGCTTTCTTTAATGGCATCTATTGCTACCCGCCTGTCTGCCTTTACTACCGTAAATTGTAAACTATCAGTCGTCAATTGTTTGAAGGATGCAGTTTTTAAATCAAAAAAAGAAAAAGAAACCGGTTCCAGGCTATAGTTGCCTGTAGAATCAACGGCAAAACCAAACTCGTAGGTTCTTTTTCCTTTTATAGGAGACGTGCTTTTGTTTAGTTTGTCAATTACTGTCGGTTCGAAGGGTTCTATTCCCCTGAGCCAGTTTATAACAGGCTGTCCAAATTGAATAAAGTTTCCGTCGCCGTTGATAGTGACAATTAATTTTCCCTGCCCGTTTAGGAAAACCTCTTTTTGATCTAAATGGGCTTCTATATCAAAATTTCCCACAGCGCCTGTAAAGTTCTCCGGCTTATTTGCGGGAAGTGATTTCACGGTAACTATAACAGGCTTTGTCACAATCTCTTTTTCAACTGTGGTTTTACCATGCGTTATACTATCATCAAACTCAATTTCATTGTGAACATACATTTCATCTATGACCAATCGGCCGGCCTGTGCCGGATATAATTGAACCTGCCTTAGTATTGATGTATTGAAAATTTTGCCATCAACAGTTTCTACTGCTGTATGGGCTTCATTAATGTCAAGCATATCAATTACACTAAAACCATAGAAGGCTGGCGACTTCTCTGCTTCCGAGGAAGATTGCAGGCGCGAGTACAATTTATAAGTGGCAACCACGGGCTCGCCTACATAACATTCCTTACGGTCAACTTCTGCTTTTATAAAAAGGTTTTCCCTTATTAATTTTTCCCTGTCTTTCTTTAAAGAAGGCGCATACAATGTGACATCAGTATAGCTGGAACGAACGCTGAAACTTGCTTTTGGTTGCGATACTACATTTATACCGGCGTCAGTACTTTGTACATCGCGCAAGTTTTTAAAGCTAACTTTTATGCCTCCGATTTTTAATAAACCAACTTTGGTTGGAACCAGTGTGTAAGTAATATTTTGAATTGGCTGTAGCTTTCCGTCTATTGCTGTATTGCCCTTATAAGTGTTTGGTCCGCTGATCAAACGACAGCTATCAAACACTGGTGTGGTTGCACTGGTATATTCTGAAGGGTTGGTAATGACGTATTGTACCTGGAAGGCTGTGCCAATTACAACAGGTTGTGTAGGCACAATTACCTGCACTTTTTGCGACCAGCTTATGTGTGTGAGCAATAAAAACAAAATAACAACACCACCCTTCATAGTAACGAAAATAGTAGTTGATCTGTTAAAGGCTTCTTCAATTTGATTAATGGAGAGAAAGCGTTTTAGTTTAAAGATCTCCTAATTGCGGACGTACCACTATTTCTTCGACAACTGCCTGCGGAGAAAGTTGTGAGGCTGAATAAATCAGCCGGGCAATATCCTCGGCTTCCATGATTCTTTGTTCTGAAACGCCACTTCCTTTCCAGGAATCGGTATAGACTGCACCCGGTATTACAGCCGTAACTTTTATGCCATATTCTTTTAATTCATGGCGAAGATTTTTTGTAAAGCCCAACAGGGCATATTTACTAATTCCATAAGCACCGCCACCAGGATAAGCGGCTAAACTGGCTATAGAACAAATAGTAAATATATGGCCTTCCTTAACCGTCTTCATTTTTGGTAGCAATGCTCTTGTAGTATGATAAGCACTAAATAAGTTTACTTCAAGCATTTGATCCAATGCACCCTCTGGTTCATCCGATACATTACCCTGGATAAAGGTTCCTACATTGTTAACCAGTATATCTACGGTATCCGTATTGCTGCCTATCCATTCGCCAAATAACACAGCCTGTTCCTTCTTACTTAAATCCATTGTCTTCCCATCAACGGTTACATTTGGAAACTTTGTTCGCAACTCTTCAATAGCTTCCCATAAATTTTTTTCGTTCTTTGAACACAAGTAAAGATTATAGCCGTGAAGCGCAAAGATCTGCGCTACCGCTTTTCCTATTCCCCGCGATGCACCGGTTATGACTGCATTCATTTTGCCTAATTTTGAGATCTGTTTTACAAATCTAGTTCTCTATTTTCTACAACGGTACATGAAGTATAAGCACCTGTTTTTCGACCTGGATCACACGTTATGGGACTTTGACGCCAATGCACGAGCCACGCTGGCACAGCTGCACATAGACCTTGACCTGGTAAGCAAAGGCGTTCATGACTTTGACATGTTCCATAAAAATTATTTACAGCATAATGAAAAACTATGGGCACGCTATCGCAATGGTTATATAAAACAAGAAGACCTCAGGCTGAAAAGAATGTGGCTTACCTTATTAGATTTTAAAATTGCAGACCAGGAATTAGCCCGGCAACTAAGCGAACTCTTTTTGCAACTGCTCCCTGCAAGAACCCTTCTTTTTCCAGATACTAAAGAAGTACTGCAATACCTGGGTGACAAACGTTATCAGCTACACCTCATCACGAATGGATTTGAGAAAACGCAACACAGCAAATTAAAACATAGCGGGTTGAGTAAATTCTTCAAGGAAGTGATTACATCAGAAAGCTCTAACAGCCTCAAGCCGCAAAAAGAAATTTTTGATTTTGCTATGGCTAAAACAGGCGCCTTTGCTGCAGAAAGTATTATGATAGGTGATAGCCTGGAAATAGATGTTGCCGGTGCCATGAATGCCGGCATGGACCAGGTTCATGTGAACTATAATGAAACGCCGCAGGATATTAAGCCTACTTACACGGTGAAAACGCTAAAGGAATTAGAGGAAATATTTTAAGGATAACGTTATAATTAAAAAAGCCCCGCCGGTTAGCGGGGTTTTTTTTAGTAGCAAGCAGATTTGGAAGCCTTCATGCAATGAGACTTTTTCATCACGCTTTTACTTGTGTCTTTAGTTGTCTTTTTGTGGTTGCTGGTTAGCACTGTTGCCGTTACAGCAGCTGTGGTTAACAACGCAACACCTCCAATGAGTAATTTCTTTTTCATGTAAAGGGATTGTTCCCTTAAGTTAGGATAATTTTTTTTAACCGCTTACCATCTTCCAAGAACGGTAACACCGCCCTTGACTTTCTGGTTGATCTTTACTTCAACCCTGGTATCAAGTGGCAGTAACAGGTCTACTCTTGAGCCGAACTTAATAAAGCCCATTTCTGCACCCTGCAATACTTTGTCGCCCGGTCTTAAATAATTGACGATTCGCTTGGCCAAGGCGCCGGCAATTTGTTTTACCAGCATCTCCTTCCCATGCTGCCTGTAAACGACCGAGTGCCTTTCATTATCAGTGGATGATTTTGGATGCCATGCCACTAAATATTTCCCGGGATGATATTGACTATATAAAACTTCACCGGTAACAGGGTTTCTATTTACGTGCACATTCAGCGGACTCATGAAAATAGAAAGTTGCAGGCGCTTATCTTTGAAATATTCGTCCGGCTCCACCTCCTCAATTACTACAACGGTTCCATCGCAGGGAGCTACAATCACATCTTCGCCTTCAGTATGTATACGCTTTGGAATTCTAAAAAAGGAAAGAATAAAGATTAACAAGCCTATTATTCCTACCGCAATAATCCACCCTGTTACAGGATATCGCGGCATAATTAAAAGCACTGTCAGCAACACAATTACAGCAACTACTATGGTGCTGATAACAATCGTTCCAAAACCTTCTTTGTGTATTTTCATTGGTATAATTGATGGGGCAAAATTAGGAAGAAGCCTACAGAGAACCTCAAAGTTTCCGTTGAGTTAGGTACATCGCCTTATTTATTTTCCGGCATCTAAATGGTTTCTCCTGGCAATGTGTTTCTTTGCCTTATGAACGGGCAGTTATTGATGCAACTTCAAAACGCAGGCAACTATTTTAAAACCGGCTCTACAAGAGGCTATGATTTCAGAAGACAACAACTTCAGAAATTAAAAGCCTCCATTTTGCAATATGAAATACAATTGCATGATGCTTTATACACCGACCTTAAGAAAAGCCCGGAAGAAAGCTGGGTAACAGAAACAGGCTTTTTGATTTCTGAGATTAACCATGTGCTTAAACGTTTGAAAGATTGGATGAAGCCTACGAAAGTTTCCACCAATCTTTTGAACTTTCCCAGCAAAAGCCTGGTTTATAAAGAGCCTCTTGGTGTGGTATTGATCATCGGTCCCTGGAACTACCCCTTGCAATTGTTGCTTACGCCATTAGTAGGTGCAGTAGCGGCAGGCAATTGTGCTGTTGTTAAGCCAAGTGAATTTGCACCAGCCACTG
>DAIQPL010000442.1:0-2673 GCA_036787395.1 Flavisolibacter sp. | reverse complement strand
CTCTTTTTTATCTTGCTGTCGATGAAGCTTACAGACTTTAATCTTCTGGACGAGATAAAGCAAGCAGAAGCGCTGTTGAATTATGGCGTTTTGGTGGCGGAAAGAATGTATAAAAATTTTACCATCTTCCTTTACCAGGTTAATCAATTTTACGTAGAAGTATATTATCACAATACGTTCAGTATCATACAAGGTTTCAGGGGTTTTGAAAATACCAACGCTTTAGAACCTTACCTCGAAGAAATTGATATTACTTCCCTCCAGTGCTGATGAGCCGGCTTACATTGTATTTTTTCTGAAAAAGTTGGCATTCACCGGGTTAGGATATTGGTGCGCCGATTAATTTATAGTAGAAGACATACCTTTGGTATATTTGGCCACTTATTTAAAGCCATGCAGAAAAAAGACTTTATTTACTCTAATACCTCTGAGCCGCATCGCATACGCACAAAACAAATTCTAAAGCAGCATCCTGATGTTCGTAAGCTGATCGGAAAAAATCCAAATACTTTTTTCTTTATTTTATTTTTAGTTGGCTTCCAGGTGACTGGCGCCTGGTTCTTTTCTGATAAACCCTGGTGGATAATTTTTGCTGTGGCCTATTTTGTAGGCGCTTTTGCCGATCATGCTCTTTTTGTAATGATTCATGAATGTGCACACCGTCTTCTTTTCAAAAGCCAGGCAGCTAACCGGCTGGCTGGGATTTTTGCCAACATGCCCCAGGTGTTTCCAAGCTCAGTTTCTTTTGAGCGTTATCATATTAAGCACCATTCTTTCCAGGGTGTTCACGAATTAGACGCAGATCTTCCGAACCGCTGGGAGGCCCGCTTAATTGACAATTATTTTGTTGGAAAGGCTATCTGGTTTCTTTTTTATCCTTTTTTCCAGGCTTTTCGAGTGGCGAGATTAAAAGAAATTAAGCCTTTCGATGGCTGGATAGCATTAAACTGGGGCGTACAAATTCTTTTTGTGGCCACGGTCTGGTACTTCTTAGGTGTAAAAGCAGTAGTTTTTTTGACAGCTTCTTTTTTCTTTTCCGTGGGTTTGCATCCATTAGGTGGTAGGTGGATACAGGAACATTATTTAACCCATGGCGAACAGGAAACATATAGCTACTATGGGCCTTTGAATGCTGTGGCCTTTAACGTAGGATATCATAACGAACATCATGATTTTCCTTCAGTGCCCTGGAATAAGTTACCGCAGATCAAAAACACAGCATCAGTATTTTATGATTCGCTGGCCTCCCATCGGTCGTGGACCAAATTATGGCTTCGCTTTTTGTTTGATAGGGAAATTTCTTTATGGTCAAGGGTTGTCAGGAAAAACAGGGGCAAAGTTCCGCTGGTTGACGTTTCTATACCAGATGTTGAGTTGATTTCCGCTGAAAAAGGGGAGAAGGCGACCGTTTAAACTACTCATTGTAAATCGCAATTTTCAAAGGTTCATCGCTTGAGCGGGATCCCCTGTGCATGCGTTCCGAATTAAATTCCATGGCAATAGTTCCGTTTGGATCGACTGCAATGATCCCTATTTCACCCTGCACATCTTTTAATTCTTCGTTCATAAGGTAGTGACAGGCCTGGGTAAGTGAAAATCCTTTGTATTGCATAACAGAAGAAAGGTGAAAAGCAATGACATTTCGTATTAAAACTTCTCCGTCTCCGGTACCTGAAACTGCACAAGTTTTATTATTAGCGTAGGATCCTACCCCAATCATTGAGCTGTCACCGATTCTTCCCGGTACTTTATTTTCAGTGCCACCGGTAGAAGTAGCAGCCGCAAGGTTGCCCTCTTTGTCCAATGCTACTGCACCAACTGTGCCATGTGTCTTTCTTTTAACCTGGTAATCACCAGCACCTTCTATAGTATTTTCAGAATCTTTTAGTGCAGATAAATATTCTTCATAAGCATGATCAGTAATGAAATAGGCTTCGGGCATCACTTTTAAACCAATCTTCTGGGCAAACTCTAGGGCGCCCATATCGCCTATATAAATATGTTTTGTTTTTTCCATAATAGCCCTCGCGAGTGTAACTGGGTTCTTTATGTTTTTTACAATGGACACTGCCCCGGATCTTAAATCCTTTCCATTCATAATAGAAGCATCCATTTCGATTTCTGCTTTTTCATTGAGGGCTGATCCTCTGCCTGCGTTAAACAAGGGATTATCCTCCAGATAATTCACCGCCTCTTCCACAGCATCTAAAGAGCTACCACCTTCTTCCAATACTCTGTAGCCTGCATTGACTGCTTCCTCTATTCCTTTTTTATAGCCGTCAATATTTTTTTTGATAAATTCCGAATCTGGTCCAGCACCACCATGTACGGCAATAGCTATTTTACTCATGATTATTCTTATTAGTTGCCCAATCCTGTTGTTCTGATGTTTGTGAATCAAACTGAATGATCTCATTTGTAAGAGAATTAATCAGCTCATCATAATTGTCCATATCGCTAATCCATATTTTTCCTTTTCTACGAATGACAATTTTGTCTGGTATATACTCTCCATTTTTGCTATGATTTGTGCCATTTAACCGCAGGTGATAAATTTTATCCTCCATAACCGTTACATTATAAGTAACTGGTGCGTCTCGGTAATGTATTGCAATTTGGATCCCCATGGTTTTACTTTTAAAAATCACGAATGCTCATGATGTGAAAATTTTA
>DAIQPL010000191.1:0-8098 GCA_036787395.1 Flavisolibacter sp. | reverse complement strand
AATTCTTCTGCCGATGTTATTTTGAAGACCGCTACAGATAATACGACTGCCATGATGAATTATGTAAAAACGGCCATATCAAACGCCGGGGCCACTATGAAGCCGATTGCATTAACAGAGTGGAATATTACTTCGCAGGGATCAAAGCAACAGGTTTCTTTTGTCAATGGTATGCATGCTGCAATTTTGCTTGGCGAAAGTTTAAAAAATAAATATGGCGAAACAAGCCGTTGGGATCTGGCCAATGGATGGAACAATGGTAATGACCATGGCTTATTCAATATAGGTGATGAGCCAGGCATAAGTAAATGGAATCCACGGCCTGCTTTTTATTACATGTATTATTTCCAAAAAATGATTGGTGACAGGTTACTTAGTACAACCGTTTCGGGTGATGTACTGGCGTACGGTTCTTCATTTTCATCAGGAGAGAAAGGAGTGATACTGGTGAACAAAAACACTTCGGCGCAAACAGTGCAGCTTACAATGAAAAATGCATCGCCAGGTAATCGTTTTTACTGGTACACATTAACAGGAGGAACTGATAATGGCGAGTTTTCTGGGAAGGTCTTTGTGAATGGTATTGGCCCCGCAGAAGCGTCCGGAGGCCCGGCTACTGAATACACAACCATTAAACCTTATTCAGCACTTATACAGAATGGAATTAAGGTAGCCATGCCGGCGCGTTCGGTGGTATACCTTGTAGTGGGGAAGTAAGGCAGTTGCCTCCTTAAGAAAACTTGGTTATAGATCACACTTGTATAGCTCTTTAATTATAATGTAAATGATTGTACTGTCAGCAGAAGCAATCCTATAAAGCTTCCGTTGTGTCACTCACTTGTACGTTTAATAATTCTAATGAGCTGAAAGAGTTTCACCCGGCGGGCACAAACGGGCAACATAGCAGGCTTTCCTTGTACCGCTGGGCCTTGCTTGAATGAAAGGATGATAAGAATTACTGTAATGGAAAGGAGCGTCGCAAGCAAAGCGTCATAGTAGTAATGTAGTTGACAAACAAATAAAACAATTTCATTAGGCCTGAGAAAACAATCACTATAAAATAAATTTATGGACAGAAGAATATTCATAAAAAATACAAGCTTGCTAGCTGTTGGTGTAGGTTTAACCGGCGCATCGGTGCTGGCATCACAAACAAAACCAAAAAACAAACTGCCCCAATGGAAGGGATTTAATCTTACTGATTTTAACACACCCAATCCTGCACCAACACGCCGGTATACAACCGAGGAACATTTAAAATGGATGAGTGGCTGGGGTTTTGATTTTGTGCGATTACCTATTGCTTATCCTTATTATTTAAAGATTGACAGGACGAAAAAAATAACTCCTGAAGAAGTTTACAACATTGACGAAGCTGCCATGAACAAGATTGACAGTCTTGTTCAGTTAGCGCATAAATACAATCTGCATGTAAGTTTAAATCTTCACCGTGCGCCAGGTTATTGCATCAATGCCGGTTTTAATGAACCTTATAACTTATGGAAGGACCAGGCAGCGCAAAATGCTTTTTATTTTCACTGGAACTTATGGGCTAAGCGCTATAAGAATGTCTCTTCTAAAAAAATAAGCTTTGATCTTTTGAATGAACCCTGCATGCGGGAAGATATGAATGACCAGCATTCAAAAAATTCCTCTATACCGGGTCCCTTATATCGTGAAGTGGCAAGAAGTGCTGCAGAAGCCATCCGGAAGGAAAATAAAGATCACATTGTTATTGCTGACGGCAATAGTGTAGGAAATGATCCTACTCCGGAATTGGCTGATTTAAACATTGCTCAAAGTTGCCGCGGTTATTTTCCGCATGCTATCTCCCATTATAAAGCACCATGGGCCAATAAAGATCCCGACGCATTGCCATTACCTGTTTATCCTGGCCAGGTGGGTAATCAGTATTTGAACAGGGAACTTCTTGAAAAATATTATAAGCCCTGGATTGACCTTAAAAATAAAGGGGTAGGAGTGCATTGTGGTGAGTGCGGTTGCTGGAATAAAACACCCCATACTGTTTTCCTGTCCTGGTTTGGCGATGTGCTGGATATATTAAGCGAAAATAAAATTGGCTTTGCTCTATGGGAGTTTATTGGGGATTTCGGGATTTTAAATTCCGGCAGGGCAGATGTAGCGTATGAAGATTGGAATGGATATAAGCTGGACAAAAAGCTACTCAACTTAATTCAAAAGAAATAGATTGAATATACACACAGTAAACTGTATGAGAAGAATTGCGATTGTAACTGCCCTTTTAATATGGTTATCAATAACCGTATATGCCCAACATAAAAGCAGGGTTAGTTTTAACACCAACTGGAAATTTCTTCTGGACAGCGTTCAATCTTATAGTGCCGATGATGTCAATGATCAATCATGGCGCACAATTAGCCTGCCGCATGACTGGAGTATTGAAGGTGCATTTGATAAGAACAATCCTGCTGGCGTAGGTGGTGGTGCTTTGCCTGGCGGAATTGGATGGTACCGTAAAACGTTTACCCTTCCTTCTTCGCAAAAGGATAAAACTATTTTTATTGAGTTCGATGGTGTATATAGAAACAGTGAAGTATTTATTAACGGGCATTCGTTGGGAAAAAGACCGTATGGATTTATTTCTTTTGGTTACGACTTAACTCCTTTTTTAAACTGGAGTGAAAAAAATGTAATTGCAGTTAAAGTTGACAATTCCAGACAACCCAACTCACGTTGGTATAGTGGTTCCGGAATTTACCGCAACGTTTGGCTTAGTACCTTCTATAAAGAACATATAGATCAATGGGGAACATTTATTTCAACAACTTCGGTTAACAAAAATGAAGCTAGGGTAAACATTGTAACAAAGTTATCGTTTGATAACAAACCCTTGTTGTTGACTACAACCATTCTTAATGAACAGGGAGTCAAAGTTGTATCATCTACTTCTAAGGTGAATGCATCGGAGGTAGAACAACGCCTGATTGTAAAAACTCCAAAACTTTGGTCTGTTGATCATCCTTATCTCTATAAAGCTGTTTCGCAATTGCAGTCAGGCAATAAAATAGTAGATAGCTACGAAACATTTTTTGGTATCCGTTATTTCGATTTTGATATAAATAAAGGCTTCTTCTTAAATGGCGCACCTCTCAAAATTTTAGGCGTTTGTAACCACCATGACCTGGGTGCTTTAGGCGCCGCTATTAATATAAGAGCACTGGAAAGACAACTCGAAATATTAAAAGCAATGGGGTGCAATGGTATCCGGACGTCTCATAACCCGCCTGCTCCGGAGTTGTTAGATCTTGCCGATAAAATGGGTTTTATTGTAATGGACGAAGCATTTGACATGTGGGCAAAGTCAAAAACGAAATATGATTATAGCTACGATTGGAAGGAATGGCATAAAAAAGATTTAGAAGACTTTATTAAAAGAGACAGGAATCACCCTTCGGTTTTTATCTGGAGTGTAGGTAATGAAATTGGAGAGCAATGGGGCGATGAAAAAAAAGGAGATACTGCCGGAAGAAACATAGCGAGAGAACTTGTAAGCATGGTAAAAATCCTGGATACTACAAGGCCTGTAACAACAGCTAACAATGAAGTCAATAAATGGAACAACCTTATCCAATCAGGCGCCTTCGATTTGATTGGCTATAATTATAATCATGATAAATGGTACCGCTTCCGGGAAGATTGGCCAGGGAAAAAACTAATTGTTACAGAAAGCACTTCGGCACTCGAAACAAGAGGGCATTATGATCCCGTTCCTTTTGATACTATCCGCCGCTGGCCAAAGCGTTGGGATCTCGCTTTTGAAAATCCAAATGGCAGTTTTACCGTGTCAGCATACGATCACGTAAGTGCACCATGGGGATCAACACACGAAGAAAGCATTAAAGCACTGCTGAAAAGCGATCATGTCTCCGGTATGTATATCTGGACAGGCTTTGATTACCTGGGTGAACCAACACCTTATTCCTGGCCCGCCCGCAGTTCTTATTTTGGAATCATTGACCTTGCAGGGTTTCCGAAAGATGTCTATTATTTATACCAATCAATATTTACTACAAAACCTGTTTTGCATATTTACCCGCATTGGAACTGGAAGAGAGGAGATACGGTTGATATAGTGGGTTACTATAATAATGCAGACGAAGTAGAACTTTATCTAAATGGAGTCTCTGTAGGTGTACAAAAAAAGAAAGATGATGACTTACACGTCAAATGGCGGGTTCCATTTATTCCGGGAACATTAAAAGCCGTATCAAGAAAAAATGGTAAAACCGTTCTTACCAAACAGATCACAACAGCAGGCGCTCCTTCAAAAATTATTTTAACGCCAGACAGAAATTTAATCAGCGCCGATGGCAAAGACCTCTCTTTTGTCAGATTATCTATCGTTGATAAAAATGGTGTAATTGTTCCTGATGCAAATAACCTGGTGCAGTTTTCTGTAGCTGGCGCCGGCTTTGTTGCAGGTGTTGATAATGGAAGCCCCATAAGTCATGAATCATTAAAGGGAACCAGTCACACAGCACTGAACGGCCTTGCTTTGTGCATTGTTCAATCTAATGGTAAAGCCGGCACCATTAAACTTACAGCTAAAGCACAAGGCCTTAGCTCGTCAACTATTACAATAAACACAAAATAGCAAAATGAGAAACCAAACGGACTCAAAAGATCATATTCGTCTTGTCAGGATTGAAAGGATGCTTCTGAAAGCCATGCTCTTGTTCGGTATTAGCATCTTGCAAATAAACTGTGTTGCACAGAATGTTACTGAGCGCATTAAACTTAACCAGGTTGGATATTATACAGTCGGTCCAAAAATAGCTGTAGTAACAGGTGATTCTACCGGCAACTTATTCTTTATCACATCAACCAACTTAAGAGATACTTTTTTCAGTGGAAAATTGAGTGAGACAAGAACGTCTGCCTATTCCTCTAACAAAACCCGTATTGCTGATTTCAGTTCATTTAACAAAAAAGGAAGCTATGTTATTTTCATTCCAGGGTTAGGACATTCTTATGTATTCAGGATAGACGATGGCGTCTATCATGAAGTGGCTACGGCCACATTGAAAGGATTTTATTATATCCGGGCTTCTATGCCTTTGACACCGTCATTTGCAGGCAAATGGCATCGTTCGGTAGGTCATGCGGATACAGGCGTTTTAATTCATCCTTCTGCAGCAAGTGAGCAGCGGCCTGGCGGAACAATTATTTCTTCACCGGGTGGATGGTATGATGCAGGCGACTATAATAAGTATATCGTCAATTCTGGCATTACAATGGGAACCCTGTTATCTGCTTACGAAGATTTCATTCCATATTTTGAAACGCTTAAAACAAATATTCCGGAAAGCAGTGACAGAGTTCCCGACATTTTAAACGAAGCTGTTTATAATCTCCGGTGGATGTTAACGATGCAGGACCCTAATGATGGAGGTGTATATCATAAATGTACCAATGCCGTTTTCGACGGAATGGTAATGCCCGGTGTAACAAAAGCTCCCAGGTATGTTGTACAAAAAAGTACAGCGGCTGCCCTGGACTTTGCCGCAGTGACAGCACAGGCGGCAAGAATAATAAGCAAATTCGAAAAGGCTTTTCCGCGATTAGCAGATAGTTGTTTACATGCGGCTGCTTTTGCCTGGCAATGGGCAGTTAAAAATCCGGCACTGATTTATAGCCAAAGAGAAATCAACCCCAAATTTGATCCCGACATTACTACCGGGGAGTATGGCGACCGCCGTTTTACTGATGAATGGTTATGGGCTGCAGCAGAATTGTTTAGCACAACAAAGAGCCGGGTTTATTATGATACGGTTGCCAGCCGAATGAGAGATCCTGTGTCTCTTCCATCATGGGGCAATGTAGCCATGCTTGGATATTATACTTTCATCAGGAGTAGTATGGCCCTGCCGGCGTATTCTTCAATGGTTGTAAGTCAAATGAAGGATAGTGTACTTCACATGGCTAACGATTTTGTTTCTAAAAGTATGTCCAATGCTTTTGCAACAGTGATGGGACAATCGGTAAGGGATTTTATATGGGGGAGTAATGCGGTAGCTGCCAACGAGGGAATTTTATTGCTCAACGCCTATATCATTTCCAAAGACAAAAAATATTTGAATGGTGCTGTAACCAATCTCGATTATTTATTGGGCAGGAACGCAACGGGTTATTGTTTTGTTACAGGCATTGGCAGTAAATCGCCTATGCATCCGCATCATCGTCCTTCTGAAGCAGATGGAATAGTAGAACCGGTGCCGGGATTGTTGGCTGGGGGCCCCAATCCTGGAAAGCAGGATGGCTGTAATTATCCTTTCAGCGAGCCTGAAACAGCCTATCTGGACGATGTTTGCTCGTATGCTTCCAACGAAATTGCTATTAACTGGAATGCGCCGGTGGTATATTTAGCAAACGCTTTAGAGGCCTTATCTTCAAAATTGAAACGGTGAAATCTATTTTATGAAAAAGCAAGTTCTTTTATTCTTACTCTTATTGAACTTAATTGCTAAAGCCAACATTACTTTACCATCTGTCATTGGAAGTAACATGGTTTTGCAACAGCAGTCGTCTGTAAAATTCTGGGGTTGGGGCGATCCAACTGAAAAAGTTTTTATAACACCTTCCTGGACTAACCATATAGATTCTGCCATTGTTGCCTCGGACGGAAAATGGCTGTTATCATTAACAACGCCCGTAGCAGGAGGTCCTTATTCCATCATTATAAAAGGAAGAAATACAATCTCGCTTACTAATGTTTTGATAGGGGAAGTTTGGGTCTGCTCCGGTCAATCCAACATGGAAATGAATTACTATTGGGGATTGCCTGATGTTAAGGAAGAACTGCCTCATGCAGCCAATTCCAACATACGCTTCTTTACTATTCCGAGAACAACTGCCTTGCACCCACAGGAGAACTGCAGAGGGGAGTGGATAGAATGTGATTCCAATACGTTGAAATCATTCAGTGCCGTCGCTTATTTTTTTGGAAAGCGGTTGAATTCTGATCTTAAGGTTCCAATAGGGTTGATTAATACCAGTTGGGGTGGTACACCGGCTGAAGCATGGATGCCTGCTGAAGCAGTGAACGCCGAAACAGAATTAAGGGAAGCTGCTACAAAATTGCCCGTTTCAAAAGGGTGGCCAATTACACCGGGTTATACATTCAACGCAATGATTGCACCCATCACAAACTATAATGTAGCCGGTGCTATATGGTACCAGGGGGAAGGAAATACTGCAATACCGCATACTTATGAAAAGACCTTCCGGCTGATGATTTCCAGCTGGCGCAAAGAATGGAATAGGGACTTACCTTTTTATTATGTGCAAATTGCTCCATTTACTTATGGTACAAAACCCGTAGGGGCATTAATCAGGGAAGCACAATTAAAAACAACTTCTTTAATGAATACTGGAATGGCAGTGATAACTGACCTGGTTGATAATGTTCACGATATTCATCCGAAAAATAAGCATGATGTAGGTTTGCGATTAGCGAATCTTGCTTTAGCAAATACATACCATAAAAATATCCGGGCAAAGTCCCCCTTTTATAAAAGCATTGAAATTTCAAAGGATAAAGTCATTGTTTCTTTTGATGCTGATGATGAATTGACGATTAGGGGAAAAGCAATAACTGAATTATCAATAGCCGGTCCTGATAAAGTTTTTCATACCGCAGAAGCAAAAGTGAATAAAACGCAGTTGATCGTTTGGAGTAAAGATGTAAAACAACCGGTGGCGGTTCGATATGCCTTCAGCAATAGTGGTATTGGGAATTTATTCAGCAAAAATGGATTGCCGGTTTCACCTTTTCGTACCGACGATTGGAATATTGAACTTGGTCCTTAAAACTTTGATCTCCCTTACCCGGCCATCTTTGTTGAATAAAGTGCAATCACGTTCTCAATAATTTCTGCAGGTTTCTATTATTGCCTTTATTTCTGCAGTTGACGTGTTGCTGCCTTAATCATGGTCGATGACAGGTGATTATAGCAGTCGCTCCATGCTTCTTTTAATTCGGGGTTCCAATCTCTTCCAAGGCCACGTTCCAGTGTCCATAATAAAGCATTGCCTACTGCCTTATAATGCTCGGGTT
>DAIQPL010000441.1:0-2689 GCA_036787395.1 Flavisolibacter sp. | reverse complement strand
CGCTTTAAATACAATTCATTGGCCACACGCAAATAGAAAGGAACATCCAGCGCATTATGGTGCGTAGTAAAAGGACGGGCAGCAGCTCCACCAGGAATGCTTTGCAACACCGGTGTATCTACTTCCAGCGCACCATGATCATTTAAAAACTCACGTATAGAGTTAATAAGCTTGGTACGTTTAAGAAAGGTTTCTTTAATTGCTGGATTAATTACCAGGTCAGCATATCGCTGGCGGTACTTAAACTCAGGGTCCGTTACTACATCATATAGATGACCTTCCACTTCTTTTACAATAGGTAATGGCCGCAAGGATTTGGCAAGAAAAGTAAGCTCTTTTACATGAACCGAAATTTCTCCCATTTTAGTGCGGAAAACAAAACCTTTTACACCAATGAAGTCTCCAATGTCCAACAACTTTTTCCAAACGACATCATAAAAGGAGGTATCGCCGTCTTTAGCCAGGTCATCCTTACGAACATAAATTTGTATACGGCCATGAGAAT
Source organism: Flavisolibacter sp. (assembly GCA_036787395.1). Lineage (GTDB taxonomy): Bacteria > Bacteroidota > Bacteroidia > Chitinophagales > Chitinophagaceae > Flavisolibacter. Next base: position 2,184 of record DAIQPL010000441.1, on the reverse strand, counting down.
CCTGTAATTCGGCAAAGGAAGCCTTACCCATATCTCTTACACTCATAATACGACCAGCAAGGCACACATCGGCAAGTGCATCCTTATTATGATCAGCGAACGAATTTTTAATTTCGCTAGAATAATTGTTTACAGGATACAAAGCTGCCGGGTAGGGATCGATACCAAATTTTTGCAGCCCGGCGAGCTTCTCTCTTCTAATGATTTCCTGTTCGGATAAATGTTGAGTTTGCATTTGCACGTATTCTAAAGTGGTGCAAATGTACTGATAGGCAGGGGATTTACACGGCTACTTTCCCAGCGGAATGGCCAGGCCAATAGTTGTTTGTTTTACGTTTAATGACTTCGGGAAAAGCGTTTGCTGATTACCAACCACTAGCTTTGCTCTTTTTTTGTTTTTTGCGGCTTCATTAAAAAGAATGATGCTAGACATCAGCGCTACTGCGCTGGTCGCCAGAAGCATTTCACTTGAACCTGAACTGGAATGAGTTGATCCAAAAGTGTCGGCCAATGCGAGCCCCAGGCCTCCCAATGTTCCCAATGTCAACCCGGCGGCTAAAAAGGTATAGGCAAATACTTTTTGATCTTTGCTTTTCTTTAAATACTTCAGGTGAAGATCACGGTCACTAAAACTGCTTAAACCGTCCTTTGTTTTTTGTGCATGCAGGTTGTTCGCCAGCATTGCCGACAGCATTGCAACTAATATAATTTTGTTCATGATCTGTATAATTAAATGGTGAATTTTTATTTATTGGTGTAATTCCATTAGTACATTATAAAAAGAATGTTTCACCTCAATTTTTTTACAGATTCCGTTTGAATAAATGTATTCGTTGAAATTGCCATCAGGGAAGTTGATCTTATAATGATGTTCCGCTATTTTTTGTATGGCCAAAAACTTTTGAAACTTATCAGAAAAGATTTGGACTAAGTGTAAAGGTTCGTTCGTGTACAGGCAAACCATGTTATAAGCTATAGAAACATTGTGTAATTGCTGGCTGTCTTCTTTGTCAGTTATTACATAGTTGTTACCGGTTAATTTGATTTGCTTATTAAGTTTTTCTTTCCCATTCAATTTTTGGTAAATGGAAGAATAGACCAGCACACCCTTGCTATAAACTGCTTCCTCAATGCCTTTAGCTGTAAAGTTGAAAATGAATTTGGTTTTAATCTCTGATTCCAGCTTATAGCTTATTTTATCGCCCGCTTTTGTCTCCATGATATTCATGCTCCCGATATTTTGTCCGTCCCTTTTGATGGTATAGGCCAGGTTTTGTTGTTGGGCATTGGCAATAAATGGGGTGATTGCGAAAAAGAGAAGGATGGCAACCTTGTAACTAAGTATGGATAGTAAGCCGTAAAAATATTTCATATAGCAGCGTTTTGCGGTTGATTACTTTATGTTTTGTCAAATCCAAATCGGAATACATTGTTGGAAACCGGTTATGCCATCATTTCAACTTTTTATGAGTAGGAAGAATAAATTGGATGCCGACGCCCATATTCCAAAAGCCAGTACTTTCACCAGGCTTAAAAAGATACCCTATCTCTGGACGAATGGCCCATTTGTCAAGGTTGCTGCTAAAACCACCGCCGATATTAAAACCTAATAAGAAATCATTCTCAGCATCTTCACCTGAGTTTATGATATAATCCGTCTTAATATTAACTGAAAAGTCAGCCTGGTTTGATTTTGATGTAAACGTTTTGATGATTTGAGGAGCAATGCTGTAACTGTGTTGCTTAGTCTTGATACCGTCAAGATCTTCATCACTTAAATTATACCGGCTGATTGGCAAAAGAATGGAGAAGCTTTTAGCTACGAGGCTTACTTTAGGTATCACACTAATGTAATTTGCCACGAATTTGGATCCAGACTCCTGATCTACAGGCTTCAGTTTTTCGTACCGTATTTTAAAATCGAACTTATCCGACACTCCATAGCCGGCTCTAAATCCATAGTTATTATTGATTGCTTCTGTTTCACCTTCGCTGCTTACAATGTAATGTGAATAATTTCCCAATAGCTCTATATTTCCTTTGCCTAAAGTGCCGGCTTTTTCAAAACTGCCATTAACCGGAGCCACTGTTACGCATGAGTACAAAGAAGAAAGGCTAACTAATAAGCCGGTTGTAATAAGTAAATTTTTCTGTTTCATAAATAAATAATTTAGGCTACTAAAC
>DAIQPL010000190.1:0-8151 GCA_036787395.1 Flavisolibacter sp. | reverse complement strand
TTTAATACTTCTCCCGTATTTCTATCCGGGGAACGGCGAATGGCTTCTGCAGAAATTACTGAGGCGACGGTATTGGTGTTCTTTTGATAGGCGATCAGAGAATTAATACTTTCACGTCTTGCATTAGATCGGTTTGCAGTGACTACTATATTACTTAGATCTTTTGAAGTGGATTGTAAAACAATATTCAATTCGTTTGCCTGGCCATTGGCTACTGCAATATCGCCAACCAATTTTTCAGCATAACCGATAGCTGTAAAACTCAGTTCATATTTATTACCTGCATTTAGATTTAGTGAAAAAACTCCATCCACGCCTGTGGTAGTCCCACCTCCCGCAGTATTTTTTATAGAGACTCCGGCTAAAGGCTCGTTTTTTTCGTTAACAACTTTGCCATATAGTTTCAAAGTTTGAGCGTATACAAATGAAGCAAAAAACAATGTTACCGCTAAACTTAAAATGCGCAATTTCATCCCTTCCATATTTACACAAAGGAAGACGTGCAATGTTACCGTTACATTAATCCAATGTTAAGGAATTGTAACCCCTATAACATGTGCTTTAATTGTGAAAAAGTGCATTTGCCGGGACGAACATTATTTTAAAAACGCAATTGCATACGCAAAGTGAAGATGTTATCCATAACATCTGAATTGTACCCGGGTAAAGAACACTTCTCATTTCTTACGATATCATAATAAGCAAGAATTTTAAGATTGCCGGTGAAATAGCGGGTCAGACCAACCCCTAAAGTGGAATATTTAATATCCGCCGAAGTAAAATTAGTTCCTGCCTTGCCGACTTCGCTTCCTGTTACTTCTGTGTTGGGATCATACCAGTCATACTTCACCATGGCTTCCCATTTTTCATTGATAACATTCTGTAAAAAATAAAAAAAAGCACCGTCAAATTTGCGGACATAAGTAGGCCCTGCCGGCAAGGTACCTGGATTGGTAGTAGAACTAGCGGTGCCAGGTTGTGTTCCTTTCCAGTATTCACCTCTTAGTTCTGTTTTTCCCCAGGAATGTTTATAACCCAGTTGTATATCTGCGCCATAATAATGACGTGGAGCTTTGGCCCCCATGTTGGATTCCGATGAATCAACAACAAACACTTTGCTGCCTGCATTAGAACTGGTCTGGTACCTATATTTTGTGGCTTGCATCCATCCGCCATATAACAGTGACAGGCCACCACTAACAGAGAAAAACCTATTTAATTCAAACGATCGTAAACTTAAACGGCTGATCAGATCTTTATAGCTATCAAAATCTGTAGTACCCGATAGCCCCTGGCCATTAAACGCTCCGATATCAAAACGCAGAAGCGGCTTTTTAGTATTCCCTGCATGAGATTCGTAAGAAACCATTGCACCCAGGTCTCTTTCTGTAGGCATTAATATTTGAGACATTCTTCCGCGTTCCGGAGTTTCCCTATAACTGGAAGACAAATTCACTTCATATCCAAAAGGTCTTGCCATCAATCCCATAGTGATAGAGAACTTTTCATTTTTCGGGGCGTATAGCCGAAGAAACATATCTCTTACAAATACTCCTCTTTCTGTGGCATCAAACTGAAACGTAAACAAAGCCTTGGGGAAATCCTTTTCCTTTGCAGGAAGTACATAATCCATTTTTAGCCTGGCACGCCTTAGCATAAAACGATTGTCAGAGAATTCTGAAAAGTTTCCACCTTCATAGGATGGAGCTCCTTTGGTTTGTGCCACCTGGAATTGGGGCTGTATGTATCCGCTAAAGTTTAAGTTATTAAACCGCTTTACAAGGGGACGCACTGTATCCCTTATAAAAAGTGTGGAATCGTAATCAGATAAATATCGCTGAGAAAAAACTCCGAATGGAATGCCTGCAAAAGAAATAATGAATATCAAAGCCTTAAGAATAGCAACAGGTTCTTTCATAACTACATTTCTCTTTAGCACGATTTATGAAACAACAAAACTGGCGTTGTTTAAGGTTGCCAATATTAAGTTATTATTAATTCTTGGTTAACAGGTTCGCCCGCGGTTATAGAACCTAACTTCGCCCGACTATTAAATTAGAGATCATATGAATATTTTCGCCAAATTGTTGGCCCCCAAGAATAAAATTTTTTATGAGCTCTTTGAAAAAAGTGCTGACAATGTAAAACAAATGGGGGTCTTACTCACGCAGGTTGTCGCTGAGTCTGACTTTGATAAAAGGCAAACACTCATTTCTAAAATGGAAGATGTAGAACATGCAAATGATGAGCTAACTCATAACTTGTTTACAGAGCTTGGAAGAAACTTTATAACACCCTTTGACAGGGAGGATATTCATTACCTGGCTTCGGCACTTGATGATATTGCTGATTTTATTTATGCCTCTGCCAAAAAAATAAATTTTTACAGGGTCAACCCCAACGATATCGGCATTCATAAACTCGCAGAGATCGTTGTACAAAGCACCAATGAAGTGCGCAAGACAGTAGGTGAGCTAAGAAATATGAAAAATATGAGGCTAATTACCGAATCGCTTGTAAAGATCAATAGCCTTGAAAACGAGGCTGATGATATTTTTGATATGAGTATCGAGCGACTTTTTGCTACTGAAGCTGATGCTAAAGAAGTGATTAAAAAAAGAGAGATCTACCAGGTATTGGAAACTGCTACTGATAAATGCGAAGATGCGGCCAATGTGATCGAGTCAATTATTGTAAAATACGCTTAATTATAAGTGAAATAATTAGTGGTGCTACTATGCTAATGGATAACCTTCAATTCAAAAGATCCTTTTTTAGCACATTCACATTATTACATTAACCTTATGAGTTTTGTTATAGTTATTATCATCCTGGCTTTGATTTTCGATTATATCAATGGCTTTCATGATGCTGCTAATTCAATTGCAACCATTGTTTCCACAAAAGTATTGACACCTTTCCAGGCGGTGATTTGGGCAGCCATATTCAATTTTGCAGCTTTTTTTATTTTTAAAGATCATGGTGTAGCCAACACAGTTGCCAAGACCGTAAAGGAAGATATAGTAACAGGCAATATTGGTATGATCGTAATTTTTTCTGGTTTGATTGCAGCTATTGCCTGGAACCTTTTAACCTGGTGGTTTGGTATTCCTTCGTCTTCATCTCATACACTGATAGGCGGTTTTGCAGGTGCCGCGGTTGCTTATGGTGGATGGAGTGCCATTAACAGTGACCCAATTATAAAAACAGCAAGTTTTATTATCCTTGCCCCACTGGTAGGTGGCATTATAGCATTTATTATTTCGCTTTGGTTTTTAGTTTCCTTCCGGAAAGATTTTCTCCCAAGGATTATTTCCATTGTGATGATTTTGTTTGTTGGATGGTTTTTGTATAGCAACTTAACTTTGGACAGGGCTGAAATCAGTAAAAAAACTCATTACGAATCGTATTTCTGGCAAGTCATATTTTTTACAAAAAACTTTAAGTGGATTCTGCTGTGCTTTATTCTTGTAGTGATGGCTGTATTTACTTTTTGGTTGAATACACTGAACGCTCACCGCTCTAACCTTTGGTTTAAAAGATTACAATTGATTTCTTCAGCTGCTTTTAGTATTGGTCACGGAGGCAACGATGCTCAAAAAGTTATGGGCATTATTACAGCAGCTCTGATTGCTAACAGAACTATTAGCAGGTTTGAACAAATGCCTTATTGGGTTCCATTAGCCTGCTATACTGCAATAGGCTTAGGTACTTTAACCGGTGGGTGGAAAATTGTAAAAACCATGGGAACCCGAATAACCAAGGTCACGCCTTTTGAAGGCGTTGCCGCCGAAACGGCTGGTGCTATTACCTTGTTTGTAACGGAAGCATTGAAGATACCGGTTAGTACTACCCATACTATAACCGGTGCTATTATGGGTGTGGGTGCCACTAAGCGTTTGTCCGCAGTTCGTTGGGGTGTTACACTAAATTTATTGTGGGCCTGGATTCTTACTATTCCAATCAGCGCCTTGCTTGCTGCCGGAATTTTTTACATTGCCCGGATTTTTCTGGCATAATTTCCGAAGTTTGCGTTTCAACTCTTACCCATGGCAAAGATTTTAGTGACCGGTGGCTGCGGCTATATAGGATCCCACACAATAGTTGACCTTATTGAAAATGGATACGATGTGATTTGCGTTGATAACAACTCCAGGTCTAGTGCGACCGCACTGGAAGGCGTTCAAAAGATAACCGGCAAAACAATAAAAAACTATAAGGTTGACCTTTGCAATTTTGATGACACCTTTGCCATCTTCCAGGAAAATGAAGACATCGACGGTATTATTCATTTTGCAGCTTATAAAGCGGTGGGCGAATCCGTAGAAAGGCCATTAATGTATTTTGAAAACAACCTGTATTCTCTCATTAATCTTTTAAAATGTGTACAGGAATTTTCTACTCCCTGGTTTGTATTTTCCTCATCCTGTACAGTCTATGGCGAACCTGACCAGGCCATGGTAACCGAGGAAACGACCACAAAACCGGCCGCTTCTCCTTACGGTTATACCAAGCAAATGGGAGAACAAATTCTCGGGGAGTTTCAGAAAGCGAGTAATACACAAGCGATCCTTTTAAGATATTTTAACCCGGTAGGCGCTCATCCTTCTGCAATTATTGGAGAATTACCCGTTGGTAAACCTCAGAACCTGGTTCCCGCAATTACACAAACAGCCATTGGCAAACTGCCAAAAATGACCGTTTTTGGCGATGATTATCCTACAAGAGATGGAAGTTGTGTTAGGGACTTCATTCACGTGAGCGATATAGCACATGCACACACATTAGCCATTAAATATTTACAGGAAGGTAAGAATACAACAGGCTCGGAAGTATTTAATCTTGGAACAGGAAATGGTGTAACCGTACTGGAAGCAATAAAGGCTTTTGAAAAAGTAAGTGGTGTAAAATTGAATTATGAAATTGGTCCCCGTAGACCAGGAGATATTATTGCCATTTATGCTAACAACGACAAAGCAAAAAATAAGCTCGGATGGAATCCCACCCACTCATTAGATGAAATGATGAGCACAGCGTGGAAATGGGAGTTGAAATTAAAAGAAGATGCTTCCTTGCATCACAACTCTAATTTCCAGATGAATTAATACCTCATAATCGAAACTCCCGATCACTCACTACATTTGCCTCCATTATGACGCTTAAAGAAATTCAGCCCACCGGAAAAAAAGATACCCGTAGTGGTTTTGGTGATGGAATTGTAGAAGTTGCCCGGAAAAACAAGAACGTAGTAGCGCTAACAGCCGACCTGGCAGGCTCTTTAAAACTTCAGCAGTTTATAAAGGAATTCCCTGAACGTTTTATCCAGGTAGGCATTGCAGAAGCCAACATGATCGGTATTGCTTCTGGTTTAACCATTGGGGGTAAAATACCTTATACAACAACCTTTGCCAATTTTTCTACCGGCCGCGTATATGACCAGATCCGTCAAAGTATTGCCTATAGTAATAAAAATGTAAAGATCTGTGCATCACATGCAGGTGTTACCTTGGGTGAGGATGGTGCTACTCACCAGATTTTGGAAGACATTGGTTTGATGAAAATGTTACCGGGCATGACCGTAATTGTACCCTGCGATTATAACCAAACAAAGGCAGCAACCATTGCTGTTGCAGATTATGTTGGGCCTGTGTATTTACGTTTCGGTCGTCCAAGCTGGCCAATCTTTACAAATCCTGATGAACCGTTTGTGATTGGTAAAGCACAAAAATTTTCAGAGGGTACCGATGTAAGCATTTTTGCATGTGGTCACCTCGTTTGGAATGCTATTCAGGCCGGCGTTGCATTACAGGAAAAAGGATTCAGTGTGGAAGTAATAAATGTCCATACCGTAAAACCTCTGGATGAAGAAGCCGTACTTAATTCTATCCGTAAGACAAGATGTGCCGTCACGGCAGAAGAACATAATATTATTGGCGGATTAGGAGATGCTATTTCGCAAGCCGCTACCAAACACTTCCCTATACCAATTGAATTTGTTGGGACAAAAGACACCTTTGGCGAAAGCGGTCCGCCCGACCAGCTTTTAAAGAAATATGGGTTGGATGTGCCTGATATAATTGCTGCTGCTGAAAAAGTAATGGCACGAAAAAGTTCATAGTTAAACGGTACACGGTTTAAACTTATCTTCCAGGTAATCTAAGTATAGGCTATAGAGATAGCTCTTTAAGCTTTTATTTTACAAGTGTATATAAAGGGAAATTATGTGGGTTAGGTTCCTATCTGGCGCCCGTCAAACTATGAACCCATTTCCAATTATCTTTACGCACCTCAATCCATAGATCCAAGATTAAAAATCCAGTAATGGCCTTAACAGACAGATCAGATGCAGAACTATTGATACAGTTTCGTAATCCAGATACAAAAGAGTCGGCTTTCACAGCTATTATTAAAAAATACCAGGAAAAACTATACTGGCATATACGGCGAATGGTGGTTGATCATGACGATGCCAACGATGTTTTACAAAATGTTTTTATACGTGTTTGGAATGGCTTACAAAACTTTAGGGAAGACGCCCAGCTTTACACATGGCTTTACCGAATTGGCACCAATGAATCCCTAACATTTCTGGAAGGTCAGAAAAAAAGAGCTTCAATAAGCCTTAGTGATGTGGAAACGGGTTTAAGCAATAAAATAAAAGCTGACAAGCATTTTGATCCCAACAGGCTGGAATGGAAATTACAGTTAGCTATTCAACAACTTCCTGAAAAACAAAGGGTTGTTTTTACCTTACGCTATTACGATGAAATGCCATATGAGGAAATGAGCAGGGTATTAGAAACTAGTGAGGGAGCACTTAAAGCAAGCTATCACCATGCAGTAAAAAAAATTGAGGATTATATCAAAAATCATTAAACTTTGAGAGGGGATATAGGTCTTAAACCCTGAAAATGAACAACCGTAACGACATAAATGATGAATTGAAAGGCCTTAACAGCAACCTGCCTTCCGAAAACGAAAACATGCCTTATGCTGTTCCGGAAGGTTATTTTGATGGCTTATCAGTTTCGATTATGTCTAGGATAAAGGGCAAGGAAGTATCAGCTTCTGAAGAAATTGCTTCTCTTTCACCAATCCTGGCTAGCATTTCCCGTACCATGCCTTATGCCGTTCCAGAAGATTATTTTCAACTCGGACCAAGTGAATTATCTTTTCTAATTCATGAGGACCCACAATCTGCTATTCTTTCTTTAGTGGATAGAGTAACCCCATACCAGGTTCCTTTAGGATATTTTGCTAATCTGTCTAATCAAATATTGGATAAAATAACCCGCCGCCAGGCTAAGGTTATTCCGATGGTAAGAAGAAAATGGATGCGTTTATCCGTAGCGGCCATATTTGCCGGGATTATTGCGCTTTCAGGTTACTTTTATTTCAGTCAAAGGGATAGTAATCGTTTAAACACAAATGATCCAATAGCACAACAACTGAAAAATGTAAGTACGAACGAACTGGATGAATTCATTAAAACAACTGGTATTACAATAACAAGCAATGAAACGGCTCATAATAAATCTTTCGGGCACACAGAAGTAAGAAAACTGCTTCATGACGTTTCAGATAATGAATTAGATGCGTTTCTAAACCAGGTGCCAACTGATGATGAAGATTTATCAGCGACAAATTAACCGACTATGAAAAAAATTTTTTACCTACTTAGTTTTCTTTCAGTCCTAAGCATTTCTTCGCTTGCGCAGGATGCTGATGGAGGAGGTAAGCTCCGTGAGAAAATGACGGAGTATATCCAACAAAAACTTGGTCTGTCCAAGAACGAAGCTGACCGCTTCAGTCCTGTCTTCCTGGATTATTTTAAGGAATTAAGAAAAACAAACCAGGACTTCAAAGGAGACCGCCTCGTGCTTCAACAAAAAATAGTAGAGCTGCGTTTGAAATACCGGGATCAATTTAAACCCATCATTGGTGAAAAACGCAGTAATGATGTTTTTACTTACGAACGTGAATTTATAAAAGAAGTCAAGGAACTAAGAGAAGACCGGTTACAAAACCGGCTTGACGGCCCTGCTAACAAAAGAAATAAACCCGGTTTGTAATAATTTGGTTTTTCACCTATATTTGAACTTGGTGTTTTTCATAGGTTAGCAACGGCCGGCTCTTTTTAGGGCAGGCCTT
>DAIQPL010000189.1:0-8155 GCA_036787395.1 Flavisolibacter sp. | reverse complement strand
TGCGGGTGATAAAGGCCCATCATAGGAAGCAGAATATCGAAATAAGGACCGCCATTACTGTACATTTCATGGTTGCCTGCAAGAGCAAAACTTCCAACCGAACCATAAGGCCAGAAGGAATCATCCCGTGTAAAATTATTTTTGATTTCAAAAGGAGCACCTACAAAATAGGTGTCCCCAATATGGATGGTATAATCCGGATGATGCGCCGCAATCTGCAGGCTAATGTTTTTTGATTCAATGGTATCCGTGGCCCAATCTGAAACAACGGCAATGGTGACAGGTTCACCGTCAACTTTTGGCTGTAGGGTATAGATGCCGTTCTCCCCTTCATCTTTATATGTGTTGAAGGCATGCTTTGGAGTGAACCGGCTTTTTACATAATGAACAACCCATTGAATCCAGTTTGTTTTGAGGAAATTATCAAGCACATTGGTATTGACGTGCTCCTTCTTTGCAATTTCTGTTTTTGCGTGGTTCTTAGCTACAGAACGGCCCAGGTTTTTATAATCCTCTGTTTGCCGGGTCGGCATCCGGTTTTCGGCGTCCATTTGCAGTTGGCTTTAGTCGTAATTGTGATCTGTGCTCCAATGAAAATAATGAATAGGGAGGGACTACCAGAAGTAGTAATTATAGATCAGGATTATTGCGGAAATGAGTAAGTAAAGTAAGTAATAAATAAATTAAAAACAAATATAATATCACTTTAGGTGTGGCGGGAGAATTATAAAGTTGTATACAGTTTTAATTGTGCAGCTCTACTGCCGTTTGATCTTTCAGCTAAAACAAAAGTTCGTGTCTCTTGAACAAGCAAAGAAGTCCTCGCTCCACTTGTGGTTGGAATATTAGCCACTTGCTTTAGTTGTGAATTTTCAAAAGAATAGACATTTATGGCACCACCGCCACCGCTTGCATAAATTTTACTTGCACGATCATCATAATACAGATCATCTATATCGCTTATCAAATCAACAGAAGCCAATGTTTTGCCTGTGACACCATTTATTGCAACTAATTTCCCCGGGTGCCTGTATCCTATAAAAATGATATGATTTGGTATATCAACGGCCATGGGGAAGTTAGCCTTGTATTCAGTCTTCCATGTGTCTACTACTTTTAAATCTTTTAGATCAATGACATCAATTTGGTTAGCATCAGGAACATTTACAAATAGCTTATTAAGTTGTTTATCCAGCTGAAACCCTTCCGGATGACCGGGTAACTTTATATCAGCTATTTTTTGATGTTGCACTGCATCAATGATGGCTATGCCACCGTCCCCATAGCCAACATATATCTTTTGCTCAGTTGAGTCATAGCGTACATCATCAGCATCAGAACCCAGGCTAATGGTTGTGGTACTTTCAAATGTTGCTGCATTATAAAATTTGCAGTCGCCATTTCCACCATTAGCAACCATAATCTCATTTGTTTGAGGAATGTAGACAACTCCCTGTGGTTCATCGAGCCCTTTAATAGAATGCAACAATTTTCCTTTCTTCAGATCAACTGCTTCAAGAGAATTGTTACCTAATGCAGCTATATAAACAATTTCATCACTTAGGTTAATATCCAAATGGTCAATCCTCCCTTGCACACCAGTTAATGTGATGCTTTGCCTTAGATTTAATTCATCACCTCCAAATGTTTTCTGCCCTTTGCACGATAAAAATAGTTCACACAGTAAAGTCAAAAAAAGAATAACCTTTGCCCTGTTCATAATAGAATCATTTATGTCTACTGACAACCAAACAAAAGGTATTACAGAAGTGCGGCATATTCACAAAGCTCTGGCTTGTTTTGCGTTTTTTGGATAAAATAAAATGAGTATCAATACAAAGAATGCCATAGATACGCCTGCTCCAATTAAAAATTCATTGTTTCTAAAATATACCCCTGTAAATCCGGCTATGGGGTACCCAATCCCCCACCATGAGTGCGACCAGGCGAAGTGTGCTCCGTAAACCTTTCCGTGTTCTTCTTTCGGTATTTTTTCAGCAATCAATATCTGCGACGGCATCTCGGCCAGTGTTTGCGCAAAGCCGGCGATGGCCCATAAGATAAATAACGCAATAAAGCCAACATAGTTACCAAAAGCAATGGATATACAAACCAGGCCGCCGCCAATTAGTAAAGAAGCGAGCCGGTTCTTTGACTTGTCCAAATTGCCGGACGCAAAGGCGGCGATGGCTGCGCCAATGCCAAAAGCAGCCATCACATAACCGTAGTGTTTGTCGGTCAGGTGCAACTGTCCTTTGATGTAACCAACCGTGTTTACCAAAATTTGCGCACCGGCAATGGCCGAAACAAATTCAATCAGCAGGGCAAAGCGAACCGCTTTGTCCGTAAATAGTAAGCGAGTTCCTTTTATAATATCTGTCCACACTTTTGCCTGAACGACATTTACATCTCCCTTTGCCGTCACCAATAAAGAAGGTAGCGATAAAATGAAAACAGCAGCGATAATGAAAGTCGCCGCATCTACAAAAAAGATTTCTCTTGCACCTAACCAAGCGGCAACGCCACCAGCCAGACCGGGACCAAGCACACCCAATAACTGATTGGTAGCATTGGACAAAGCGATGCCCGAACTATACTCCTCTTCCTTTTTTATGGATTGGGGAATGGCTGCTTTGTATGCCGGCGTAAAAAATGCGTTGAAAATATTCAGGAAAAAAATCAGTATATAAATCTGCGTTGCCGATGAAACAAACGGAAGGCAGCCAACGATGCCCATGCGTACAAAATGCGTGATGTACATAATCTTTTTGCGGTCAATCCTATCGGCCAACACACCGGCATATGGTCCAAACAGAATAAAGGCCGTTACCCTCAACGTTAAAGCCGTGGATAAGATAGCGGCTGAATCTTTTCCGCCAAACTGGTAGGCCAATAGCGCAATGCCTACCCATGTAAAGGCGTCGCCCAGCAGAGAAATCGTTTGCGAAAGATACAGTCGTCTGAAGACGGTGTCCTTTAGTGAACCGAATGGATTTTTCAAAATTGCCTGCTTTTAGAGTTAAGTGGTACTGCTTTTTTCAGGTCGTATATCCGCCTGCAAATCACTTACCACGTAGCAGCATTCCTGTTGAAAAAGAACAGCCTGTTGTAAAAAACAGGCTATTTGTTGATGCGCTCTTTTGAATGATGTTAAGCCATGCTGCCCGCAACTCTTTGCAACAGGGTTTTTGTTTTGCGGATGCCTTCGTCTTCGCTCAGTTTTTCGCCTTCGTACTCAATTCCCATGTAGCCCTTAAAGCCGGCGTCCTTTACAATCTTCATCATGCGATTGTAATCGGTTTCCACGCAATTACCAGCTTCATCAAAATCAATGGTCTTAGCACTTACCCCTTTGGCAAAAGGCATCATCTCCGCCACGCCTTTGTAACGGTCGTATTCTTCAATGCATTTGCCGCCCCACGGCTGATCGCCCTCGCGCTTCACGCAGAAATTGTTGAAGTCGGGCAGCAGGCCTACATTGGAACGGTTTACTGTCTTCATCAAACCAGCTATCCATTGGCCGTTTGAGGTATAGCTTCCGTGATTTTCCACGATGACGTTGATGTTCTCTTTCGCCCCATATTCTCCAAGCAAGGTTAGGGCTTCAGCAGCGGCTTTTTGCACTTCTTCCGCAGTGCCAACACCGAAAGCATTGACCCGAATCGTCCGGCAGCCAAGGTATTTGGCGGCGTCAATCCATTTGTAGTGAGCCTCCACGGCCTGGATGCGCTTGGCGTTGTCCAAATCACCAAGGTTTCCTTCGCCATCAATCATGATTAAGTGGTTGGTGACGCCGTTGTCCTTGCAACGTTTCAGTAACTCGTTGAGGTAGGCCGTGTCCTTTGCCTTGTCTTTGAAAAACTGGTTCACGTATTCCACCACGCTGATGCCGTACTGCTGTTTGGCAACTACGGGAAAATCAAGATTGGTCATTTTGTTTGCAAAGAGGGTGCGGTGCAGGCTCCATTCCGCAAGTGAGATTTCAAAAAAAGAATTGGCAGGTAAACCAGCAGCGACCTTTTTGGAAGAGGTGCAGGAGAGAACGGCGGCTCCTACGAAAGTCGTTCCGGCCAGTTGTACAATAAACCGGCGACGTGTAGTTAAGGGCATAACAATCGTTTTTAAACGGCAAAGGTATTTGATATTGCTACACCGTGCATCATTCGTGACGAGCCGAACAAACGTCACCTGAAAAAAAGCACAAAAGGCAGTTGTGGCTGAATGCCAATGTCGTTCGGGCACTTCCACTCTGTTTGGCCTTTTTAGCTTGAAAGATTATCGCGCTGTAAGGCATCGCATTTGCATCCAGAAGATAAAAACGGTCATGAAACACATTGTTTTGTTTTTGTTGTTGCAAATCTGTCTTTTGTCTTTCCCGTCTTGCAGCAACAATAAAAGGGATGAAGTGAACGACAAGGATAAGACGGAGAAGGGAAAAAAGAACGATGAAAAAGAATCGGTTGATGTGCCCAAAGCCGTGTCAGACTCATTTAGCCGGCGTTATCCCTCTGCTCATCACATCGAATGGAGCAACGCAACCGAAAACGGACAGGCAACCTACAAGGTGAAGTTCCGGTACGCCGGCAGAAGGTTGAAAGCAGAATTTGCACCGGATGGAAATTTTATAAAAGAAAAAGATAACGATGCCGATAACGATGAGAATGGAAACGGCTCGCTTAAAAAATGACCTTCATTTCCCGGTTGACTTACTTACTACCTTTTCCGCCACCGAAGGTTTTTTCTTTTTGCGAAGGGAAAACGTTTGGTAGTTGGTGGGCACTTCATCTCCCAGCAACTCGCCCCAGGGCTGCAGGCCATCCACCCGGTCGAAAATGATTTTTAAAATGCCCACAAAAGGGATAGACAGGAACATGCCCGCTACGCCCCATAAAGCACCGCCCAGCAAAACAGCCACAATGGAGATGAGCGCATTGATTTTTACTTTGGAAGAAACAATCCGGGGCACCAGAATGTTGTTGTCGATAAACTGAATGGCCAGGTAAGCAGCGATAATCCACAACTGCGTGGTATAACCTTCGCTGGTAACAGTTGCTATTAAAATAGGAAGCGCAATGGCAATGATACCGCCGATGTATGGCAGCATATTGAGGATGGCACCAATCACGCCAAGCAACAGTGCATATTTTACACCGATGATGAGCAGGGCGGTTGAATTGAGTGCCGCCACAATCGCCGCTTCCATCAGCAACCCCACCATGTAGCTTTGAATGGCAAGCTTTGTTTGACCCAATATCTCCGAAACTTTCGCCGCATTCTCTTCCGCAAACACCTTGAAAAGAAAATTCAGGATAAGCGTTTTGTAAAAAAGAAAAAGAAACACATACACCGGCAACAGCAAGAGCACACCCAATGTTCCCAGCACGGTGTTCACGGTGCCGCCGATGAGCGCCTTGCTGTTGTTGGCAGCTTCGTTTATCATCTGTGTTTGTTTTGCAATAGACAGCCCGAATTTTTGCTGCAGCCAGCTTTGCAGGCTCTCAAGCAGGCTGCTGAATTTTGTTTTCAGTGCCGGCAGGTTTTCTCCGAAACCAACAATTTGCGAGGAAAGGAAATAAAATATTCCCGCTATTACCAAAATCGCCAGCAGCATGGACAGAAGAATGCAAGGAACTTTCCCGAGTTTGTAGGCGGCCAGTCTGTTCACCAGCGGATTTAGCAAAATGGCAATGATAGCGGCAAACGCCAGCGGCGTAAGAATACCGCCAAGATTTTTTAAAATATAAGTGGCCAGGATAAGCCCGAAAAGGATGATGGTCACCTTGGCATAGAAAGGAAGTTCTTTTACCTGCATACAAACTGGTTGTTGTTTCAGAGGATATAGCAAAATGTCGGCCTTAACCTGGCTTGGTCCGACTGACAAGAAGTAAGAGCGAAAAGGGGGTCAAAATTTAAAGAGATTATTCAGGCTGAACTGTGTTGACCCGCTAAAACGAACAAATGAATAAACACTGAATATCCAATCTCTATATATTTTCGCCTGCAAATGAAAAAAAGCTGCTGGCTCTATTGGTGCTTATTTCCCACATAAACTTTAGCATGTTTATTCCTCAGTTAGACGAACTGGATGTTATAGATGAGAAAGGCTACCAGCTAGATGACACCAACAGCTTGTACGACTACATTGATGAGGTGATTCTGAGAAATAAAGATACCACCCCGGAAGATGAAGATGATGACGCGCCAATTATTACCACATATTAGAGCTTGGCAACTATATTTTTTCCCAACAGGTAATTGTTGTGAACAGACCAAAATTGTCAGTTTTGAATACCTCTCAATCACCTGCACTTTTAATAAGAAAAATTCCAACTGTTCTTCTTGGACATTCAGTCGGCGCCCCCGAATTTCTTTCCTAAAAACTATGGCAGCACAAACCTGTGCTGTAACACCATTGCTATTTACTTCGTTGTTTGGAAAAGAATGTCGGATGAGGAAACAAAGGTTACCGAAAGCCTATCTTTAACATTCAACTTTCCCTTACCGGATGCATTCTTGTACTAGTCTTTTCTTTTTAAAATTCATTTGTTATGAAAAGAAAAACTGCCTTGTTTTTGCCCTTTCTTCTCATCATCCTTTTTGTACCGCCGGGTTGCCATGCCCAGGTGAAAAAAACGGCTTCGCCAAAAGATTATGATTTGACCAGGCCGGAAGTTATTAAGCTACCGAAAGACGTGGACCAAATTTCCGGTATAGCGTATGACGGCAAAGACAACGCTGTATTTGCCATTGACGACGACCATGGAAACCTGTACAAAATTCCACTCACAAAAAATCCGCAGATAGAAAAATGGGATTTCGGAAGCAGCAAGGACTTTGAAGATGTAGTGTTGCTGAACGGTACTATTTATGCGTTAAACAGCAAGGGAAAGCTGGTTTATTTCCCTGTTTCGTTTCCCGTTGATACAGTTGAGAAAGCCGAGCTGGGGCTGGGCGGGCAAAATGAATTTGAAAGCCTTTACGCGGACCCGTCGGGCAACCGGCTTGTGTTGTTGTGCAAGGCATGCGCAGAGGATAAAAGGCACGAGAATTCAGCGTATGCATTTGATGTGGCTTCCCGTTCGTTTGGGCGGCAGCCGGTTTTTTCCGTACAAAAGAAAGAGATTGAGAAAAGGCTGGGTGAAAAGATTTCAAGGTTCAAGCCCTCAGCTGCCAATGTGAACCCGCTTACAGGCGAGGTGTTTATTGTTTCTTCTATCAACAAGCTGCTGCTAATTACCGATACAAATGGGGTGGTGAAAGAAGTTTACAAGCTTGACCCAAAGATTTTCAAACAACCAGAGGGATTGTGTTTTACTCCCAAAGGCGACCTTCTTATTTCGAACGAAGCAGCATCAGAAGGCAAAGCAGACATTTTGATTTTCCGGCACCTATAGCGCAGGTATTACGGCTCATCCAAAGCAGTGCACATAACTGTTACAAGAGGTCCTTCACCTGCACCACTTCAATGGAATTGGCGTCAATCTTTGTGACGGTCACTTCGTAATCATCAATCTGCATGCGTTCGCCTTCTGCCGGTATTCTTTTTAAATGGTGAATAATAGCGCCTGCCAGCGTGGTATAATCTTCGGATACTTCAAGGGGATGGGGCAGGTGATGATTGATGTCGTGCAAAGAGTTTTGTGCCTGAACAGTGTAGACCTTTTCCTCCGTTTTGTGCACCACCGCATTCTCCACATCGTATTCATCGTGAATTTCACCCACCAGTTCTTCCAGAATGTCTTCCATGGTAACGATGCCCTTGGTGTCGCCGTATTCGTCCACCACAATGGCTATCTGCTGGTGCTGCCGCTGAAAGGTTTTCAGTAATTGGCCAATGTGCATGTTCTCCGGAATGAACAATGCCTTGCGCATCAGTTTTTCCAGTTCTAATTTTTCATTCCTGCGAAGCTTCAACAAGATGTCTTTGGTGTAAACAATGCCAGCGATGTGGTCGGGGGTTTGTTTGTAAACGGGATAGCGGGAAAAGCCTTCTTCAACCAGCTTTTCCAGTGCGTTTTCGTCAAAATCTTCCAGACAAATGGCTGATACTTTGGTGCGGGGAATGAGCACATGCTTTACCGTCCGTTCCGAAAAATCAAACGCGCTGATAATAAGATCGTACTCGTTTGTTTTCATCTCACCGCTTTCCTTGCTT
>DAIQPL010000440.1:0-2703 GCA_036787395.1 Flavisolibacter sp. | reverse complement strand
CAATAGGGTGTATTTATCCAGACCCGGTGTAGAAAAAATAGCAAACAAATCGATGGCATAATATTTTGATTAAGTATTGAAATATTTGTCCGAGATGATTCAAACGAAAAAGGAAGAGGCAAAGAGTAAGTAAGCAACCTCATGAAAGGGGTATCAAAGGCAAACAACGGAGGGAATTCAAAAAATTCAGGATATAAAGGCAGAAATGAGATGACGGTTTCCGGAAAATTGGAGGCCAGATATATTATAATTCTATAACGATGGGATCGGATTTTGATGAACATGAAGTTTCTCTAAAAAATAAAATTATAAAGCTTGTTATTCTGTTAAATGGAACACCGGCTGATATCGCACCAATCATCAATGCTGAGATACTTGATGCCCAGTTTCTAGAAGGAGTAACATTTTTGCTCGATCGACTGGGAGGGGTAATTCCTGAAACTAAGTCATTACTTCTTTGGCGAAATGGCGTTCCTGACAATGCTATTTTATCAATTCTTGATAGCATGATCGAAAATGCGACTGTTAAAGGATCGTTCATTCAAGGTTCAAATACCGTTAGCAAGTTAGCGTGAGATACGCCACCCTGGCCCTATAGAAACTCTGATTCAATTTTTTGAAGATCTGCCGGTCTTTGACAAAGAAAACTATCGTATGCGCAACGCCTTAAAATACTTTTCAAAAGATCGAACTGTTTAGCGAGCCAAATAGACTTTATAATGAATAACTAAATCTTTTTTATGCAAACCGACTCATCAACTCTCAATTCCGCATTACAGGAATTTTTTGTTACTGCATTGCAGGAAATTTATTGGTCTGAAATGAACCTGGTGAATGTACTCAACTCCATGGCCAAAGCTGCTACAACCTCAGACTTACAAAAAGCTTTTGATCTTCATAGGCAACAGACGGAGATGCACGCAAAAGCACTTGAAAACGTATTTGCTTTACTTGCGATTCCACCGCAAGCCGAGCCAAGTGCGGGACTACAAGGCCTGTTTGATGAAGGCTGGCAAGTGATTGACGAAACGGAGTCAGGCACAGCACAACGCGATGTTGCCTTAATCATCGCAGCACAGAAAGTAGAACATTATGAGATTGCCTGTTATGGAAGTCTTATAACGCTGGCAAAGACTTTAGGGCATCAGGAGATACCAAATATTCTTGGACCGATCCTGGAAGAGGAAAAACAGACAGATACTATTCTAACCTCGATTGCGGAAGCTGGCATTAACCTGCAAGCTAGCCGGGAAGAAGCGCCTGCAGCGACATAATTTGATATCGGAGTAATCCTACAAAAAATATTGCTTAAATAGTTTCGGTGGCTTCATAATCATCGCAGAGTTTCCTGGTGGTATGGCACAATGCTTTAATAATTAATTTAAACGTAGGTTAGGGTAGACGATCTAAAAAAAAGGTGCTCCTCACATGAATTCATTCCTTCAATTTTTATATTAAGTGCAGCAACCGGTTTAATATTTCTGTCACGGTTCCCAAGTTATCGTCCGTGTTAAAATATTTTTGTCGTAAGAATAATTATTGGATCAACTTCTACCCGATATTAAACAAAGTCGGTCCTTCATTGCTCACAAGTCCGTCCTATTCTCAAAGGCTCATTACTAGTTATTTCTCTATTGAATAATCTTGAGGAACCTTTTTCCCTCCGCAAGGCAGCCATCCCAATAGGGCGATATTTCTCTGGCTCTAGAAGCTAATTCAACATTCCAGCACAAAAATTCCTGTTTATCCTAAATGCTTTTTTATCCTTTTCCATGTTTCCTTGGCATTTAAAATTCCCTTTGGCTTAAACTCCTTCCCTTCTTCTTTGTTATAATAAATAAAAAAGTTTTCAATCTCTGTGATTTTGTTTTTTGAAAAATTTTCGAACATTAGCTCCACATCCTTTTCCAGTGATAACTTAGGCGTAACCAGAATTCTATCGTTTCTCACGGTGTTACCATTCCGAGAAGTTTGCTCTGCCATGATCGAACAAAGTATCTCGCATTCTACAATGCTTCCAGGAATGAAGGAATTTTCTGCTATAATCATTACATCCAAAGGATCACCATCTTCATCCTTGGACCCTGGAATGTATCCAAAATCGTAAGGAAATGCCAAACCCGTTGGTAAGATCTTATTTGCCTTTAAACGATCACTTTTCTTATCATACTTGTACTTGTAGTTACTGCCCTTTGGAGTTTCGACGACAACATCAATAGAATCCATGTCATGATTTATTAGTCAGTGACACAAAAAACAATGCCACCATTTATTGTTAGTCAAGTTTAGTTTTCAAAGCTGGCAACTCGGTGATTTGAATGATTTTTGCCAAATAGAAGATCTCAAATATTTTCTCAATACGTTTTGGTGCTTTAGAGACAAACAGTACTATTGGCATATACATCTGATGCACAATGTTGCCTACATGAATCTGAATGCTAACTGGTTCGGCATAAGCGCCACAGGCGAAAATAAATCAATAACAGGCAATCAGTTGAAGCAGTGCTGAATTGGACAATCTGGAACGGCGGGATGTTATTTATAGGGTTTCGACTGTAGAATCTTATCTAGCTATTTCTGTTCATCTTTTTTCTGATGCATTCAACCCGATAAGCTCCTAATTCCCGCAAAAGGTTTCACACATGCCCGGACTTTAATACGAACTATGCGGCAAAATCCTTTTTACACTTCGTGCAGAAACCA
>DAIQPL010000188.1:0-8160 GCA_036787395.1 Flavisolibacter sp. | reverse complement strand
CTAATGCTAAATCAGCCTACGTAGTAAGTCTCAATATTGATAAAAAGAAACATACGACGATAGCAAAACCTGAGTTAGTCTATATAACTGAAAACATTCCATTAGATAGCGCCACTAATATAGTTGTAGAAAAGTGGTCCGGGATCGCAGAAAAGAACTATGGGTCTCTGGGATTTAATGCCAGGAAAATAGTTTTGACTGAAGGCGAACCCTTAGATGGAAGGGAAACGGAAGTAAGACGTCATTCTACCAACCTTACAAGATTGATTGTTTCATCGATACAAAGTGCAGCGCCGCAGGCCGAGGTTGTATTTATGAATTCAGGTTCTATCAGGTTGGATGACGTGTTGCAAATGCCCGCTACAGAATATGATATTATCCGTACGCTTCCTTTTGGCGGAGGTATACAACAAGTAGAGATTAGAGGAAGCCTGCTGATACAAACTTTAGACCAGGGCGAAAAAAATAAGGGCAGTGGTGGGTACCTGCAGTATAATGAAAACGTTATCAAAGAAGCCGGCACCTGGAAGATACAGGGTGTCCCTATCGACCCAGTCAAGGCTTACAATGTGGCCATGACAGATTTCTTATTTACCGGAAAGGAAGCAAATCTTGATTTTTTAAATCCAAAGAATCCTGGGGTCATTAAAATATATGAAATGGCTTCACTGCCTGATACAAGGGCCGATGTACGGCTGGCTGTCATCCGCTATCTTGAGAAAAAGAACAATCCTTAAAGAAGAAAAGCTCCGGTCTCTTTCGAGCAAGGGAGCTTTCTTAAAAGTTTATTTTTATAGAGTTGTTTCTTATTCAACAAAAATATTGTGCCAAACTCTGCATTAAAATCTCGCCTGAGTAGCGGCATCATAATCCGGAATATTTTTCCCTAAATAAATGTTTCGTTTCCCATAATATATACCGTCTTTCTTTTCCAGCTTCAAAATAGCGTTTCCACCCCGCCCTTCCTGGCGTTGTCTTTCATCCGGTGAAAGCAAGGGGTCATCATCAAACAGGTATTCATCTATATAATATTCATTTACGCCTGGTTCTTTGATAACAGGATGAATATGTGCAGGAATTTTTGAATTGGGATAAGAAGCCGGCCTTAGTGTGTAAAACTGATATTCTCCTTTTTCATTGGTTTTTACCCATCCGCGAATATAGCCATGCCTCAAGCCCCATCCTTTTTCTCCACCTTTTTTGCTGTAGTTTCCTGTCTGGTCCGTGTGGTATATGTATACAACAACACCTGGTGCGGGTGTTTTCCCGTCCGGCTTATATACAACTCCACTAACGACCAATTTGGGACCCTGTTCCTGGAAATCAGGTAAGGTGTCCACCCAACTTAATTTCTCAAACGGAACAGAACTTTCATAAATAGCCTCACATCCTTCGCAGTTGCCACCTACTTTTTGGCCCTTTGCAGTTTTTTCATGTTGTTTTTGGGGGGTGCTTTGAGTGCACCCGATAAAATGAAAGAAAATTGAAAAACAAAAAATGAAAAAGAATTTCATAAACTGTCTGTTTGACCCCAAATCTCTGTTCATTTTAAAGCCTGTTCAAATAGTTTACATCAACGGAAAAGAATACTTGACAAAGGGAGGGCTGACAGTTTATCAAGTGAATATAACTGGTGGTGTAAGCTTTTTTACGAGGTAGAATTTGTAGATTTATTTTGAGAGATGGCCCTCCGGAAATTCATAACCCGATATAAACTGCATCATTTATTTTTTTGGATGATGTTGTTCCTACTTTGGTTTTACCTGCGTTACCAGGATTATTCTACTATTGAAAGAGCACTTACAATTACTTTAATAAAAATAATTGACCTTGCCCTGCTGATTTACATCTGCAACTACCTTTTGGTTCCTCAATTATTGTACAAGAAAAAATACGGTTGGTTTATTTTATTGTTTATTATAATGATAGCTGCCAGTACCCTGATTAAAATGCAGCTTACAGGAAGAATACTTAATAACCCGGCGCTGCTCAATTTATCTGATAACTGGAAGGGCAGGATTTATGATAATTTTATTCCACATTTTTTCCTGGTAACAGCCGGCGTAGCATTTAAGCTCTTATTTGATTATACGCGGCTGCAAAAAAGACTGGCAGAAGTGGCCAAAGAAAAGGCTGAAGCAGAATTAAGTTTCCTAAAATCACAGATCAACCCACATTTTTTATTTAACTCTTTGAACTCCGTTTATTTCCTGATCGATAAACAAAATGAAGAGGCCAGGGACGCCCTTCATAAGTTTTCGGATATGCTTCGTTACCAGCTATACGAGTGTAACGGCAAAAAAATACCGGTGGAAAAAGAAATCAGGTATTTAAAGGATTATGTGGAACTGCAAGCGCTGCGCATGAATGAGAATACAGCAGTTCAATTTAATTGTGCGCCGGATGTTAAGGACTTCAGCATCGAACCTCTGTTATTGATTCCTTTTGTAGAAAACTCGTTCAAACATATTTCTCATTATGCAGCTAAGCAAAACAGTATAAAAATTAACGTGGAAAGGCAAAACGGAACTCTTGAATTCTCTATTTACAATACAACAGAAGGAAAACAAGTTACAGATATACAACAAGGAGGGATTGGACTAAATAATGTAAAAAAACGTTTGGAATTATTATATCCCGGCAAGTATAAATTAAAGGTTGAGGAAAGCAAAGGATGGTTTGGCGTTGAGTTGAGTTTATCTATAAACAATTAAGTAATGAAGATCAACAGCATTATAATTGATGATGAGCCTTTGGCGCGTAAGGGGCTTAAAGAATATATAGCAGATGTTGATTTTTTACAATTGACAGGAGAATTTGATAATCCTTTAAAAGCTGCAGATATCGTTAGTGAAGGCCAGGTGCAATTGCTTTTCCTGGATATTCAAATGCCTAAAATAACAGGACTTGATTTTTTCAAAACGTTACAGCATGCGCCACCTGTTATATTTACAACAGCTTATCCCCAGTATGCTCTTGAAGGATTTAATTTAAATGCCCTTGATTACCTTGTTAAGCCTATTTCTTTTGACCGTTTTTTGCAGGCTGCTTTAAAGGCAAAGGAATATTACGAACTACGAACAAAAAATAACAGCATCCCGGAGGCCAGTGGCAAATACTTTTTTATCAAGTCAGATAGTAAACTGGTAAAGATTTTTTTCGATGATATCTTATTTGTGGAGGCCGTTCAAAATTATGTAAACATCTATACTGCAGATAAAAAATACATCACTTACTTAACCTTTAAGTCTGTGGAAGAATATTTACCTGTAAACGATTTTATCAAAACACATAAGTCCTATATAGTGCCAATAAAAAAAGTAGAAAGCATTGAAGGTAACGAGGTTAAAATAGGTACACATCACATTCCTATTAGCCGCAATCTTAAGGACGATGTAATGGAGAAGCTTTTAAGAAACAGGTTTCTGAAGAGATAATAATTGCTGCATAAATTTTCAAACCTCGGTTTCCAAATCGTTTAACTTTATTGCAAAGTCATTACATGCATAAACCATTGTTGCTTTTTGTTATTCTATCTAACTTATTTTGGTACTCCTGTAATAGTGATACAAAGGTTCAAGCGTCGGCCACCACTTCCGCGAACTCTGATTCCGCATCCGATATTGACGGCTATTCTGCCTGGATTTCCCAGGGAAATGTATATGAAGTAAATGTGAGGCAGTATACTCCTGAAGGGACGTTCAAAGCATTTGAACAGCACTTGCAAAGGTTAAAAGATATGGGTGTGCAAACACTTTGGTTTATGCCCATAAATCCAATCTCAAAAAAAGACAGGAAAGGTGCATTAGGTAGTTATTATGCGGTTTCCAATTATACTGCCATCAATCCTGAATTTGGTACTATTGAAGATTGGAAAGCACTGGTAAAGAAAGCACACCAAATGGGTTTTAAAGTTATCATTGATTGGGTGCCTAACCATACAGGTGCTGATCATCAGTGGTTAACTTCTCATCCTGACTTCTATGAAAAGGATAGTACAGGCAAGCCTGTTTCTCCGTTCGACTGGACCGATGTTCGCCAACTGGATTTTAGAAATAAAGAAATGAGAGATAGCATGACGGCTGCTTTAAAATACTGGGTTCAGCAAACAGATATTGACGGCTTTCGTTGCGACCATGTTGAAAAATTTCAAATGGTTTTTTGGAAGAGTTGCATTCCTGAATTAAAAAAGATAAAAAACCTCCTTATGTTGGCGGAAGCGGAAGAAGCGTGGTTGTTTAATGTTGGCTTTGATATGAACTATGCCTGGAAGTTATTTCATACAACAGTTGATATAGCCGCCGGAAAAAGAACGGCTCTTTCTATTGATACCTTGCTATACACAAGAGATACTTCGCTTCCCAAAAATGTTTTACAGCTTTCTTTCACAAGCAATCATGATGAAAATAGTTGGAACAAAGCTGATTATGGCACCATGCCGGGTGCCAGCCATGCGCCATTTGCTGTGCTAACACAAACTATAAATAAGACGGTGCCCTTAATTTATAGCGGTCAGGAAGAGCCGGTATTAGATAGTGTGAGTTTTTTCTATAAGGATACTATCACATTTAAAAAGTATCAAAGAGCCGGCTTTTATAGAACACTTTTAAGTCTTCGAAAGAACAATGCGGCGCTGTCACCCAGTTCTTCATTTAAAAAACTAGCCACTTCCAACGACGCTGCCATGTACGCTTTTGAAAGAGAGAGAGGTGGCAATAAGGTTTTAGTGATTTTGAACCTGAGTAAGAAACCGCAAAAATTTACCTGGAAAGAGCAGCCATCAGCAAAAGAATGGAACAATGTGTTTGCCGGGAGTAAAGAACGTGTAGACCAGGGATTCGGTATAGAACCATGGGGTTATGCCATCTATGAACTTCGCAAATAATTGACCGAACTGCCCTAAACTTGCAGAATGTTTGAATCCATAGCCGACTTTTTAGAGCCTCTTAACCTTAATGAAATTTCACATGATGCCGGTTACAAAGAAGGCCAGGTAGGAAGAGCGATTAAAGCTTATGAAGAAGAATTCCCCAACCTTGATGAAGCAGATATTGTTATAGTAGGTTGTGGCGAACAAAGAGGTGGCGGCCTGTTGCATTCCAGTACGGCAGCTGACGTGATAAGGACTGAATTTTATAGTCTTTATTACTGGCACCAGGATATTAAGCTGGCCGATATCGGCAATGTAAAAATTGGCAAAGCGTATACAGACACGTACGCAGCATTGAAGATTGTTTTACATGAATTAATGATCGAGGGCAAAACGGTTATCATTTTAGGAGGTTCGCATGATCTTACACTATCGCAGTATTATGCCTTTGCTGACGAAAAGCGACAAGTGGATGCTGTAGGCATAGACGCCATTATCGATATCAATATTGACTCTCCTTTCCGTAGTGATAACTTTTTGATGGAGTTACTAACTGCTGATCCTAATTATATGCGGCATTACAACCACGTCGCGTTTCAAAGTTATTATGTTCACCCACGCATGCTCGAGACTATGGACAAGCTGCGGTTTGATTGTTTTCGTGTCGGTAGTGTAAAAGAGAACATAGACGAAATGGAACCTGTCATCCGCAATTGCCAGATCCTGTCTTTGGACATTTCGGCCCTGGCCCATGCTTTTGCCCCTGCTAATTCGCTTACTCCAAACGGGTTAAATGGTGAGGAAGCCTGCACCCTGATGCAATATGCAGGCATGAGCAATAATATGCGGAGTATTGGCGTGTATGGTTATCGCCCGGAAAAGGATGTCGAGAACTTAACTGCGAAACAAATCAGTCACATGCTTTGGTATGTAATGGATGGCAGAAGCCGCGCCAACAGGGAAGCAAGGATTGACGAGAAGGAATCGTTTAATGAATTTCACACAGCGTTTGCAGAGGTAGAAACTACTTTTTTACAAAGCAAAAAAACAGGACGTTGGTGGATGCAGCTTCCCGATAAACAATTTATAGCCTGTTCTTACAAAGATTATTTGCTTGCCAGTAGCAATGAAATTCCTGAACGTTGGTTAAGGGCCCAGGAAAGACCGTGAGGAGTTTATAGTTTGGTCGGAGGTTTAGGGTTATGGGTTGTTTTCCTTTGGTTGGAATATTAATTGGCGGACACATTTTTCCTTAAGGTTCACACTCAATTTTGTTCTCTTTATGTTAGATATTTATTTCTTCCAACTCCCGCTGAAGATTTTGCCTTGCCTGTTTTTCATATTTCAAAAAGAAAGATTCGGTTTTGTATATGCGGTCCATTTGAAGAAAATGTTGTACTACTGATTTTCGCCCCGGTTTATAGATCATATCCGGATAAAGTGCATATTCTTTTCGTATGCCTAATGTATATTCTTTATACGTGTCCTCATTCTGACCTAAAATAGAAAGATCTGCGTCTGTAAAAAGATTTACGTCACCATCATCACTGTGTTCATGTGCTTTAGTTGCCATGATCTGTGTTTTGCAAGACTCTATTATAGTTGTAGGGACATCAATTGTAAATAACCTGTTTTCTGCTATGGCTGCACTTCTTTCTTCGTTATCCCTCCTAAGCGGGTTGTAAACAATGTCGTGGTAAAAAACAGAAAATAATACGGTGCTCCAGTCTTGTAGC
This sequence comes from Flavisolibacter sp., assembly GCA_036787395.1. Taxonomy (GTDB): domain Bacteria; phylum Bacteroidota; class Bacteroidia; order Chitinophagales; family Chitinophagaceae; genus Flavisolibacter. The sequence goes on along the minus strand of DAIQPL010000188.1, from coordinate 1,554 downwards.
TGCTCTTTCACTATCGATAGTTCTGCCACTAAATGTTCCAAATGAGATAATGTGTGGTAATGTCTTTTAGGATGAGAGTAAGCAATTTCAATTTCACTCCAAAGCTGTTGGATCAGCCTGTTATTCTGAGTATAAGTAGCAGTTAAATTGGTAAAAACATTTTTGAGCATAGGTACTTATTTCTCATTGTCGGCCCTGAACGCTCTGCTGATAAAGTAGATAACCAGTAAGGCAATGATAATAAACTTAAGCATCGGTAAATGTACAAAGCAAATAAAAAATGGGCTGATTAATCAGCCCATTTGTCAAAGGGTAAGGGTTTACCGTACAGCAATTATAGTGTTCTCGTCCAATTGAAGATTTTGTTTTATTTTAAATTCAGTCACTGCTTTTAAATATTCTGCAGTTTCTGCTTTTGTTAGCATCGTTAAACTGCCTTCTTCCTGGAAAAAGTAGTGGGTTGCAATAAATCTTTTTACATGACCCCTGGTTTCTGCAGGCAAAAAGCCTTGCAATTTCCAGAAATTTCTACTGCCCGATTTTTTAATCGCCTTATAAACCGGAACTGGCCCGCTATTGTAGGCTGCTACTACCAGTAACCAGTCGCCAAATTCAGCATAAAGATCTTTCAAGTATTTAGCAGCTGCTACAGTGCTTTTGTAGTAATGACTTCGTTCATCATATTTCTTACTAACCTTTAAACCCAAATCCCTGGCTGTTCCGGGCATCAACTGCCACGGACCTTTTGCTCCAACGCGGGAAACGGCTGAGGCTTTTAACTGTGATTCTATTACTGCCAGGTATTTTAGCTCCACAGGTAAACCGTATTTGTCAAGGACCGGTTCTATGATCCTGAAACAGGGTTTACTTCTTTTCTGTACCAGTTCCAATGCTTCTGTGTTCTTTTTAAGAAACTGGTTTGTGTAGTGTGCGGCTGCATTATTCAACCGGATTTTGGGCGCCATAGCCACAGTGTCCGGAGAAGTGAGGGAGGCGGTGTCTGCTGGCAGGAGAACACTGGAGTCTTTAACCAGGGTTCCTGGAAGCGAAATCCTACTCGTCATTGGTAGCTCGTAAGAGACGGTCTGGGCTTTTGGGCTAACGCTGAAGGGCGATACCATAATAAATAAAGCGCCATGACCAAAGAAACCGGCTTTAACTAATTTTCTTTTCAACATTGTTTTCTTTTTACGGTTAAACAATGCCGACCCTAAGAACATGGATTACAAATAGGGGCTTTATCAAAAGAACATTGGTAAGCGGTTACATCAAGAATATCGGTGGGGGGTTAATCAAGAAAGTTGGATCTGATAGGCCTCAGTTCTTCGGGGGGACGGACATTTTGGGCTTTTCATTGCGTCCGGAGATCTGGGCTGAAAATTCTAACAGCATCAAATGTAGCTTCCGGTATCCAGAAGTCATAGCTTTCGGACGCATGAAAATCTACGGTTCATGTATAAGATACTAAGGACCAGACGTATGCATTTTACATTATGTAGCCTGAAAATTAGTCAGGGCTGCATGTGTATTATAGTTTTATGGGTTTTTCCTATT
>DAIQPL010000187.1:0-8215 GCA_036787395.1 Flavisolibacter sp. | reverse complement strand
TACTTCTGTATTATCAATTCCTTCAAAAGTGAAGGACAGCATGGTAGCTGCCTTATCGTTCCCTATGAAAAGCCTGCGCTCTGCCATTTTGCCACCGGGCTACCAGTTTGCCATCATTGATAAAACAGGAAAGGTGTTGTATCATTCTGAAGAAGTCCGCAACCTGAATGAAAACCTGGTAACAGAATTTTCTGAAAGCAACAGGCTTAGAAGCAGCTTGGAGGCGAGAACCGCTGACGCCTTTCTTACCACCTATTTCAGCAGGAATTATTCTGTCCGGATTGAACCCCTGAATACATTACCGTACTCTATTGTTATTTTTAGCGATCTTGATTACAGGGAAACACGCGAAACCGCTATCTACAGTTTCACTTTTTCCATGTTCTTTTTGCTATTTATTTTTTTTCTTCTCCAGTTATTTTTTGTATTTATTGTATCCTCAAGAAAGTCTTTTTTTAAAAAGCAATTGTATGATACAGCATGGATCGGCCCGAAGACTACTTCTCACAAGCAGTACAATCTTGCCATAATCGCTAACGCTTTTATTATTCTTTTAGCCGTTGCTTTTTTTTATATCAGTACATTTTTAACCTATGTATTCATCCTGCTATTTTCGGTCACGTTTATCTCCTTTTTTTTAAATAAAATTTTTGCGAGAGAGTATAAAAGATTGTCCAAACTTGAAAGCCTTAAATTTAAAAACGATACGCTCGTGGCCCTGGGTCTGCTTTTGTGTATGATTGAAATAGCAGCTGTGAAATTACTGGATGCTTCCAACACGCTTATATTGTCAGCATATCAACTGGTAGCTATACTTGGAGGAGTGTTTTTTTATTACAGGGGCTATACTATTTTGAAGCGTGTACCAGGCGGGATCCGGAAATTTAAATGGGATTACGCCCGTAGTTTTTCATTAATGACCCTCACAAGACTTATTATTTCCAGTGGCATACCGGTAGCCTTCTTTTATATATCGGCCTACAATTATGAGCAAAACATTAATATCCGGTACCGCCAATTGCAATACGCCAACCGGTTACTTAATAAACTGGATAATGCGCATTTAACAAAGATTGCCGGGGATACCGCTTACGACAAAGGGTATTACAAAGATGGTGCATGGATTAAAGATATGAGGTTAGCCAGTTTAAACGCTAACCTGGCCAATTCAGCAGAAGACCGTATCACTTCAAAAATCTTAGACCTTTTCCGTTTTCATTTCACTGATTTAGCGGTAAGAGAAGACAAATTTTCATCTTCTCATGCTGCGGATACTTCGTTTTTTTTCAACCCTTTGCTAAAAGATGCCTGTAAAAAAGATAGCGCCACCATTACGTACAAAAAAACAGGGATACCAGGCAGCTATCTCGCCATTTCTTCCGCAGGCTTAAACTATAAAATACCATCGATCTTTAGTAATGCAACTTTCCAGGGATTTTATTTTTGGCTGCTTTTATTAGCAGCACTTGGCATTTTTTATCTCATTATTTACAATATTCTTTCAAGGCTTTTCTGTCTGAGGCTCCCCGACCTGTCAACACGTCCGTCATTGGGTGAAAAAATATTGGCCGACCAGGAGCTCAACAGACTCAGTTTTGTTATGGGTCTGCCTGGCTCCGGCAAATTAGCACGCATCAAAGAAACCCTTAAGGACAATAAACTGAAATACAAAGAAACTCTCTTGCATTATAACGAAACAGATCCCGCCAGCGGCAATGTTTTTATAGCAGACTTTATTAACATACCGGACCTGGGTGACGAAAAAGATAGAAATCAACAATGGAACAGTTATGCAGAACCAGCCTTTTATAAAAAGAACCGGTTGGTTATTGTGAATCATTTCGAGTACAACATCCAGGATGCTGTCACCAATCGTATAAAACTTAACTTTTTTGAACGTCTCATGCTTTTTGACCAATGTAAGATCATGATCCTTTCTACTATTCACCCGGTTGCGTTCTTAGATTCCCTTACCGAGCCAGGCTCCAATAACGACAAACCTGTGCCCGGTGGTGACCTGGAGCGTTGGCATGTGTTGCTGGGGCATTATCGTATTGTAATTTTTTCGCTCCAGGAATCCCTTCCCTGCCAGTTGCATTCTTCGTTCAAATCTTTTTTCAAGGAAACAGAATTCACCCATTTTCTAAATAAGATGCAGCAACCGGTTCTTGAATTAATTGACAGCTTACCAAAGAATGAAAGGCCCGGTAAAACGGATGAAATTATTTTAAAAGTACAGGTAGCCTCGCAATATTTTTACATGTACATCTGGCAATCGCTAACCAAAGAGGAAAAATTTTTGCTTTACGACCTGGCCGAGGACAACCTTGTAAATTCATTTGACGACTACAACCTGAATATGCTATTAGCTAAAGGGGTAATTATGCGCAGACACGGAGCGCTTACGCTTTTCAACAGGGGATTTCGCAATTTTATTCTTACCGCTATAGGCAATACTGAACTATTAAAAATTAAAGACCGTATGAAAGACAATGGCAACTGGGGAAGAGTAAGGCTTCCATTACTGATTATTCTTACAGCCTTGCTGATCTTTTTGCTGGCTTCACAAAAAGAAGCGTATTCGGGGCTTTTCACTTATGTTACTGCTTTGGCCGCCGGGCTTCCGGCCTTACTAAAACTTTTTTCTGTATTTGAAAGAACTCCTCAAAAGCAATGAGTACCGTGCTAGCTTTTTTCCTTTCATTCAAACATCAAAAACTAACAATGTTGCTGGTTTCATGCTGTTCCTGGTGTCTTTGTCCTGGTACATTTCTATCCCGGTAGTAGTTAGGTTGCCGGTTATCGAAAAATGGCCCTGCGAGCCCGTCAATCCGAATTTAAATTCTTCAGAATTTTTGTATTGACACGCTGCAGCTCTTTATCAACAACCTGCATCCAAAGGCAACGAGCCAGCAGAAACCCTCCTAAATTAGTCTTTTCATTGCATACAAAATGCCGCACCACCTGTTTTAGGTCCCTGCAGTCGAACCAGGTTGCATAATTGGGGCAATACTGAAAATGCCTGTTGTCCTTCCTGCGCTCTTGTAAATAGGTGATAAAGACTAAGGTCAAAGCATGTTCCCCTTTTACAATAAAGGTGGAGGCTGTTACGACACTAATTAGTCACAAGTTTTTCCACATCGAAAAAACGTCATTAGCGGTGAGTGCCTGTCAAGTGCAGCAAAATTTATCACTGACTTAATCCGATTTGATGCTGTGGAGTTGCGAAAAAAAGTATAAACCACCCCCAAATAAATAGGCCATACCGATGAGCGGTCCATGCTTCTCTTTTTGGTGCTAAAGAAAAAAGTTTATTTACTGTTCCTCATCAACACCCTAACTTTAATTTTTTCATAAATAAGTTAGTCCACTCAACCAAATCCTTTACCAACCACTGCCTTATGCCATTTGCTACCCATCTTAACCGGTCGCTTGGATTGCGATTGGTAGTTGTTATTGTCATCGGCAATATCATCGGCTCGGGCATATATAAAAAAGTAGCACCCATGGCTGCAGAACTGCAATCACCAGGATGGGTACTTCTTTGCTGGGTGTTTGCAGGTATCATTAGTTTGTTTGGCGCCTTGAGCAATGCTGAAGTGGCAGGCATGCTTGCAGATACCGGCGGTGAGTATGCCTATTATAAAACTATTTATAACCGATTCTTCTCTTTCATTTTCGGTTGGTCGCTTTTTACTATTATTCAAACAGCAGCCATCTCTTCCCTGGCTTATGTTTTTGCTCAATCACTCAATGGCATTTTCCCTTTGCCTTCTTTATTTCCCTCACTGGCCTCTATTCACATTGGCCATGTGTTCTATCCTTTTTCGGATCTCCATATAAAATTCACAGCCATTGCGCTTATTGTTTTTCTTACCTGGATCAATATGAAAGGAATAAAAACCGGGGCCACCTTCAGTACAATTATTTTATTGCTTGTGTTTACAGGTGTTCTTCTCATTATTGTTTTTGGATTAGGAAGTAAGGCGAGTGATATAACTGCTACCATGCAAAGCAACACAACGAACGGTGCAGGCATTTCTGCCAGTGGCATATTCACCGCCATGCTTGCTGCTTTTTGGGCATACCAGGGTTGGGCAGGAATAGGCTATGTGGGCGGTGAAATAAAAAACCCGCACCGAAATATTCCAAAAGGAATTGCGATTGGCGTGTTCATCGTTATTGCATTGTATTTATTGATCAATCTTACCTACCTGTCCCTTCTATCCATTTCACAATTACAACAGATCAACGCCTCGCGTAATAAAATTGCAGCAGTGGAAGCAGTAAGAACATTCTGGGGTTCCGGCGGCGCTGTTTTTATTTCCTTCCTCATTATGCTTACTACACTTGGTTGTACCAATGCAACGGTACTAGCCAGCAGTCGTCCTTATTTTGCCATGGCAAGGGAAGGTTTGTTTTTCCGGAAAGCAGGTGAATTGAACAAAGCACAGGCACCTGCCGGTTCATTGTTATACCAGGGTGTATGGGCCTGCCTGCTTGTTTTCTCCGGCACATTTGACCAGTTAACTGATATGATCATTTTTGCTGTTTTTTTCTATTACGGTGCTACCACACTGGGTGTATTTATCTTAAGAAAAAAAATGCCTGGTCATTCACGTCCGTACAGAGTGTGGGGCTATCCTGTTGTACCGGGTATTGTTGTTTTATTTTGTATCCTCCTGTTCGTTAATACTATTGTTGCACGTCCCCGTGAAGCGGCAATTGGAATTATTTTAATGTTGACAGGAATACCTATGTATTGGTGGTTTACTAAAATCAATAAAGAGTACAACGAAAAGGCATGAATTTCAAAAGATGGTGGTATAAGCTTACTCATTGGGAGCAATGGCACTATAATGTAAAGTATGTGCTGCTTTCCCCGGCGTGGCTTTGGTACAGCATACGGGCCCGTTCTTTTTATTTTTTTACGCCGGCCAATCCGGACCTCACCTTCGGTGGTTTTGAAGGAGGTCCTAAAAAAGAAATTTATGAAAAGCTGCCAAACAATATTTATCCGTGCAGTATTTATATAGAACCTCGTTGGCCATTGAAAGCGGTGGAGGAAAAAATGAACGAAGCACAGCTACGTTTTCCTGTTGCTGTGAAACCAAACATAGGAATGATGGGGCTATTGTTTCGAAAAATTGACAACAGGGAAGAACTTTTTATTTACCATGGAACAATAACCGTCACTTATATCCTCCAGGAATTAATTCAGTACCCGATGGAGGTGAGTGTATTTTATTACCGCATGCCGCATCAACAAAAAGGTACTATCACTGGTTTTGTACGAAAGGATGCCTTGGAAGTTATGGGTGATGGGAAATCTACATTAGAAGTACTGATGCAAGGGCTAATCAATCGTCCGGGTTTTAAATACGAAGAATGGAAACTGAAACACCAGGACAAGTTACACGAAGTGATACCCGAAGGAAAAATATTTAAATTAGCATGGGTGGCCAACCTTAGTCGTGGCGCACAACTGGTAAGCCTGGAAAAAGAAAAGGACGAACAATTGTTACAGTTGTTTGACACCATTAGTCATACTGCCAATTTTTATTACGGACGCTATGATATAAAATGCACTTCGATAAATGAATTAAAAGAAGGAAAGAATTTTTGCATTGTGGAATTTAACGGCACCGGTGCAGAGCCACACCAGATGTATGGCAACAGGAATAATTTTATTGAAGCGGCTAAAATAATTGTACACCATTGGCATGCTTTATTTTCCATTGCACGTTACCACTATAAGAAAGGGGTCAATTACAAAACACTGAAAGAAGGCATTCAATTTACAAGGAGGTCAAACAGGCATTTTAATTATTTGCGTGAATTAGATAAAAGCATGCCTGTTTTTCATTAAGTAACCCAGCAAAGACACTGTTGCTGTAACGTATCGGCAAAAACAATTTGTTATTCAAGCGGAATTTTTAGCCTGCTGTGACAGCCATTGATTAAAATTTTTGTAATTCAGCATTCAAGCTTCGTGCAGATTTTACATTCACGCAGCACGCGGAGCATTGTTTAATCCGCGGGTTTATTAGTACTGCATCTGAAGCAAATAAAGAAGTGTAGGTACATGACCAGGCTTTATGGGCATAACCCGTTACCTAGATATGGTTTTTATAGAGGTGATCAAACCACTTAAAGCATCATAAGCATTTGCTTTTTTAAATAATTGAAGCCATTTATAACAAGTGTAGGTGATAAAGTAAAAACTGTTGGAGTTTTAATTATGCTGAAAACGAACCAGCAATATTAAATGCTTAAATGAATCCGGGACTTCTGCCTCCGCACTGCTATGACGAGAAGACCCGGATGGACATCAAAATGTGGCTTTTGTTTTCGGCTTAAACAGAATCTTTGGCAGTTACTGTCCAGTCATGGTTTCCATACCCGTTTTCAATCCATTGGTCCATACCTGCTGCGGCGCCGGGCATTGAGTGCCACAAGATTTCTTCTGCCGCTAGCATCCTGCTTTTATAAACTCCTCTCAATATGTGTTAACACAAACGGTTGCCCCGGCATCAGTTCATTGGAGGTCGTTTCTTTGAGCAGGCCGCTAAAAATTATTTTTAACCCGGTTTGCTGAAAGGCCTCCGGTAAATTACAGGGGAACAAAATAGGATTGTCGCCACCGCAATGGATGCCGGTGTTCATGGCATCGATCTGCATCACTTCGCCTTCATGGCGTTCGAGTTTGTTAACCGTGGGGCGGTCTTTATAACAATCACCCTGGACTAACACTTCATCCGGAACAGCATAATTTAATTCATGGTTACTCATGGTGCAAGAAATGAAATGTGAGCAATAAATTGGTTGTAGAAAATTACAATTAATCTAAGTAAGACTCACAAAAACAAAATGGCTGCGGAGCAGATATAAGCAGAGTCATCCTATTAAGAAGATCTAACGGCCCATTACTTTCTCCCACAGTTCAGGAATGCGTTTGACCCATACCAGCTCTTTTCTTTTTGTCAGCGCTTCTTCTATAGGAGAGCCCCAGTATTTTTTTCCTCCTTCAACATCGCCCGGCACGCCACTTTGTGCATAGATCTCTGCGCCCTTTCCAATAGTGAGTGTTTTATTAATGCCTACCTGCCCCCACACCGTTACATTGTCTTCAATAGTAACCACACCAGCCACGCCTACCTGTGCTGCAAACAAACAATTTTTGCCGGTTACCGTATCATGCCCGAGATGAACAAGGTTATCCAATTTTGTACCTGCACCTAAAATAGTGTCAGCGCTTACACCTCTATCAATAGTACAGTTGGCGCCAATTTCTACGCAATCTTCAATAATTACTCTTCCACCACTGAGCATCTTTTTATAATGAATGTCCCTGTTCGTTTTTTTATTGTAGTAAAAAGCATCACTTCCAATTACAGTGCCTGCCTGGATAATAACGTGATTGCCTATGATGCAATGATCCATCACCACTACGTTAGGATATATGACGCAGTTGTTGCCAATGGAAACATGATTACCGATAACAGCTCCCTGCATGATAACGGTATCCTTTCCTATAGTGGCCGTATCACTGATTGATTTTATAACTGGTTGAAAGGGACGGAAGTGTTCAACAATTTTGAGGTAGGCTTCAAAAGGTTCGTCAACAAGCAACAGGGATTTTTGTGGAGGGAAACCTGTTTTTTGATTAATGATAATATACGTTGCTGCCGAGTTAATACACTTCTCATAATATTTAGGATGGTCCACAAAAACCAGGTCTCCTTTTTCTACTTTATGAATTTCATTGATGCCGGAAGCATCGCCTTTGTTCTCGCCAATGATCTCGGCACCGATTAAACGGGCAATTTCTTTAAGAGGGACAGGTTTTTCAAAACGCATGAAAAAATTTTTTTCAAAGGTAAAGGCAAAGAACAACGCGGTCATTGTTTAATCATTGGTAGATAAAAAGGAGACTGCATCATTTTAAAAACCTATTCGTTAATTTTTATAACGCTTTGAAACACTGATGAACAGTGAATTTGAAAGCAAGTGATGAAAAAAGAAGAGACACGGAATCAGTAAAAAATATTTTAACGCCTGTGATCTAACAGAAAAATTGGTGTCTTGTCATCAGGGAGCAATCCACAAGGCATCAAAAAAATGTGAATAATTTTCTGGTAAAAATTTTTTAGTTAGAAGAAAATCTTTTTAATATTGTGTTGGGAATTTTATTCCCTTACTTACTAACCCATCT
>DAIQPL010000186.1:0-8241 GCA_036787395.1 Flavisolibacter sp. | reverse complement strand
AATTGATGGTGCACCTGAAGAAAAAGAAAGAGGTATCACTATCAATACCGCTCACGTTGAATACCAAACGGCTAACCGCCATTATGCCCACGTTGACTGTCCGGGTCACGCTGATTATGTGAAAAATATGATCACAGGCGCTGCCCAAATGGATGGGGCTATTTTAGTTGTGGCTGCAACAGATGGTCCTATGCCTCAAACAAAAGAACACATTCTCCTGGCCCGCCAGGTGGGTGTTCCGCGTATTGTGGTATTTATGAACAAAGTTGACCTGGTTGACGATCCTGAATTGTTAGAGCTTGTAGAAATGGAAGTTCGTGAGTTGTTAACTTCTTATGGATTTGATGGCGACAATACGCCAATCATCCAGGGTTCTGCCACAGGCGCTTTGGCTGGTGAGGCAAAATGGGTTGGTAAAATTGACGAATTGATGGATGCTGTTGATACATATATTCCTCTACCTCCCCGTCCGGTAGATCAGCCATTCCTGATGTCTGTGGAGGACGTATTCTCTATCACAGGCCGTGGCACTGTTGCCACCGGTCGTATTGAAAGAGGCCGTGTAAAAACGGGTGAAGGCGTTGAGATCGTTGGTCTAATTGAAGCTCCTTTGACATCTACTGTAACTGGTGTGGAAATGTTCCGTAAAATATTGGATGAAGGTGAAGCTGGAGATAATGCTGGGTTATTATTACGTGGTATTGAGAAAACACAGATCCGCCGTGGTATGGTAATCTGTAAGCCAGGCTCTATCACTCCGCATACGGAGTTTAAAGGAGAAGTTTATGTACTAAGTAAGGAAGAAGGTGGACGTCACACGCCATTCTTTAATAAATATCGTCCTCAGTTTTATTTCCGTACGACTGACGTAACCGGGGAAGTAGAATTACCAGCAGGTACTGAAATGGTGATGCCTGGAGATAATACAAACCTTACTGTGAAGCTGATCCAGCCTATCGCGATGGAAAAAGGTTTAAAGTTTGCGATTCGCGAAGGTGGACGTACGGTAGGTGCCGGCCAGGTTACTGAAATCTTAAAATAAGCTTTAAGCCATTAGCTTTTAGCTTTTAGCCAAACGGCTTTGCAAATGATTGTTATATTTGCATCATAATTCTAAAAGCTGTCCAGCCACAAGCGGGATAGCTTTTAGCTTTCTACGGGCATAGTTCAACGGCAGAATAGCGGTCTCCAAAACCGTTGATGGGAGTTCGAATCTCTCTGCCCGTGCAAAAAATAAGGCAATTTGACGATTCGGCCATGTGCCAGTTAATTGTCAAATTGATAAATTGAAACATGAATAAAGTATCAAATTATTTCCGTGACTCGTACAAGGAGTTAATGGAGAAAGTAACCTGGCCTAATTGGATACAATTGCAACAGTCGACTATGATTGTCCTGGGAGCTACCTTGTTAATTACAGCAATTGTAGCTGCAATGGATTTTGTTGCGGCAGGTGGATTGAATCTCATTTATAAAATGTTCAAATAAATGGAAGCAACAACACAGGATACGCAACAGCCGCAACAGCAGGAGACCAAGTGGTATGTGCTGCGTGTTGTTAGTGGTAAAGAGCGTAAGGTTAAAGAATACCTGGATAAAGAAGTTTCTCGTGGTGGTTGGAGCGATATGGTAAAACAGGTTTTTTTACCTGTTGAAAAGGTGTATAAAGTGCAGAACGGCAAAAAAGTAATGCGTGAGCGTAATTACTATCCGGGATATGTAATGATCGAAATAGCCGAAGGAAAGTTGAGCGATGATCTTAGAGATGTAATTAAAAACACTTCTAACGTTATCCATTTTCTTGGAAAGGAAAACCCAATTGCCCTGCGTAAAGCAGAAGTAAACAAAATGTTGGGTAAAATGGATGAAATGGCTGAAGCAGGTGGGGTTAGTATGAGCGAGCCATTCATTATTGGTGAAACTATCAAAATTATCGAAGGTCCTTTTAATGACTTCAATGGCGTAATTGAAGAAGTAAATGATGAAAAGAAAAAATTAAAGGTTACGGTAAAGATTTTCGGGCGGTCAACGCCTGTAGAGTTGAATTATATGCAGGTAGAAAAAATCAGTTAATAATTTTCTACAATAGGAAAAGCCATTTGCCAAGCGAATGGCTTTTTTGTTAACAGATGTTTAAATATTATTTTATCTCGTTGCATTTACTCATTTTTTACAGACGGTAATTAAATGCTTTGGCGGTATATTTAATTTCACAACAGAAGCAACGAATGCGCCAGGCGTCTATCATCCTGATTGTGATACTTTCTTGCTGCGTTGTATACTCTCAACCAGCTACTAAACAAATTCCTGCTAAGCGTACAACCTCATCAATAAGTATAGATGGCAATCCTGATGAAACTGCCTGGAAAGAAGCCATTCCCGCAACAGATTTCATAGAATGGAGACCCAATTTTGGTGCTGTTGAGGACAGTACTTCAAAGACAGAAATCTATTTATTATATGATAATACTGCTATTTACGTGGCAGGTTATTGTCACGAAAAAACCAGAGACAGCGTATCAAAAGAATTAGTAGGAAGGGATGTAATTGGCGTCAATGATTTTGTAGGAATCCTATTTGACACTTATTTTGATAAGATTAATGGGGTGGGCTTTTACGTAACGCCTTTGGGCGAACAATTTGATGCCAAATATTCAACAACAGCCGGAGAAGATGGATCATGGAGTGCAGTATGGGATAGTGAGGCACGGATAGTGACTGATGGGTGGACATTTGAAATGAAAATTCCTTATTCTGCATTACGCTTTGTAGCCAAGGAAAATCAGACCTGGGGCTTAAATATTACACGTAACAGGAAAAAGGCGGGACGCCAATTCATGTGGAACCCGGTTGATCCTAAAATAAATGGCTTTATAAACCAGGAAGGTAGCTGGACCGGAATAGAAAAAATTGACGCGCCCATTCGTTTATCTTTTTCGCCCTATTTTTCAGCCTATTTAAATCATTTTCCGGCCCATTCAAAAGATGTAAAAGACTGGACATCTTCTGTAAATGGGGGTATGGATTTGAAATATGGTATCAGTGACGCCTTTACGCTGGATATGACGCTGGTGCCGGGTTTTGGACAAGTGAGGAGCGATAACCAGATTCTGAATTTAACGCCTTTTGAAGTACGGTTCCAGGAAAACAGGCCCTTCTTTACAGAAGGAACCGAATTGTTTAGCAAGGGAAATTTATTTTATTCAAGACGGGTTGGAGGAAGACCACTTCATTCAGACGATGCGTATAAAAATTTGGGTCCTAATGAATATGTTTTAAAAAATCCTACAGAATCCAAGCTTTTAAATGCTACCAAGATTTCAGGGCGGACAAAGAAAGGATTGGGTGTAGGTTTTTTTAATGCACTAACCAAATCAATGTATGCAACAATAGAAGATAGTGTAAGTAAAACGAGCAGGAAAGTTCAGACAAATACACTAACTAACTACAATATTGTTGTCTTTGATCAGACATTAAAAAACAATTCATCCATTTCTTTTATTAATACAAACACTTTGCGCAACGGAAGCGATTACGACGCTAATGTAAGTGCAACCTTATTTGATTTCAATAATAAAAAGAACAACTTTAAATGGAATGGAAAATTTTCTTTGAGCCAGATTATGCATCCTGGAATTAATACTAAAGGTTATTCCCATAACCTGGGTTTTGCAAAGACCGGTGGTAGATGGAACTTTCAAATAGGACAAGAACTGGCTGACGATAAGTATGATATTAATGACATGGGTATCCTTTTTTATAATAATTATATTGACCATTATTTCTGGACAGCCTATCGATGGTTAAAACCAACCACCTGGTACAACCGCATACAAATTAACTACAACGCCTATTACAGCACGCTTTACAAAACAATCGCGGGTCACAAAATAAATAGCAAGTTTCAGGCCTTCAACACTAATGTGAACGGACATATTCAGTTTAAGAATCTTTGGTTTGCCGGAATGTTCATTGGATACGTGCCCCAGGGCAATGATTTTTATGAACCTCGTACACCTGGTTATTCTTTCCGAACACCATACAGAATCCAGTTTAATCCATGGTTTGAAACCAACAGCACTAAAAAATATTATGTCAGTCTTAATTATTTCGTAGCTATACGAAGTTTATTTAACAGTCCCAATCACCAAATCAATTTTTCGCAACGGTATAGGTTCAGTGATAAGTTTTCAATAAGCGAGGATATACTTTATAATCCCACAATCAATGATGCTGGCTTTTATAGCAATTATTATGAAAATAACTTACTGGCTGATATTATTTTCTCTCGTCGTGATTTGAAGACAATTGAGAATGTTCTGTCTGCAAAATACAATTTCAATAATAAGTCAGGCATCAGTTTTAGAGCAAGGCATTATTGGAGTAAGGTGAAGCAAAAACAGCTATATGACTTAAATGCAGATGGAACCCTTTCTCCGACAAAACACGCGGGTATAGAAATACAGCACCAAAACTTCAATATCTTTAATATTGATGCTGTATATACATGGCAATTTGCACCTGGTAGTTTTATTAATATTGTCTGGAAGGATGAAGGCTCTGTTTTCAACAGGGAAATGAATTATACCTATTTCAAAAACTTTGACAGAACCCTGGCTGAACCACAGAATAATAACCTTTCTGTGAAGATTATTTACTATCTCGATTACCTGGATTTTAAAAAGTGGAAGAAGAAGGGATAGCCATCGTCAATAGCCTGGCCTGAAGACAAGCAGAGAATCGATCTGCTCCATAGATTTGTTGCGGTACAAGAGTGTGACACAAGAGAGGCTCATAGAACTACAACAGTGGCTTAACAAAAAACTTTTATTTTAGGTCTACTCATTAGACCTTTTTTTCCTACTTTTGCGACCCCAATTAGTTCTTTAGACATCCCGCCAGTCGGGAATTGAGGAATTTGGGAGACGAAGTAGTCGCAGAGATGAAACGTCGCTTGAACCAAAAAATCGAAGAAAATGGCAAAAGAAATCACTGGCTATGTAAAGCTTCAGTGCAAAGGTGGCCAGGCTAATCCTGCACCTCCAATTGGTCCGGCGTTGGGTTCCAAGGGTATTAATATCATGGAATTCTGTAAACAGTTCAACGCAAGGACTCAAGACAAAATGGGAAAAGTTCTCCCTGTATTAATCACTGTGTATTCCGATAAGTCTTTCGACTTTATCATTAAAACTCCTCCTGCAGCCGTTCAGCTAAAGGATGCCGCTAAAATTCAAAGTGGTTCAAAAGAGCCAAACCGTCAAAAAGTAGGCAAAGTTACCTGGGCACAGGTGGAAGAGATAGCCAAAGATAAAATGGCTGATCTTAATGCCTTTACTTTAGAAAGTGCTGCCAGGATGGTAGCCGGTACAGCTCGCAGCATGGGTCTTACTGTAGAAGGAGCCCCGGCAAAATAAACCCGATCCCGCAGGGATTTTGAAAAAATCAAAAAATTGAATTACAATGGCATTCATTCCTAAAAAAAGAAAAGCAGTAAATGCAAAGGTTGATGGAACCAAGGTGTATTCTTTGAAAGATGCTTCTGCATTGGTAAAAGATGTAAACACAACAAAGTTCGATGCATCTGTTGATCTGCATATACGTTTAGGCGTAGATCCTAAAAAAGCTGACCAGGCTATCCGTGGTACAGTTTCATTGCCTCATGGTACTGGTAAAACAAAAAAAGTATTGGTGCTTTGCGGGCCCGACCAGGAAGCTGCAGCAAAAGGTGCCGGTGCTGATTATGTTGGTCTTGATGAATTTGTACAAAAGATTGAAGGCGGATGGACAGATGTTGACGTTATCGTTGCCACTCCCGCAGTAATGCCTAAGATTGGCCGTTTGGGTAAAATACTTGGTCCTCGTAACCTGATGCCAAATCCCAAAACCGGTACGGTTACTAACGACGTAGCAGCCGCAGTTAATGAAGTAAAAGGTGGTAAAATTGCGTTTAAAGTTGACAAAGCAGGTATCATCCATGCTTCCATCGGACGTGTGTCTTTCACCTCAGATAAAATTGCAGCTAACAGCCAGGAGTTGATCAACGCGATCATTAAGGCTAAACCTGCTACGGCAAAGGGTATTTACCTTAAAGGTTTAACTATGGCCAGCACTATGAGTCCTGGTATTGCAATAGACACTAAATTATTTGTTCATTAATAATTGCAGTGGATGAATCCTTTAAGTAGGAGAACGTTTAACTCAATTGTATAAAAATTTTGGCAATGACTAAAGAACAAAAAAACGAAGTAATAGAAGCGCTGAAAGAGAAATTTTCTCAGTACAGCAATTTCTATGTTACCAATACAGAAGCCCTGACGGTAGCTCAGGTTTCTAAACTGCGCCGTGTTTGTTTCAACAAAAATGTTGAATTAAAAGTGGCTAAAAATACGCTGATCAAAAAAGCATTGGAATCTTTGAATGAACAGCGTTTCTCAAATGTATTCGACTCTTTAAATGGAGTAACAGCCTTGATGTTCTCTGAAAATCCAAAAGAGCCCGCTTTGATCATTTCTGATTTCAGAAGAGATGCTAAAGTTGAATTGCCAACTTTGAAAGCAGCCTTTGTTGACGGTGACGTATTTGTTGGCAATAAGCAACTGGATACGCTGAAAACCTTGAAGAGCAAACATGATCTTATTGGTGAGATCATTGGCTTACTGCAATCTCCTGCTAAGAATGTTATTTCTGCTTTGAACGCAGGTGGCAAATTGGCGAGCCTTGTTCAGGCACTGGAGAAAAGAGCGCAAGCCTAAGCGCACGGAAAAAGATATACTGTGTGTATATCCAACTATTTCTAATCCTACGTCTTCGGGTATAAGTGAAGACACAATTATAAACTCCGCCGGAGTCTTGTGACAATGAAGGCGGTTATTTAAAATGTAAAACAATGGCTGATTTAAAAGCATTTGCTGAACAACTGGTAAACTTATCAGTAAAAGACGTTAACGAGTTAGCGAAAATTTTGAAAGAAGAGTATGGCATTGAGCCTGCCGCTGCTGCTGTAGCGGTTGCTGGTCCTGCTGCCGGTGGTGGTGCTCCTGCTGCTGCTGAAGAAAAAACTGCATTCAATGTAGTATTGAAAGCTGCCGGTCCTAACAAACTTCAGGTAGTTAAGGTTGTTAAAGACTTAACAGGCTTAGGTTTGAAAGAAGCAAAAGATTTAGTAGACGGCGCTCCAAAACCAATTAAAGAAGGTGTGGACAAAGGTACTGCTGATGATTTAGCCAACAAGCTGAAAGAAGCTGGTGCTGAAGTTGAAATCGCTTAATTCGTTTGAATTAAATACATTCTGGCCCTCATTTGAGGGCTTTTTTGTTTTTATGTTCTTAGCTGCAATACTACTATTGAACTTTTATTGCGTCGCACTCTTGTACTGTAACAATTCAATTCAAAATTACAGCGTTAAATAATGAACGATTTTGTTGAACGTTGCTTCATCAATTAGAGCAATATTTTTTAAGTCCTCGAGGCTTTTAAAATTTCCGTGCTGATTCCTGTATTCAACAATGGCATTGGCTAAATTCCATCTTATGTAAGGATGTGATTTGAGTTCATCTTTAGTTGCTTCATTGACATTGAATTTTTTATTTTCTCCATCTAAACGCAACCGGGACTTAATTTTCTGAAAAATAGAATCTTGTAAACCGTACGTTTCTCCAATTTGATCTACTGAATAAAAACCTCCCAGTTTATCTCTGAAATTTATAATTCTCAGGGCCAACTTATTTCCAATGCCAGGTAAGGCAATCAACGCTGTTGTATCTGCACTGTTAATGTCGATTAGGGCAAAATTTTTTGCTGATTTTTCAAAAGCTTGCTTTTCATAATTGTGTGGAGTGTATTCTTTTTGCAGAGAAGCAATTGAGATATAGTCTTTCACTCTCTCATAAAAGCCTTCCGGCAGACCCCAGATTTTTTTCAAATCTTCGGGTTTATAAAATTTACCGCCCTTGGTTCTATAATTGTTGATGGTTTTGGCTGTTCTTTCTTTTAGTCCCAATTTTTGCCAGCCCTCAATCGAGAGAGTGTTTGGATCAAATTCAAATAAAGCTCCTTTTGTTAAGCTCTTCGTTTCTGTGGGTTGATATTGATACCCTTCTGCAGTCTCCGTGTCCTTAGTTTTGTTCCGGGCCTCTAAAGTATCTACAGCTTTTATTAGCACAGCTCTTTCCTTTAATGGAAACGGGTTGTTAGGTCTGGAAAAAATAAGGGGAAAAATATAGATGATGATGCCGATACACG
>DAIQPL010000185.1:0-8279 GCA_036787395.1 Flavisolibacter sp. | reverse complement strand
GTTTTTTTATTCAGATCATCCAGCATCTGGTGGCCATGGTCGGGGCGCATGGGAATACTTGTATTGCGGGTATTCATTACCTCCACGATTTCTTTTACTACACTGTACATATCTACATCACCTTCCAGGTGGTTGTCTTCATAAAAATCGCCAAAGGCATTTCGCCTGGTACTTCGTAAATGAATAAAATTGATGCGATCGCTAAACTGCTTTACCATGGCCGGTAGGTTGTTATCAGCACGAACTCCGAATGAACCCGTACAAAAGCACAAGCCATTGCTTAATGAAGGAAGGGCTTCAATCAAGGCTTCAAAATCCGCTGCTGTACTAACAACTCTTGGTAAGCCTAAGATGGGGTAAGGAGGATCGTCGGGGTGTATCACCATTTTTACACCTGCGTTTTCAGCAACCGGAATTATTTTTTGTAAAAAATAAATAAGATTCTTTCTCAGTTGAGCGGCATCTATCCCTTCATAAGTATCAAGGGCCTGCTGAAATTGTTGCAACGTAAAACTTTCTTCACTTCCCGGCAAACCTGCAATGATGTTTCGTTGTAATTGTAATTTCTCTTCATCGCTCATTTTTTCAAACCGGTCTTTTGCCCTTGCCACGTCTTCCGCAGAATATTCTCTTTCTGCGCCTTTTCTTTTTAATAGGAAAACGTCAAAGGCAACAAAAGCAGCCTTTTCAAAACGAAGCGCTTTAGAGCCATCTGTCACGGTATAACTTAAGTCGGTTCTTGTCCAGTCCAACACCGGCATAAAATTGTACGTAACAATATAGATACCGCATTGAGCAAGGTTAGCCAGGGTTTGCTGATAATTTTCAATGCATTGTTCAAAGCCTCTTCTTTGTGTTTTAATAGCTTCGTGAACAGGAACACTTTCTACTACCGACCAAACCATCCCTGCATCTTTAATAACTTCCTGTCTTTTTCTTATTTCTTCCACACTCCACACATCCCCATTTGCAATATGATGAAGAGCGGTTACAATTCCACTGCAGCCAGCCTGCCGTATATCTGCTAAACTAACGGGGTCGTTAGGCCCAAACCATCGCATGGTTTGTTGCATACTAAACTTATTTTCCAATTGCATGTTGTTTTGAAAGTAATCTTGTATTGATAAATGAGATCAGGACAGTTATAATAAATTGAAACGGTAAATTGACCTTTTTATCAATCTCAGCGAAAAGCAGGCAAAGTTTTTTTTACGGAATCGATGCCGAAACCGTTTTCGCACCTGTCTTATATTTGAATATTTTTAACAGCATCAATGGACCCGATTAATTTAAAAAAGCTGGCTGAAATTCTTAACGTCTCGGTATCCACTGTTTCAAAAGCATTCAGAGACAGTTATGATATCAGTCCGGAAACAAAAAGCCGGATCCTGTCCCTTGCAAAGGAATTGAACTACCAGCCCAATCCGTATGCCAGTGGACTGCGAACGCAAAAAAGTAAAACCATTGCTGTGATTATTCCTGAGATCGCCAATAATTTTTTTACGCAGGCTATTGATGGAATTGAATCTATTGCGCAGGAAAAAAACTACCATGTACTGATCTACTTTACTCATGAAGATTACACAAAGGAAGTGGCTTTTGTGCAGCATTTACAACACGGCCGGGTTGACGGTGTACTTATTTCTTTATCAGGCGATGCAAAAGACCGGTCGCACCTGGATTTATTAGGGCATAGAGATATCCCGCTTGTGTTCTTTGACCGCGTAGATGATCATGCCAAAACCACCAGGGTTACCACCAATGATTTTGAAAGCGGTTACATGGCAACGCAACACCTGGTGGAACAAGGCTGCAAAAAAATAGCACACCTGTTTTTCTCAAAAGACCTTTCAATTGCTAATCATAGAATGGAGGGTTACCTGCAGTCTTTACATGATCATCGTTTGCCTGTAAACGAAAAACTGATTGTTCAATGCACAGCCAACCATGTAACAAATTATGGACTCATAAAAAATTTGCTTAAGCAAAAACACAGGCCTGATGGCATCTTTTCCTCTTTTGAAAAATTAGCGCTCCTTAGTTTTGAAGCCTGTGAAGAACTGGCATTGAATATTCCACGCGACATAAAAATTATCAGCTTCTCTAATATCGAAACAGCCGCTTTATTAAATCCATCTCTTTCCACCATCACACAGCCGGCTTTTGAAATGGGCAAGGAAGCAGCTTCTATTCTTTTTAATGCGTTGGAAAATAATTCGGTTTCCATTGCTGATCAAAAAGTTGTTCTAAACTCTACATTGGTTAAAAGAAAGTCAACCTCCAGGGAATAGTATAAAATGCAAATTCTGAGTTGTCAAAATTGCTTAGCACATTACAAACACTTATGGGTAAAGACAAGGATAATAGTTAATTGGAATTCCTGACAATTGCCTTTTATAATATAGGTTACAATTAGCATCTACCAAAAAACCAAGGGAGCTAAACCTCATTTGTGAACTGCCAATTTATTGTTCAAATCAATAAAAAAACAACAATAGGAATTAGTCAAAATACGGTTTCTTTGCTTATCCTATGTCTTTATTTATTACATCGCTGGCCTCGGGAAGCAACGGTAACTGCTATTATATTGGGAATGAAAAAGAAGCTATTCTGGTAGATGCCGGCATATCGTGCCGGGAGGTAGAAAAACGCATGAAACGCCTTGGGCTTTCTATGGCAAAACTAAAAGCCGTTTTTATTTCACATGAGCATTCAGATCATATAAGGGGTATACACTCTCTGGTAAAAAAGCATTATCTCCCTGTATACATAACAATGCCTACTCTTAAAAGGGGAGGGCTTTATTTAGAGAATCATTCAGTAAAATCTTTTATGGCCTATAGCCCGGTGAGCATTGGGAACCTTTCCATCACCGCCTTTCCAAAATTTCACGATGCTTCAGACCCTTATAGTTTTACCGTGGCCTGTAATGGCCTTAAAGTAGGCGTCTTTACCGATATAGGTTTGCCCTGCGAGCACGTGATCCGCAATTTTAGTGAGTGCCATGCTGCCTTCCTTGAAACCAATTATGATGAAGATATGTTGGACAAAGGCAACTATCCCTACCACCTGAAAAAAAGAATCCAGGGAGAGAAAGGCCACTTATCAAACAAGCAAGCTTTAGAACTTTTTAATAAACACAGGTCGTCTAATATGACCCATCTCTTCTTATCCCACCTTTCAAAAAACAATAACTGCCCCGAGCTTGTCAGCAAATTGTTTACTGCAAACGCCGGAGACATAAAAGTCATAGTGGCTTCCCGGTATAAAGAGACCGCCGTTTATCAGATCCAGGCTATTGAAAACAGCATTGCAGGGATACATTATCGTCCTGTTGCAGAAGCCCAATTAGCGTTCTCCTTTTAGCGTAATGCGCAACTATTGTCGTTTCTTATTACATAACTCAACACGCCTGTATCGATACAGCACATAAAATGTTCGAAAACGAACACCTTCGTAACCTGAGTTCTCTCTTATCTTCTGAAAATCAATATTTCATAAACTGGCATAGTAGTTAAGGCAAAAATGGTTCGATTGGTTAAAGCATCACCCTCAACTGCTATTATGCTCAAAACTTATATCAAGCTGGCTTTCCGAAGCCTCGTAAAAAACAAGGTCTTTTCTTTTATTAATGTTTTTGGCCTTGCCATTGGATTAACCTGTTGCCTGTTGATTTCAATGTACCTGTTCAAAGAGTTTAGTTATGATGCTCACCAAAAGCTGGGCAACCGGCTTTATCAACTGGGCACTTCCAGTATAAAAGATGGGGAGGAGAACCGGTCCGGGCATACGCCGGCTCCTATGGTTCCTGCGATGCAAATGGAATTTCCTGAAATAGAAACTACTACGCGGCTAGTCGACGCCTTCGAGGATGATAAAACACTTTTACAGTACCAGACAGGTGGTGAAGTAAAGTCATTTTATGAAACAAAGGGATTCTTTGCTGATTCTACTTTTTTTCGGTTGTTTACCTATTCTTTCATAGACGGAAACCCCGCCAGCGCATTGAATGAACCCAATTCGGTAGTACTCTCTAATGAAATTGCAAAAAAAATATTCGGAACAGAACCTGCTTTAAATAAAACGCTTCATATTAACAGCAACACAAATGGTGCTTTTGATTTTAAGGTAACCGGCGTATTTACTCCGTCCAAAACACCTTCACACATAGATGCACGCTTTGTAATGTCGATGAAAGGCGGAGCAGTGGGTCAGTGGGTGGCCAGCATGAGCAATATGGTGGATAACAACATGTTCTTTTCATATCTGCTTCTCAAGCCCGGAACAGACCCAAAAGCTTTGGAAGCAAAATTTGATGGGTTTATTCAAAAGCATGCAGGGGACGACTTAAAGGCCTCGGGCCGTAACCGTAAACAATACCTCACGCCTGTGAGGGATATACATTTATATGCAACTGAGGGAAATGTCACACCCGGGGGAAGTCTTAGTTATTTGTACATCCTCATGTCAATAGCCATTGTTACCTTACTCATTGCCTGCGTTAATTTTATGAATCTTTCTACAGCCCGGTCCTCAAAAAGAGCTATAGAGATCGGAGTGAGAAAAGTATTAGGTGCGGAAAAAACCTCGCTGGTAAGGCAGTTTCTATGGGAAGCCATCCTGCTTTCCTTTATATCCTTTATCATCTCCCTCCTATTCACTTTGTTATTGCTGCCAATGTTCCAGCAGGTGTCAGGTAAGGAGT
Source organism: Flavisolibacter sp. (assembly GCA_036787395.1). Taxonomy (GTDB): domain Bacteria; phylum Bacteroidota; class Bacteroidia; order Chitinophagales; family Chitinophagaceae; genus Flavisolibacter. The sequence continues at coordinate 3,574 of DAIQPL010000185.1, read as the reverse complement.
TTTCTTTTTCTCCTAACCAATATGCCTGGTTATTTGTTGGTTTTTTGGTTGTTACCCTGGTTGCTGGTTTGGTTGCCGGCATTTATCCTGCTTTTTATTTATCGGCATTTAAACCAGTGAAAGTGCTCAAAGGAAAATTCTCCAATTCATTGGCTGCTATTTCCTTCAGGAAAGTATTGGTGGTCTTCCAGTTTGTGATTTCTGTGGTGCTGATCGTTACATCTATTACCATTGGTAACCAGATGCGTTACCTACGTAATAAAGATCTGGGCTTTCAAAAAGATCAGCAGGTTGTTGTTCCGTTGCGTACCACCACAGCCAAAGACATTTATACTTCATTTAAAACAGAGCTTTCTTCCAACCCGTCTGTTTCTTCAGCAGGCGCCTCCATTTTCTACCCCGGCATTACCAATACTACCGACTGGCTCTTGTATAAACAAGGGAATACCGCCGACCAAAATAAAGACGTATATATGAATTGGGTGGATGATAGTTATTTACAAACGCTTGGCGTTAAGCCAATAGCGGGCAGACTCTTTTCAAAAGAATTTCCTGCTGATACCGCTGACCGGATCATTTTAAACGAGCAGGCCGTCAGGGATTTTGGTTTTTCTTCACCACAAGATGCTATAGGAAAAAACATTGTAGCTGACCGCGGTCCTCGGCAGTTGTTTTTTAATATCGTTGGTGTGGTGAAAGACTTTCATTTCAAGGATCTTCATTCGTCTATAGAATCCTACGGCTTCCTGTTAAACAGGCGCCCTAGTTATAATTACGTCATTGCGCATGCAAAAGCTAATAACATCAAAGCTACGTTAAGCAGCATGGCGGCCATGTGGTCTAAGTTGAATCCAAATGAGCCTTTTGAGTACAGTTTTCTTGACCAGGACTTTCAGAAAAATTATATGGCCGAAGAAAGGCTGGCTGCAATTATCCGGTACTTCACCATTATTGCCATATTTATTTCCTGCCTTGGTTTGTTTGGACTGACCACTTTTAGCGTGGAACAACGCACAAAGGAAATTGGTATTCGCAAAGTGTTAGGCGCCAGTACAGCAGGCCTTGTATCGCTGTTGTCAAAAGATTTTTTAAAGCTGGTAGTAATTTCTTTCCTGGTGGCTTCACCCCTTGCCTGGTATTTTATCAATAAGTGGCTGGAAGACTTTGCCTACAAAGCACCATTCACCATCTGGATTATAGTAGGTGGTTGCACCATTGCATTTTTGATTGCTTTTTTCACTATCAGCATACAGGCCATAAAAGTAGCCCTTAGCAATCCCGTGAAAAATTTAAGGACGGAATAATTATTCTCACGACCTGGGTTCTACAATTGAAGCGGTGCTTTTTCATTTTGTGCCACCCAGGTAAAAAAAATCATTGCTTTGGCAACAGCTCCTGTGTAGAACAACTAACGACTTAAGTTTATTTGCATAGACAGACGCGATGGTTAAAAACTGTTCCTCAATGTACCTCACCACCAGGTCACTCAACATTAAGTGCCAAAACTTATAACAATACAATTATAAACTTCATTCAGTTACAAAAAGAAGTGCAGGATATTGAAGTATTCTTCAATGTCAATCAAATTAAGATTTAACTTTAGTTACATTAAATATTTCAGGTGGCGTACTCCCGAACCTATTACAAAAACGAAGGGCCGTACTATAGTGTTGCGAGGCAAATATGGGCTACTGTTTGCTTACTATTTCTATGTTATTTTACATCAAACGCACAAACCTGTCCCACCAATATTGATTTTGAGAACGGAACTTTTAGCGGGTGGACTTGTCATATTGGTTCCGTTGCAGCCGTAAATGGTCAAAACGTAATTTCAGTTTATGAATCCGGGCCGATAGACAACCGCCATACCATGTATGATGCAAATTCCGGGATTCTCGATCAGTACGGTGGATTCCCGGTAAACTGTCCTAATGGAAGCGGCCATTCTATCAGGCTGGGAAATAATACACCTGGAACGGAGGCAGAAGCAGTTTCGTACGAATTCACCATTCCTGCCAATCGGGACGTTTACTCTCTTGTTTATCATTACGCGGTGGTATTCCAGGACCCTAATCACCAGCAGTATGAACAACCAAGAATGGAGATTGAAATTTTGAATGTAACGGATAATACAGTCATCAGTTGTTCTTCCTTTACTTTTATACCATACGGCTCTGTACTTCCCGGTTTTTTCTTATCACCCAACCCAGGCGGGGATACTCCCGTATGGTGCAAAGACTGGTCAGCGGTTTCCATTAATTTAAATGGTAAGGCGGGCAAAACAATCAGGCTTTCGTTTAAAACAGCTGATTGCACTTTTAGAAGACATTTTGGTTATGCGTATGTTGATGTGAACTCAGAATGCAGCAGCGAATTTACAGGGGCAACCTTCTGCAAAGACGATACGGCCGTACTGGTAACCGCACCTTATGGCTATCAATCATACAAGTGGTTTAACAATGGCTTTTCCCAAACGCTTGGCACTCAACAAACGCTTACCCTGAGGCCCCCTCCCACGCCTGGTTCAAGTGTAGCGGTACAGGTAGAACCGTATAATGGTTATGGCTGTGTTGACACGTTTTATGCCCGGTTTATTGATACCTTATCCATAAAAGCTAATGCAGGCCAGGATATTCTTTCCTGTAATCGTACTCCTGTTCAAATTGGCGCATCTTTAAAACAGGGTTTTGTATATACCTGGTCTCCGGCAGCCGGGCTAAGCAATAGTACTATTGCTAATCCCCGCGCCAGCCCTGATATAACCACTACATATGTTTTAACAGCCAGACATGATGGCGGCGGTTGCCTTGATACTGACACCGTAATAGTTAGTTCAGTGGTTATTGATTCTTCTATACAACTAATTGGCAAGGACATGTATTGTGTCACTTCTGGTGACAGCGCTGTACTAAGGGTACAGCCAGCAGACAATATTCAATGGTACAGGGACAACGGTGCTATACAAGGAGCTAGCGGCACTAATTACAGGGTACCAAAAACGGGTGTGTACTATGCAAAGCTTTTTAAAAATCCAGGGTGTAGCCTTACTACCTTCAAACAGAATATTATCATTGATGAACCTAAAAAGGGAATCAATTATCCTGTGCAGTATGCCGTTATAGATTTGCCGCTTGTTTTACAAGCAAGGCAATTTGGTGAAACAGCGTTATGGACACCCGCCAACAACCTAAGTTCGCGCACACTATATAATCCTGTTTTCAAGGGTTCTTCGGAACAGTTATACACCATAGAAATAGAAACAAAAAGCGGTTGCCTCACCGTAGATACGCAATTGGTAAAAACGGTAAAGAATGTTGAAATTTATGTACCCACTGCTTTCTCGCCAAATGCGGACGGCCAAAATGATTTATTACGGCCGATAACAATGGGTATCCAACAGCTTCGCTACTTCAAAATTTTTAACCGCTGGGGACAATTGATATATGAGATGAACGCAGGCAGTAAAGGATGGGATGGTCAGATCAATGGAAGCAAACAAGGTACACAGACGGTTGTTTGGATGGCCGAAGGGCTGGGTTTGGATGGAAAGGTTTATATACGAAAAGGCACGAGC
>DAIQPL010000184.1:0-8303 GCA_036787395.1 Flavisolibacter sp. | reverse complement strand
TTTATTAGGAAAAATAAAAATCGATAGTTACATTTACTTAGTTGCATAAACAACTGTATGTCAAACAACCAATTTAGGAAAGGCGAACTCTACAGTTTTATAACAGGAAAGGCTTCAACAGCTATTGCCCGGAGATTACAGAAAAAGTTCAACACTTCCGGGGTGAACCTCACCATTGAACAATGGAGTGTGTTGTATCACTTATGGAAACAAGATGGAGCCAGCCAGCAAGAGCTCTGTAATGCAAGCTTTAGAGACAAACCAAGCATTACCCGTTTAGTAGATAACCTTGAAAAACTAAACCTAGTAAAAAGAGTATCAGATGATAAAGACAGGCGCATTAACAAGATCTATTTAACCAAACAAGCACAAAAGTTACAGGAAGAAACAATGCAACTGGCAGAAGAGACCTTGAATGAGGCTTTAAGTGGCGTTCCGTCGGACCAGGTGGAAATGTGCAAAGAAGTATTGCAAAAAGTATATGATAACCTGAATGGCTAAATAGAAAATAGAATTAAGAGGGATAAATCTTGTTCATTTTTTGGCATATAACCTATAAAATTTAAACCTTAAACTTCACATATGGAAACACTCATCACAAAAGCTTTAAAAGGTGGCGAATGGTTGGTAAAAGACAGCGAACCTGCTTCCACTTTTATCCCTGAAGATTTTTCTGAAGAACAGAAAATGATAAAGGATATGTGTAATCAATACCTGGATATTGAAGTAATGCCTATACTGGAAAGAATTGACAGCATGGAACCAGGCCTGATGCGTTCCCTGGTTCAGAAAGCCGGTGAACAGGGTTTGTTGGCTACTTCTTTCCCTGAAGAATATGGCGGATTAGGGAAGGACTTTGTAACCTCTACTATCATCAATGAATATTTAGGTGCAGGTCATTCCTTCTCCGTGGCTATTTCCGCACACACCGGTATCGGTACCTTGCCTATTTTATATTTCGGAACAGAAGAACAAAAACAGAAATACATACCTAAGTTGATCAATGGAGAATGGACAGGTGCTTACGGTTTAACAGAGCCTAACAGTGGAAGTGATGCTCTTGGTGCAAAAACAACAGCCCGGTTAAGTGAAGATGGCAAATTCTATATTTTGAATGGCCAGAAATGCTGGATTACGAATGGGGGCTTTGCTGATATTTATACCGTTTTTGCCAAAGTAGATGGAGACAAGTTCACGGGCTTTATAGTAGAAAGGGGTTTTGAAGGTTTCACGCAGGGTCCAGAGGAACATAAGATGGGGATTAAAGGCTCTTCTACTGTTCAACTATATTTCCAGGATTGCAAAGTGCCTGTTGAAAATCTTTTGGGCGAAATTGGTAAAGGACATAAAATCGCTTTCAACATTTTGAATATCGGCCGACTGAAATTATGTGCTGCTGCATTAGGTGGTGCTAAAAGAGCCATTACCAATTCTGTTGAATATGCTATCACTCGGGAACAATTTAAAACCGCAATTGCCAACTTCGGAGCTATCAAGCATAAATTGGCAGAAATGGCCATCCGGACATTTGCCAGTGAAAGTGCCTTATACCGAACCGCCAGGTTAATAGATGATAAAGAGGAGGAACTGCATGAAAGTGGTAAACCTTTTAATGAAGCCTTATTAGGTGCTGCAGAAGAATATGCAATTGAGTGTGCTATTTTGAAAGTCCATGGAAGCGAAGTGTTGGACTTTGCGGTAGATGAAGGTGTGCAGATACATGGTGGTAATGGTTTTAGTGCAGAATACAATATTTCTAGGGCTTACCGGGACAGCCGTATAAACAGGATTTATGAAGGAACCAATGAGATTAATCGCCTCCTTACCGTAGATATGACGCTGAAACGTGCCATGCAGGGACGGTTAAATATCATGGGCGCAGCCATGAAAGTATCGCAGGAATTAATGAGCATCCCCGACTTTGGTTCAGAAAACGAAACGCCTTTCTCTGAAGAAAGAAAGATGGTTAATAATTTCAAGAAAACAGTTTTATTAACTGCAGGTGCAGCCGCGCAAAAACTAATGATGCAGTTGGAAAAAGAACAGGAAATTCTAATGTGCATTTCCGATATGGCTATTGATACCTATGTAGCAGAAAGTTTACTATTACGTGTTATGAAATTAGCAGAGCAGGGAAAGAATGACACGGTGTACAAGGATATTTTAAACTGCTATCTCTACGACGCTGCAGACCGGATACATAAAAATGGGAAAGATGCTATTAACTCTTTTGCAGAAGGCGATGAACAACGTATGATACTGATGGGATTGAAACGGTTTACTAAAACACAACCTTTCAATAGCAAAGAAGCAAGAAGAAGAATTGCAGATCACCTGATCAGCGAAAAAAGATATCCCTTTTAATTGTTAAAGAAGATAGCCAGTTCACGTCGCGTGTTTCTTATTTCCTGCAATTCCTTTAGCCGTCTTCTGATCAGGTGTAGTCCCACTGTCATGACGATAGAGGATACGAAAATGGTGATAAAATATAGTAAAAAGACATCAGCTACTGCTGGTGTCTTTTCTATATAAAAGAAATAATAAATCAGGGCATAGCAACCATAGGCAAACAATATCGAAACCAGCATGATAGTTCTGCCTGCATTCTTTCCAAATTCAACAGTTATCCTGATATGTCGCAAGAAAAGATAAAAAGTGTATAAAAGAACAAGTATTAAACCTGGGCCCATGATGTATACAATAGCCTTAGGCTCTAACCCACAAATGCAGGCAATTATAATTTCATACACAATGAACACGGCTGTTACAATATGAATAGTGCGTTGTCTTTGCTTAATAGGACAAAAAAACAGCAACGCTGTAAACATTAAAGGAATATCCAGGTAATTGTTGATGACTCCAAAGTTCTTTTGGAAAGAAGCGGATGCAGGGATGTAGCCCTGCGCCATCAAATTATAAATAGCAGTTATAATGTAAGAAATCATAAGAGCCGCTAAACTCCGGTGTTGATACAGCTTATAATAAACTATGGCAGCAACCGGTAAAAACATAGATATAGTGGCGGCAACACCAATAATGGCATTCCAGTTCATAGGGATTTGCATTTAGGATTTTACACGAGCTAGCACCTCTCGCTCAGCTTCATTTCGGACGGTTCAATTCCGAACCTTCTTTCTCACAGCTAATTTAGACACGTATTTAATAAGATCATACCCTTACAAAAAAATGGAGTACTACCACTGAATGCCTTTGGTATAACTACTAAAATGCATTAGGTAGTTTTGTGTTAATTACTTTTATCAAAGTAGTTTAATAAAAAGTTGCGATTGGCCGAATAGCTAGCTTTCTACACAGCCCCAAAAGGAGAACAACCCATGTGAGTAAACGATTTTGTTAATATAGCCAAATGCATAATGCTCGACTGAACATTTGAAATGTCAGTGAATCCAATAAGCATAAAACCAGACAGCAACAGTAGCAAACAGTATGGAATCAAAACGGTCTAAAAAACCGCCATGTCCTGGCATTATAGCGCCACTGTCTTTGACGCCAGCCATACGTTTCAATTTACTTTCAAAAAGGTCACCAAAAGTACCAACACTGGCGGCAAGACCCGCCATAATTGCTGCATTTGTAACACTTAAACGCTTGGTAAAATAAGCCAGTAAACTGATTGCAACTACAGTGAGAATGACGCCGCCGATTGTGCCTTCCCATGTTTTTTTAGGGGATATTTTTGATAAAGGTCGTTTGCCAATGATAGATCCAACAATATAAGCCATCGTGTCATTGATCCATACAGAAAAAACAATCAGGAAAGGAATAGTCATCGATAGGCGGTATGCTTCTTCATCCCACTTGGTTCGCAAGTCAACCAGAAGTGCAAGTGGTAACGATATATACAAGAGGCCAAAAAGCGAATAAAAAATATTTTGCAGGAAGATATGTTTCGATTCCAAAAACATGATCAGGGGCAATAAAATCATAAACATGACTCCAACCCAAAAGCCAACTTGTGTAAATAAAATATCACCTATTCTCAAACTATCATTTGTAAAGAAGAGCATTATACACCACCCGGCTATGACAATTCCGTACCGATGTGCCGAGATGATTTTTTGATAGTCGGGATTAAATAAGCCTACCAGTTTTTGATATTCCATCCACGCGCCAAAATGAACTATAGAAAATAAAAAGAAAAATGACCAGGCATTATATAAAAGCGCTGCCATCATTACAACCACAAATACAACAGCAGTTAGTGCCCGTGTTTTAAATGTTTGCCAGTTAAATGCCATATCTAAAAACTTAATTCATCCTGTGGAGGATGATCATCCTTATAAACGGCCGGGTAAGTTGTTTTTGATTTCCTGATTAATTGCAGAACAATAAGGAAGGTTAACACTGCGCTTACCAACGCCATGATGGTAAGCTGTGCAGGATCAACCATAGTGGCATTGGTATCTTTTATCATCTCAGGCTTAAAATACACCACTATAATAATTAGGGCATCATAAATAAAATGAGCTAGGATAGATGTCCATAAACTACCGCTATACCAGTACAAAGCACCTAATAAAACGCCAAGAAACAATCTTGGCAGAAATCCGTAAAACTGTAAATGAAAGCCGGAAAAAAGTATGGCTGTCAGAACAATTCCAGCCCATGGATTTTTGGTAAGTTTAATAAACAAACGTTGCAATACGCCCCTGAAAAATAGTTCTTCGCCTATACCGGCAAACACCGAAATAAAAATGAGGTTTAAAAACAATTCATCAGGTGTATGTTTACTTAGCATGAATTGAATTTGCTTAGCTGCTTCTTCTTCCATGCTCTTCATCCATTTTTGAGTGTCGCCACCAATAATCATCTTTTGATTAAGGATCCCTAAGTATTCTACAAATGGAATAGAAACAAGTAAGGCAAGAATGCCTAATATCCAGTAAATAGTTCTGCCTGGTGGCTTCAAACCAAGGTAGCTGGCTGGCTTTGGATCAGAAAAATATCCAAATAACAAACTTGGAATAACAAATAAACCCAGGAATTGAATAGCGAGCATTCCTCTTATGTAAAGGATCATATTTGGATTATTGCTATCCCACTTATCGATATCCTGTAATTGGAAAAGGCTAATTCCTGTAAGATTAGAAAGAATAGCCACGCCAATTATACTGAAAACAATAAAAATTCCAAAAGCCATTCCTATAAACAACAACAATTGTATCCCTACCGGCCTTGATTTAAGATATGTTTGCATCACTGCTTTCTTTCTGAATTGTAAATTTGTAACCCATCCTTTAAATTGAGGATTTGGGAAAGGCTGCAAGATAAGCCCTGAATAATCAATACAGTTTTCATTGGTAAAAATTGATAACATATCGCTCCCTGATTTTCCCTTGCTTTTGGCGCCTATGGAAGACGTAAGTGATCCTCCTTTCCGTGCGGTGTGTAAAGCCAATGGCGCTGACCTCATGTACACGGAATTTATCAGCAGTGAAGGTTTGATCAGGGACGCTATAAAAAGCCGCCAGAAACTCGACATTTTTGACAATGAACGCCCGGTAGGTATCCAGATATTTGGCGGTGATGAAGAAGCCATGGCGTTAAGTGCTAAAATTGTTGAGGCTGTCAATCCCGATCTTCTGGACATAAATTTCGGTTGCCCCGTAAAAAAAGTAGTTACAAAGGGAGCCGGTGCCGCCGTATTAAAAAACATTGACCTGATGGTACGACTAACAAAAGCCGTAGTTAATTCTACGTCTTTGCCAGTCACTGTAAAAACAAGATTGGGATGGGATGATAACACCATCAATATTGAAGAAGTGGCCGAACGCCTGCAGGACGTAGGGATAAAAGCATTGGCCATTCATGGCCGAACAAGATGCCAGTTATACAAGGGAAATGCGGACTGGACACCTATTGCCAAAGTAAAAAACAACCCACGTATACAAATTCCCATTTTTGGTAATGGTGACATTGATACACCTGAGAAAGCACTGGAGTTTAAAAACAGGTATGGTGTAGATGGTATTATGATTGGCCGTGCAGCCATTGGTTACCCCTGGATCTTTAATGAGATCAAACATTTTGTAAAGACGGGTGCGTATTTAGCTCCCCCCACTATTCAACAAAGAGTGGATGTAATTCAAAAACATTTACACCGTTCGGTAGAATGGAAAGGAATGAAGGCCGGAATTAATGAAATGCGGCGTCATTACACCAACTATTTAAGAGGACTACCTAATATCAAAGAATTTCGTTTAAAGCTCGTTACTATTTGTGAAGTAGAGCAAATTGATGACGTGTTGAGCGAAATCATCAAATACTATGATGGCTATGAATTCATCCCCAGGAAAATAGATATGGATTCTATGGCCTATAGCTGTGAATAATCTACCATGATCATCTAAAAATAACTTAATCATTACACCTTGTCATGCACAGCGCTCAGTACTTCCTTACTCAATGGAGAAACTGAAGGATCAAAAAAGTGAGTGAGCACACCTTCTTCATTCACAAGATATTTTGAGAAATTCCAGTTGGGTTCCCTGTCGTTCCATCCATTTAACTCCTTGTGTGACAACCACTGGAAGACGGAATGCTGTTGAGCCGATTTTACAACGGAACTTTTTTTTGCTAAAGGAAACGTGACTCCATAATTTAATTGGCAGAATTGTGCTATTTCTTCATCTGTTCCTTTTTCCTGTTCTTTAAAATCATTAGCGGGAAAACCGATTATAACCAGCCCCTCCTTGTTTTGTTCATAGAGTTGCTCCAATTCAGCATATTGATTGGTATAACCACAATTACTTGCAGTATTTACCAGTAAAACTTTTTTTCCACGTAAAGAATTGAAGTCAATAGGGCTGTTATTATTGAGCCGAACATTTAACTCATAAAACGGTTTCATGGCTTTGGTATTTTTTTTATTTATTGCTACTTGTGCGCCTCCTTTTAGCTTACCTAGTTTTATAAGAAAGGGGTATACTATCTGCAAAACTTTTTGTCGCAAGGTCATTCACTTCATTTTAATGAACAGAAATTGTGTCCAACTGGTATCAGATTATTCAAATTCCAGCTTAAATTCCTCGATTGATCTGAAAGTCCAAAAGCCTGTCAAAGATAGACTGTTCATAGCTTTCCTATTTTTATTGATAAGAGGAACTACGATTTTTTTAGGGTAGTTATACGTTCAGGTTTTTTTGAATTTTTTGCATCTTTGAAGTATCCAATAATCTACAAGAAGCTGACCCTGTCAGCCGTGTATTAAAGCCAATCCTATGAAGAAACTTTACTTATTATTCGCCTTCATTTTTGTGATCTTTAGTGTACATGCACAGGATTGTAGTCTTTTACAACTAACATATTCCGTAACTGAATCAAGATGTGTGGCAACCGGGTCTATTGACATAAATGGCACCGGTGGTTCGGGAGATTATAATTATAGGGTCACCGGCGCTCTTTCTACTCCTTTTACATCTTCCAATGTTATTACAGGATTAGTTCCAGGTTACTACTCGATTATCATCAGTGATGTTACAACCGGCTGCACAAGAAAAGTAGACAGCGCTTATGTGCCAGGATCGTATGCCGATCCACGATTTCAATTGGTAAAAACTGATGCCACCTGTGCAGGAAATGATGGTACTATCTCAGCCAATAATCAGCAATTCGGAAGGGCACCTTATACTTATACCATTATTGCTCCTTCACCCTCTTCTGTGGGTTCCTCAAGTACCACTGGTCAGTTTACTGGCTTAATATCAGGTGAATATTCAATTCAGCTTCGTGATTCCTGTGGGGGAATACAGGTGCGGAAAGTGACAATTGAAAGTTATAGCTGGTGGTTTGATTCTATTTCGATTGAAAAAACGGATTGTAATAACGCAAACCTGTTTATCCGCCTGAACGATAATAAAGGTAACACCAATATTACAGGAACTGCTTTCAACGGATTTACCTATGGCATTGTAATGATGCCAAAAGATACTATTTGGAATTCTTCAAACAGCTTCAACTTTTTATTAGGAAAAAAACGAAACGTAACGATTGTTGTTAAAGACAATTGTGGAAATATTCATTCCAGCCCATGGACCTTGCCTAACGATACCAGGCCGAATATTGGAAATGTTGAACTCAGTTATTTTACATGTACAAACTTCAAAGCATCTCTAAGCAGTAAACAAAATCTTACTTCTGCTGAGTATTGCTTATACGATAGTCTTGGAGTTCTTATGGAATGTAATTCAACCGGTATTTTCCCGAATCTCTCTTATGGCAGTTATTGTATTAAAGTTGCAGACGTGTGTTATGACACAGTATTCAACCGCTGTTTTGCTTCG
>DAIQPL010000439.1:0-2751 GCA_036787395.1 Flavisolibacter sp. | reverse complement strand
ATATTTCCCGTCTGTTGATATCACTTAATTATTATAATCAGCAGGGTGTTCAAAAAGATCAGGATTATAAACGTTATACAGCAACAATAAATGGAGATGTAACTCCTAACAAATGGCTTAACCTTGGAACGAACATAATTACTTCTCTTTCCACACAGAATTATGGAATTTTCGGACCAAATACTTCTAACACTGGTTCAAAAGATCTGTATTCAAGAGCGACAGATATGTTTCCTTATGCATTGCCTACCGATGCTAATGGCGTTCCAATTAAAAACCCTGGCGGTAATATTGGCTTATGGAATCCTTTAATTGATATTGACCAGGTATTGAATGAGAGAAGAACAGCTGCAATTCTTGCAAGCGTTTTTACCGAAATAAAATTTACTGATTGGTTGAAGTATCGTGTAAACTTCAGTGGTCAATACCGGCAGTTTAGATCAGGATCATGGACGGGCCCCGATGCAACCAGCCATTTAACCAACAGGCCGAATACTGCTGGTTATGCTACACAGGAAAATTTCTCGTGGATAGTTGAGAACCTTCTTTATGTTGATAAGACTTTCGCCGAACAACATAAAGTGAATGTTACGTTGCTTCAATCAACACAAAAATCGAGGAGAGAAAATATAAGTACCAGCGTAACAGGTCTTATTAATCCTCTAAGTTTATGGTATGACGTAGGATCCAACACTGCAGGAAATCCAAGCTATGGTACAGGATTTACTGAAAACACACTTGCCTCTTTTATGGGCCGCATTAATTATACGTTGAAGGATAAATATTTGCTTACAGTTTCGGGTCGTGCTGATGGAGCTTCTGTATTAGCCCCTGAACATAAATGGGATTTCTTTCCATCATTCGCTATAGCCTGGAAAATGCAACAGGAAGGTTTTTTAAGTTCTGTGAATTGGATAAACGAACTTAAACTCCGGGTTGGATATGGAGTGGTTGGCAACTCAGCCGTTAACCCTTATACAACATCTGGCCCATTGAGCAGGAACCCATATGTCTTTGGTTCCGCAGCTGGGATCGGTTATTTACCTCAATTAGTCCAGAACCCAGACCTCAAATGGGAGGAAACAGCACAAGGAAATATTGGAGTAGATTTTACACTATTTAAAAATCGATTATCAGGTTCAATAGAGTATTACCAGCAAAATACATCCGATCTTATTTTTCCTAAAACACTCCCTGCAGTATCGGGCTATGTTCAAAAATTTGAAAACATTGGTAAAACAAAGAACAAAGGCATAGAGGTCACTCTTTCAGGTACACCTGTTAAACTAAAAGATTTTACATGGGATGTTGATCTCAACTGGTCAAATAACAAAGAAGAAATTGTTGAATTAATAAATGGCAAACAAGATATGGTAGCTGATCGTTTGTTTATCGGGCAACCAACACAAGTTTTTTATAATTATGAAAATGATGGTATTTGGGGAGGCGAAGCAAAAGATCTTACTGAGATGGCTCTCTTTAATGCAAATGGAACTAATTTCCGACCTGGTACAGTTAAAGTTGTTGATCAAAATGGTGATAAGAAGATCGATGCATCTGATATGGTAATACTTGGCAGTGTTCGTCCTGACTGGACAGGCGGTATTACAAATACATTTACTTATAAGAGCTGGTCATTTAATGCTTTTATTTATTTCCGGTGGGGACAAACTTATTTTGGTGGTTACCCAAATTCCTACGGGGGTGTTAATCCCAATGGTCGTGTAGAGAACGATGTGTGGGCATGGGATAAAACAAATGGAAAATGGCCAATGCCTAATGCAGCAACTGCCATAACTAACACTACGGCTGCTATGCAATACAATGAAGGTTCATTTGCAATAGTCAGGAATATGTCGCTTTCATATACATGTCCTCAAAAATGGCTTCAGAAAATTACTGCTAAGGAACTAGTACTGAATTTCCAGGTACTTAATCCTTTTATATTCGGAGGTGAAGTTGTAAAGTGGGGTATCAATCCTGATGATGATACAAATTGGAGCATTGCTTCAACTAATACTAACCCTCTTGGAGGTACAAATAATAACACTATTCTTCCCCAAAGTTTTGTCTTTGGGATAAGAGCAGGTTTTTAAAAAGCAAAAAGTTGTATTGTTTAAACAAATACTAAAAAAGACTTTTATGAAACAGCATATGAATAGAAATATTTTAATTATAGCACTGGTAACCCTTGCGATTTTATCCCTGGGTTCATGTAAAAAGTTTCTTACCGAAAAACAAGTAGCGACGTTGACACAAGATTACTATAATGATGAGAATGGTCTCAACTCGCTTATCAATGGGCTTTATGTGTATAGCCGTGTAAAACATGAATGGGAGGCAAACGGAGCCAGGCTTATTGAACCAGAAACAGATGCATATATGACCGCTACTGCGGCTAATGCGCAAATGACATCTGCTAACTATGGTACCAATGTTAGTGCCATTGCTACTAATAATCTTACCAATTTTTTGGGTAGTCCTAACTCTAACTACGCACCAATGGGAGCATACCCGCATATTAATAATTGTAACATTGCACTTGACATCATTGATAATATCAAACCGGGTAAGTTCAGTTCAGATGAGGCTTACAGAAAAACAAGAAGGTCTGAAATACTTTTTCTGCGTGCATGGTCTTATTACCTGGTTTCAAATCAACTTGGAGATGTACCATTGTTACTTACTCCCCGTCGTGAGGATAATGGCATTTATTTTTTTTCTAAAGCAAAACTGGAAGACATTTATAAG
>DAIQPL010000183.1:0-8315 GCA_036787395.1 Flavisolibacter sp. | reverse complement strand
ATGATCTATTGAAAAATAGAAGAAATTGCATATGTCATGGTCATTATTGTAAAAAGAAAAAACCACTGCTATGAGTTCACGAAGACACTTCTTACAACAAGTTACCTATTCTGCCTTAAGCCTGCCTTTTATGAGTTACGATTCCAGAAGTGGTATTAATCACAATAGTTCTTCAAAAGAGGCACCGGTGTTAAGAGTAGCTATTATGGGTCTTGGCAGTTACGGCACCCGTGTGGCTGAAGCCATGCAATCCTGCAAAAGAGCTAAACTTGTTGGGGTAATTAGTGGTACTCCTGCAAAGATCACGGACTGGCAAACTAAATATAATATTCCTGAGAAGAATTGTTACAACTACCAAAATTTTGACCGCATAAAGGAAAATAAAGACATTGACGCCGTTTATATTATTACACCCAATGCGCTTCATAAAGATGAGTGTATACGTGTGGCAAAAGCCGGCAAGCATGTTATTTGTGAAAAACCTATGGCTGTTAATGCTGCCGACGGGCAAGCTATGGTAGATGCGTGTAAAAATGCAGGAGTTAAATTACTGGTAGGTTATCGAATGCACTTCGAACCAAAGACGCTGGAAATTGTGCGCATGCGAAAAGAGGGAGAGTTGGGAAAGATTTTATTTTTCCAGGGATTGTCTGGCTTTCGCATAGGTAATCCATCTCAATGGCGTTTAAACAAACAACTTGCTGGTGGCGGCGCTATGATGGATATCGGTATTTATTCTATTAATGGTGCACGTTACATGGTTGGTGAAGAACCTGTTTGGGTTGCCGCAGAGGAAACGAAAACCGATCTTACAAAATTCAAAGAAGGTGTTGATGAAACTATCCAGTTTCAGTTGGGCTTCCCCAGCGGTGCAGTAGCTTCTTGTTTGTCCACCTACAACATGAACAATCTCGATCGCTTCTTCTTAAATGGTGAAAAAGGATTTGCTGAACTGCTGCCCGCTACTGGCTATGGGCCCATTAAAGGACGCACACATAAAGGCGAATTAGAGCAACCGCATATGACCCATCAAACAGTTCAAATGGATGAAATGGCGGCTATTATTTTCGATGGTAAACAACCCGTCATTCCGGTAGATGGTAATGAGGCTGTAAAAGACCTCAAAATTATCGATGCCATTTACCTGGCCGTTAAAACAGGTAAAAGAGTGGATTTGCATTTATAAATGCCGTTAAGAGCCGGTAGCTTTTTTTTACAAAACTTTATTTTCAAAGTAAGGTATCTCATCATGTGATACGGCTTCTTTTTGTTGCCAATAAGCCAGTGTTACTACATGTCCATCTTTTGTTTTTAGTAAACGGCCAAAGATGGCATTGATTGGGTTAAAGCTGACGTCAGTAACACCCACAGTAAAACTTGTTGGTGCAGGAGGTAAGGCGGGAGGCGGAGGCGGTGGAACGGTGTCAATAAGCGTTTCTACTGTAGCAACAGGAGCCGCCGCAACAGGTAGCGGTGAAGCTTTTGGAATACTTGCTACTATCACAACCTTATATTTATTGAACTCAAGCAATTCTTTTAAGAAATTGACTCTTTCCTGTGATACATTTCTTTCCACAATGGCACATTTTACACCATCAAGTTCTTCAAATTCATGATTTTTATTGATAGCCATAAAGAGGTTGAAGTTTTGTGTTTAGCGTTAATGGTTCAAAAAAGTTTCATCAAACATTTGTCACCAGTAAATAAATATAATCGTAGAACCAGCTAACCAGGCCAACCGCCAGTATGCCCACTATGCATAGATATAATGCAAGTTTTGGCATTAGCGGCATAAAGATATTTGGAATGGGCTGTTCATTCGCATCCATAAATATGGCTTTAACTATCCGCAGGTAATAATAGAATGAGATGACCATATTTAAAGCCGCAATAGAGATCAATAGGTAATTTCCTTTTCCCGCACCTGCCATAAGTAAAAAAAACTTACCAAAGAAGCCAGCGGTAGGAGGTACACCAGCCAGTGAAAACAAAGCAATTGTTAGTATCCATGAAAGCAGCGGGTTGGTTTTATAAAAGGCTTTATAATCACTAATGTTTTCTTTCCCTGATAAAGCACTTACCACCGATACTACACCAAATGCTGCAAGGTTGGAAAAAACATAGATCAAAACAAAATATACAACCGAGGTAGTGGAGATATCTGAGCTTCCCGAAATACCTACCAATATAAAACCTATTTGTGCAATGGACGAAAAAGCCAGAAACCGTTTGAAATTGTCCTGTCTTATGGCAAACAAGTTTCCGATAATTATGGTAAGCAGTGACAAAATAAATAACATGTTATACCAGGTTTCAGCGAGCGGCTTAAAAACGGTATACAAAACAGAAACAAAAACAAAGAGCACGGCGCCTTTTGAAATGACAGATAAAAAAGAGGTAACGGCAATTGGCGCTCCCTCATATACATCGGCTGTCCATAAATGAAAGGGAACAACTGAAATTTTGAAAGCAAATCCAGCCAGTAATAAAATAAAAGCAAATACCTGCAGCGGGTTATTGCTTAAATGTTGTGGTAACTCGGAAAATATCAGTGTACCGCTAGTTCCATAAACCATGGAAATACCAAACAACAAAAGTGCTGATGAAAAAGCAGAAGAAAAGATCAGTTTCATGGCAGCCTCTGAAGAGCGCCTCCTGGTCAGGTCAAAATTAGCAGCTGCTGCCAACGGAATAGTAGATAACTCTAAACCCAAATAGAACATTAATAAATTACCGCCAGAAATCATAAAGAACATACCAAGCATGGTAGATAACAGGAGTATATAAAACTCAGGCACATGCTTATGCGTTTTTAACCATGAATAAGATTGCATAGAGATAATAAGCATGCCCAGGTTGAGAATATTTTTTTCCAACACCATTAACCTATTGGTGCGAAACATTTCATTGAACAACATTCCCTCGCGGTTCCAGATGAATCCAAGAACAAGATTCAGTAACAGCAGCACGTTTACAATATTCATATAGCCTACATTGCTCCTGTCTTTTCCCAGTTTCAGAAACATCAGGATAAAAATGAGGACAATGAGCGCCATTTCCTGTTTCATCAATATTAAAAAATCGATCCACATATACAGAGTTTCAGGTTTTTTAGTTTTTGGTTTGTGGTTTCGTAAAAGGTTTTGCTTTCCCTGCTGTTTTCACTCCTTTATTTCTTCATGCGAGTTATTTTGTACCAGGCTTTTGTAATTCCATCATCACCTGTTGCGTCGCACACTTCAACGTTCAAAACCACGTTGGACATTCGCTCTCTAAGCTTTCACTAACTGTTTTGCTCTTCGCGTTGCTGCAGCCATTTTTTTGCTGCGTAAAGAACTAAACGTACAAGAGTGCGACGCAACAGGATTTCAAATCATATTCTATAGCCTGTTTAATAATTTCCTTCAACCCGGACATTACCATACTCCTTATTTCATCATGGTCAACACCCTGGTCATAATAGTTTCGGTTCCGGGTGTTATTAATTCTGTAATCAAAAAAGGAGCAATCCCAATAACTACAATTCCAAATATTAAAATGCCTGCTGCCAGTTTCTCGTTCCATGTAGCATCCGTTAACTTGTCATACGTTGTGCTCATAGGACCCATAATGGTTTTACCAGTGGCTCTTAAAATGTATACGGCTGTTACAACTATAGACGCACAAGCGAGTATGGTTGCCAAACGATACATGGCGTCGGGGTTTTGCCATGAACCCATAAATACCGTCATCTCCGCTACAAAACCACTAAAGCCAGGCAGTCCTAACGAACACAAACCTGCAATTACAAATACAGTGGAAATAAAAGGCGTTACTTTCAACAAACCACCTAATTGTGCCACCAGTCTGGTATGTGTTCTGCTATAGATCATTCCAATGGCGGCAAAGAAAAGGGCTGTCATTAATCCATGCGACACCATTTGCAATACAGCACCATTAATGGATGTTTGCGTTAACATTCCAATACCTAATAAAACAAAACCGCAATGACTTACTGATGAATAGGCGTTGATGTATTTCAAGTCCTTCTGCATCATAGTAGCGAACGCACCATAGATAATAGCAATGGTAGCCAATAAGATAATGATCCATGAATAGGCATGTGCCGCATCGGGCATCAGATAAGTGGCAACCCTTAAGCAACCATATCCCCCCAGCTTCATAGATATACCTGCCAAAAACATAGAAGCTGCCGTTGGCGCCGACGAGTGACCGTCCGGCACCCAGGTATGAAAAGGAAAGAGTGCACCGAAAACACCAAATCCTATAAAGGCAAAAGGGAAAAACATTTTTTGAATGGAAAGTGGAATGGATAACTGAGCAATCTGTAAAATATCAAATGTGCCCGTGTTAAAATAAATGCCTGCAAGTCCTACAAAAACCAAAGCAGAGCCACCCATTAACATCAACGCCAGCTTCATGGCACTGTATTCCTTCTTGCCGCTTCCCCAAATTCCAATCAATAAAAACTTAGGAATAACGGCCAGCTCTAAAAAGAAGAATAAAGTAAAAAGATCGAGTGAAATAAAGAATCCGTAGGCGCCTGCACTAAGCAGCATAAGTAAAAAAAAGAATTCTCTATTTAATGTTTCTGTTGTCCACGAAACCAACACCCCGGCGATTACTACAAATGCTGTTAGTAAAATCATAGCAATGGAAATTCCATCAACGCCAATATGATAATTTATATTCAGAGCCCGGAACCAGGTATAATTATATTCAAACAACATCTGCGAAACATTGCCGGATGTACGCTGCTGCCAGTATTCTGTTAACATAAATAATCCCAATGCAAGTTGAATGATGGAACCCAAAAGTGATATAGTTCGTACTTGCTTTAACCCTGCGCAAAAAAGAATGCTTATTGCAGTGAGAAGAGGTACTATGATGAGGAGGGATAAGTTCATAATTAATTATTTCCAGAAGTAAATAAATAAAAGAGCTAAACCAGCAATACCGCCAAAAAAGTACAAGGCATAATTTTGTACCCTTCCTGATTGTATTCCTTTTACCCTGCTAGAGGTGGCAGCAGTCAGGTACCCCAACCCATTTATAAAACCATCAACAATATTTTTATCAATCCACGCAGCTGGCCTTCCAATTAAGTTGAAAATAACTTTTTGTGTGAAAAAAAGATAAACCTCGTCTATGTAAAATTTCTTGGTTGCTACCCTGTAGAACCCACCAAGCGTTGTGGCTATCCGCGCCGGCAATTCATTTTCTTTTTTATAGAGGCGTGTCGCAATAAGAATAGCTACTAAAACCAACAATACGGGTGTGATTGAAAACAGCCAATTCATATGTGTTTCTAAAGGCGCTCCGTCAGAAGTAACCAATTTTGAAAAAGGAACAAATCCTGCTGCAATAGAGCAAACAGACAAAATGATCAGTGGCCACTTCATGGAAGCTGTTCCGTCAGCATAAGTCGCGACGTGGACGGAATGTTCTTTTTTCCAAAAAATGGAAAAGTATAAACGGAACATATAAAAAGCGGTAAGCGCTGCTGTAAACAAAGCAACTGCATACACGGCCTTATTTGTTTGGAAAGCAGCCAGTAAAATTTCCTCTTTGCTAAAGAAACCTGCAAAGGGTGGAACACCTGCAATAGCCAGGCAGGCAATTAAAAAGCTGATATGAGTAACCGGCATCAGTCGGCGTAAACCGCCCATGTCTTTTATATCATTGCTGTGAACGAAATGAATAATAACCCCTGCGCCCAGAAATAATAAGGATTTGAAGAATGCATGGGTGAATAAATGAAACATGGAAGCCATAAAACCAAGACCACTTTCACCTCCATACCCGGAAACCCCTAAAGCAAACATCATATAGCCAATTTGTGACATAGTGGAATAAGCAAGCACCCTTTTAATGTCCGTTTGTGTGCAGGCAATGACAGCAGCAATAAAGGCTGATGTGACACCCACCCAGGTAACAATATCAAGCGCTGTCACATCAATAGAAAATAAAGGAAATAATCTTGCTACGAGGTATACACCTGCCACTACCATGGTTGCAGCGTGTATAAGAGCAGATACCGGTGTTGGACCTTCCATAGCATCGGGTAACCAAATGTGAAATGGAAACATGGCTGATTTACCGGCGCCGCCAATAAATATCAAGCTAAGTCCCCATGTTAACATGGATGCACCGAGGAAAGACGCTGTAGTGATGCCAATATATTCAGCAGATTGTGCAGAGGTCAATCTTTCTATTAACGTTCCAAAATCCAGCGTGCCACTGTAAAAGCCAAGTATTAAAATGCCAATTAAAAAGCCAAGATCTGCAAACCGGGTAACGATAAATGCTTTTTTAGAAGCCGCAACGGCAGAAGGCTTGTTGTAATAAAAGCCTATTAAAAGAAAAGAAGAAACACCCACCAGTTCCCAAAAAATATAGATCTGGAAAATATTTGAAGAGAGCACCAATCCAAGCATGGAAAATGTAAACAGGGAAAGAAAAGCATAATAAGTAGCAAAACGTTCCTCACCCCTCATATAACCAAGGCTGAATATGTGCACCATCAGCGATATAAAACTTACGACAACGATCATCATTACCGAAATGGGATCAAGGAGCACGCCCATATCAATAGACACATTTGGCGAGAACGTAAGCCAGTTATATTTAAAAGCAATGATTTGCTTATAAATGCCGTTTACTTTGCCATCTACAAAAAAATAATTGTAGGCTACAAAAAGAGAAAGAACAGTGGAAGCCAATAAAGAAGCAGTACCAATACTACCCGAAGATTTTTTAAAATAGGTTCTTCCGAGTAAACCCAGTAAAACAAAGGTAGCCAGGGGTAATAAAGGGATTAACGCGACGTAAGAATAATCACTCATGGATTAAAATTTTAGTTCTGCTGCATCTTCCACATCAATTGATTTATGGCTTCGGTATAAATTGATAATGATCGCTATAGCCACCGCTGCCTCGGCAGCAGCAATTGTTATAACGAATACCGTAAAGAATACACCATCCAGTTTGGAAGGGTACAAGTATTTATTAAAAGCAACAAAGTTGATGTTCACACTGTTTAATATAAGTTCTATCGACATCAGCATGGTTATCAGGTTACGCCTTGTGAACAAACCATACATGCCAATAAAAAATAAGGCAGTACTTACAAAAAGGATATGTGTCAATGGTACTGCGTTCATTATGCCTCCTCTGTTATTAGGGGTTCGGAAATGTGTGGTGTTATAACCTCTGCTGGACCACGGGTGCCCTCATTTGGAATGATAATAGTTTCCATTTCAGCCGCTTTCTGTTCTGGTGTTTTCATAGCAATAACAATACAGCCAATCATGGCAGATAACAGTAACATACTTACTACTTCAAAAGGAAGTATATAACCATGTGCCGTGGTACTTAACATTTGAGTACCTATTTCGCTTACGGAAACATTAAATGATTGGGTGCCGGCAGGAACAAAACCATAATGATCAATAAGGTTAAAGGAAAAACCAAAGCCAAATAGTGCTGCCAGTACAGAAAAAACAGTACGCTTCATTGCCGGTTTTGGCATTTCAGTGCCGGATTGCTGCGTTAGAAAAATGGAGAAAATGATTAGAACTACAATGCCCCCTACATATACTACAATTTGAACAGCTGCGATAAATTCTACCTGCATCCAAAAATAAAGTGCTGCAATGCCCACCAGCGACAGTAACAACCAGATAGCCGACCTGAAAATTTTTGTTGATGTTACGGCCAAAAGTCCCATTCCCAAAATGAAGGCGGAAATAGCATAAAACAGTATGGCTGATGCACTCATTATTCAACACCCTCCCTGATTTTTGACCCGGGATTATTTAATTTTTTTAGTAGCATGCTGCGGTCATATACGCTATGCTCAAAATTTTGTCCCATCTTGATGGCGTCTGTTGGACAGGCCTCTACACATAAATTGCACATGGTACATAATTCAAGGCGGTAAATAAAAGTATCCAAAGCCTTTTTTTTCTTGCCCTCTGGTGTCATATCGAACCTGGTTATGATTTTGATTGTTGCGTTGGGACAAGCTAGTTCACAAGCCGTGCATCCGGTGCAGGCATGCTCATTATTTTCATCGTGTGGCATAATTACTTCACCGCGGAACCGATCTGCCATTTTTAAGGTGGTACGGTTGTCGGGATATTGTTCTGTAATTATTTCTTTGGGCCGAACAAAATAAGAGCCGGTACGTTTCATGCCGACCAATAATGATTTGGTTGCTTTGAAAACTTCCGATATGTAGTCTTTTAAGAACATAAGAAGTTGTGAGTTTAGGGTGTAGGGTTTTGAGTTGTAGTAATCCTGTTTTTGAATTT
>DAIQPL010000182.1:0-8338 GCA_036787395.1 Flavisolibacter sp. | reverse complement strand
AAACTAATGGTAAAACCTGATGAAAATTAGGAAATCAAACTGAGTCTTAACAAAATATTTACGAAAACGTTTTAGGTAATTTTATTGACTGCTTAAACTAACATTTGTTTTTTAACTCATGTTTTTTTTAAAATGTTATTATGAAAGAGAGAGGACTTTCTATTTATTGTTGAGAACCAAAATCTTTGAGCGGCAACTCAGCCATGGTAGTTTGTTTGCTTAAATTCACATTATTTAATTCCTCAAATATGTGGCCGTCTTCGTATCCCACAGACACATATACCGAAAGATTTTGTTTGGCTGAACCCTTAAACGTTCCCTTTACGGGGCTACAATCAGTGAAGTGTCTACCTACGGCAAGCCTTACATGCGTATTACTAACCCATACATTATTGGTGGGGTCAATCCCTGCCCATCCATATTGAGGAATCCACGCCTCCACCCAGGCATGAGTAGCTCCTTCTCCGCGTAAACCATTTTGGTTGGGACAGATATAACCGCTCACATAACGGCTTGGAATTTTCAAAGTCCGTAAAATTTGAAGCATTACATGAGCAAAATCCTGGCAGACACCAGCCCGTTGCTCTAAGATTTCCTCTACGGTTGTTTCAATAGTTGTAATGCCTTTGATATAGTTGAAGTTTTTAAAAATATACTCGCTGCAATTTTGAATAGTAGCTGCTACTGAATTGTCAGAACTTACAACAGTGTTCCCTATTTCGTTAATGTCAGTTTGTAATTGAATATCGGCTTTGGCCAGTTCCAGCATTTTTAAATGCCCGCTTACTTCCTGCTCTAAACGATTGAAATCACCGGAGAAGTCTACTCTCAAGCCAGGTGACGTAGTGGTGCGGACAACCACCCTGCTATCGATGATCAATTCTTTATGCGGCGGTAATAAATTAAAAACCCCTGTCTTATTTCCCCAATAATCTGCATAAGATTGAACCTCAGGATTACCTGTAATAGACAGTTCGTGTTGTAACACCTCTTGCTCCGACGACAAGTAAGGAAATATTTTTATCTCGTTTACGCTTTCCTGAACCAACCTGTCGTATTCGTATTTTGTAATGTGCTGAATTTTAAAAATGGGCATTATCGCAAGCTTATGAATAAGAGAAAAAATGTTGAACCAGTTTTCGGTTAAAATCTAAAAGGTCAGTTTTTATGTCCTCCAGGAAAGTGTACACGGTTATATTGTTTAAGGTGTCAAGCTCAATAAAACGAACCTTACTAAACAGCCTTCCAAAGTTTCTTAGCAAGGCGTCTGTTTCGTCATTTACACTTTGTTGTACAATAGTTTTTAAATAATGCTCAATTCGCTGTAAAGAATAAATGACAGAACGGGTAAAATTTTCATTGGTCAATACCTGTTGTAAAACATTATAGTTGTGATTGGAGCTGCGATAGGTTTTCAAATGAAGCTCATAACCTGACAAAGAAAATAAAAGATACCTCCATTGTAATATATCATTTGAGTCCGCTTCACGAAAGTTCATCGCGTCCAGTTGTTTTTCAGTAAATATTATTGTTTGCAAACACCGCTCCATATATTTCCCCAAATTCATAAAACACCAACCTGTTCCTCTTGGCATGGTAATTTCGGTTATGCCGGCAAACATCACGGTGTGTTTGATCAGCGATTGCATAACCTCTAATCCGTGGAAGCCATCAATTTTTTGCAGCAGTAAGGGCTGGTTTACCTGGTGATACATTTGATTTACCTGCTCCCAAACTTCTTTAGTAATGTGGTCTTGTGCGCCCCTGGCGTTTTCACGGGCTTTGTTTATTAAAATTATTAATGAATTAAGGTTGGAAGTATCAAGCAAGATTTTTTTCAGCACTTCTTCTGTATTGTTTTCGATTGCTTTTATATCATCGGGAAGGGCGCTTGTAAATATTTCCAGCACGGGCTTCCAGGTGGTGATACCATTTACATCTTTATCAAGGGATAAAATATAGTGTGTAGCAGCAAGACGCAACATTCCATCAGCCCTTTCCATATAACGATTTAGCCAAAAAAGTGAATCTGCAATTCTGCTTAACATGAAAGTTCTGGTTTTAATGTCATACAATATTTAAGGGGTCAATCAATAATCCAGGTGTCCTTGCTACCACCTCCTTGCGAGGAGTTTACAATCAATGAACCTTCTCTCAGCGCCACTCTTGTTAAACCTCCCGGTACAATCTGAACACCAGATGGTCCGCATAAAGCATAAGGCCGCAGATCTACATGCCTTGCTTTCAACTCTCCATCAATAAAGCAGGGAACTGTCGATAAATTAATAATGGGTTGCGCAATAAAACTTCGCGGATCTGCGTCAATTTCTTTTTTTGCTTTTTGCCATTCTTCCCCGCTTACATTATTGCCCATGATCATTCCATAACCGCCCGATTGGTTAGTTCGTTTAATGACCATTTTCTCAAGATTGTCAAAAACATATTTCCTTATATCCTGGTCGCTCAATTCATAAGTCGGCACATTGGATAAGATGGGCTCTTCATTCAGGTAATACCTGATCATGGCGGGCACATAGGCATAAATAGCCTTGTCATCAGCCACGCCGTTACCTACCGCATTTACAATTGCCACCGTTCCTTTTCGATACGCTGCCATAAGACCAGGCACTCCCAATAAACTTTCACGACTAAAAATGAGTGGATCTAAAGATTCATCGTCTACCCTTCTATAAATGACATGCACCTGTTGCAAACCCTGCGTCGTCTTCATATATACTTTGTGATTATCAATCACCAAATCTCTTCCTTCCACAAGAGGAATTCCCATTTGCCTTGCAAGAAAGGTGTGCTCATAATAAGCCGAATTAAAAATACCCGGTGTAAGTAAAACAACCCGCGGATCAGAAATTTGTGCAGGCGATAGGGAAAGTAATATCTGGTGAAGTAGTAAAGGATAGTTATTGATTCTTCGAACATGGGAATTGGCTACCAGCTCCGGAAAAATTCGTTTGGTGATCTCCCTGTTCTCCAACATATAAGATACACCGGAAGGCGTTCTTAGATTGTCTTCCAATACATAAAATTCACCATTATCTCCGCGTACAAGGTCAATGCCGGAAATGTGAATATAGATATCATGCGGAACCTGTATCCCCGCCACTTCCCTCACATAATGTGCACAGGAAGCAATTAATTCAGCAGGAATAATTTCATCCTGTATAATATCCTGCGAAGAATAAATATCTTTTAAAAAAAGATTCAGTGCTTTTAAGCGTTGTTGGATACCGGTTTCTATAGTTTTCCATTCCCCACTAGTGATAATGCGGGGAATAATATCAAATGGAAAAATGCGCTCAATACCAGCGTCGTCGCTATAGACAGTAAAAGTGATTCCCTGGTTCATAAATAACTCGCTTGCCAGTTTTTCCTTCTGTTGTAAAGCTTGAACATCCAATTGTTGCAAAGCCTGGACAACGTTTTTGTAGTGTTGCCGGAAAGAGTTGGCATCCTTCATTTCGTCCCAAACCCCAGGGGCACAAGCATAGTTATCTAAAGGAGTCATAAAGAATTGCTTTGGTTGTGAAATAAAAAATGCAGCCGGCATCCAGCTGCAATCGTTGAGGTTCAAGTTAATCAAAAATAAAGCACGGAACAAAATGCAGTCAGGTAGAAACACCTTTACCAATCCATCCACACCATTCCGAGTCCGCAAATTAAAACCGTTAGGCCGCCAAAAGCATGCATATACTTTTCCAGTTTTTGGAGTTTAAGAAAATTCAATCCATAATATCCAGCCAGCACCATCGCCAGCATTGTGGCCAGCGTAAAAAAACTATATACAATAATCAAAATCAGCATCGCCCACCACGAATCCTTAGCCGCAGGAAAATATAATAAAGGGATCATGGGTTCACAAGGGCCCAGTAAAAAAATAATAAACATAACCCAGGGAGTTACCTTATGTTTTTCTTTGGGAGTTACCATTTCTCCTTCTTTATGCTCATAAACATAGATTGATCCATCTTCATAAACATCAAAATGTTTATGCTTCCTGTTTTGCCTGGCTGTTACACAACCCCAGATACTATACACCACGCCAAACCCAACAAGTGTCCAGCCGGCTATTCCTCCTCTTATAGATTCCACCCATTTTAAGGAAGACAAAGACCAACCAATGGCTGTACCTGCCAGTGCCAATAAAACAGAAGACCCTATGTGGCCGCATCCGCATAGCAAAGTCCACCCCATTGTTTTTCTAACAGACCATCCTCTGGCCTTCGACAAAGCAATGAACGGCAGGTAATGATCTGGCCCGGTAACCGTATGCAAAAATGAAATAGCGATGGCTGTCATTAACAGCATTGTCATTTCACTCTGCATAAACAACATTTTTCACGTCAGTATTTACAAAATAAGAAGAAAGAGTTTTTAGACAATTATGTAATTGCTCTCCTTTATTCCCTAAAATCCTCACAAGCAAACCATTTACCGGCAACGCCGTACAGCCAAATTCAATTCCCACCTGCCTTTTTAACAAGGATGCAGACTGTTGAATCAAATCGGATACAGCAGCGCTTTCATTTATAAAGAGTAAACTACCCTGGTGTGAAAATCCTTCTAACTGCCCAATTCCTGTTAGATCTGTGATGCCTGGCATCATTAACAAGTTTTCTTTTACTACTAATTTTTTGTCCATGTAGATTTCTGTGAGACTATGAAGTTTGGAAAAAACAAAACTTTCCCCGTTCAATTTTCTTCCGCTAGTCATCACCTCCCCCCAACATAAAGTACAGCCCTTCGATAAATAGAGTTTGTTCCTCGCTGCAAAATGTGATCCCTTATGGGGAACAGAAGGATGTGGTAAAAAATAAAAAGAAGAATTTTCTGCCATGTGCAGTTCTATAGTTTGTGAAGCGCCGTCTTCCATTTGAAACAATCGTTGGTAAGATTGTGTTTCCAGTTGCAGAATGGAGCCTTCTCCTACCCGGATTTTAATACAATATTCATCTCCATCCAATATTCCCGGTGATGAACTCATCATCATTAAACGTAGCTGCTTTTCATTTTTATCTTCAGAAATATTAGCGATCTTAAAAGGTGGCGTATAAAACACTTCATTCAAAATAGTTTTTCCATTTCTTAGTTCCGTATGTATGGAGAGCTCAGCTTTCATTGCCATAATTTCAATTCCAAAACTTCTTCGGTCAGAGCATATTTTTTGATCCAGTTTACCACGCTATCCACACCGTCTCCGCTTACCAGGTTCGTAAAAACAAATGGACTGCCTTTTCTCATCAACCGTGCATCTCTTTCCATTACTTCAAGACTGGCACCTACATAAGGAGCCAGGTCAATTTTGTTTATTACCAGCAAATCAGAACGTGTAATGCCCGGACCACCTTTTCTTGGTATCTTATCTCCTTCAGCTACGTCAATTACAAAAATGGTAAGGTCGGCAAGGTCAGGACTGAAAGTGGCAGAAAGATTGTCTCCACCACTTTCAATAAAAATAAGTTCTATGTCAAGGAAACGTGACGCCATTTCATCTACAGCTTCCAGGTTCATACTCGCATCTTCGCGAATGGCAGTGTGCGGACAACCACCTGTTTCTACACCAATAATCCTGTCCGGCGCTAACAAACTATTTTGCGTCAGAAATTCAGCATCTTCTTTTGTATAAATATCATTGGTAATTACTCCAATGCTATAGTCTTTTATCATTCTCCTGCTCAACCGCTCAATCAATGCGGTTTTACCCGAACCAACCGGTCCGGCAATTCCAATTTTTACATAATTTCTTTCCTGCATGATTTTTATATTTTATGGTACCAACTTACCTGGTACTATCAAGCTTTTGTTATGAATTTATCCTGAACTTGTTTCAGGGCTCGCGTGTACTTTCTGTAATTCTATTCAGGACATATACAGCCTTGAATATAATTGCTCATGTTGCATACAATGGATATCAAAACCAGTGCAACAAAACCCTATTAATTCACGATCCGGATTCATAGAACTTTGAACCAATTCGTTGATCAAATCATTTAATGAAAATAAAATCTCCTGCCCGTCCTGTTGTCCAAGCGGTATAAGCTTTACACTGTTAGTAATCATGCCAACAGCCGCATTATAATAAAACCCAAGCAATGCGTCTTCTTTAGGCAGGCCCAATAAAGCGCTATATATTCCAAACGCAATGGAATAATGGCCGGCCAACCGTTTTGCAATAACAGCTTCTCTATATTGGCTGCTTAGTTTGCCGGTACAGAGAGGTTCAAAAATCTTTAAAAGCCGGGTACCTAATTTTTGACTCGCTTCTCTTATTTCCCTGGGGAGTTTTACCGCTGTGCACTCCTCATCTATCTGGCTAATCAATTTGTAATCGTTTTGTCTTGCTGCGTCGTATGCTAATGAAACAAAGGCAGCATCCGTGTAACAAATGTTGTGCGACAGTTGCGCTGTTACAAAGTCTTTAGCTGATTGTTTGTCCCTTACTACACCTTTTTGAACATAGGTTTCCAAACCGGCAGAATGGACAAATCCACCTATTGGCAAAGTCGGATCAGAAAGGTGAAGCAAATGAAAAAGTGGATTAGTCATTAGCAGGTGACGTTGTTAGCTGAAGGATTTTTGAAAATAAAGTGGAGCTGTTATGCGGTGTAACCGTGGTTTTTAATGGATTAACAAGCTTCCGTATTTCTCTTACAGGTTTATATCCTCCTGATTCCAAAAGACGAAATAAAGGGGCTTCATAAGGAACCAACACCTGGTCTTGCTCATAAAAAAGGGGCAGATGTTTGTTGCCGATCTCATAACAAACGGCTGCCATTTGGAATAATGAGGAAGGGCAAAGAACTATGGACTCACAAGGTTTGATGTCAATTACAATAATGGTGTAAATGTCCT
Source organism: Flavisolibacter sp. (assembly GCA_036787395.1). Lineage (GTDB taxonomy): Bacteria > Bacteroidota > Bacteroidia > Chitinophagales > Chitinophagaceae > Flavisolibacter. Next base: position 1,471 of record DAIQPL010000182.1, on the reverse strand, counting down.
CGTATACAATGTCTCCCTGTACCAGTCCTGGTGCTTCATTCAAAAATTTTAAAATCACCTCCTTTCCATTGGATGTTTTTTTAGAAATGATACGCTTACTTGATTCATACCATTCCAGCAATAACCAGTCAATGGTTCTTTCTCCAACTTCGTATTGAGATATGTTCCCCAATTTTTCCCTGATGATCATACAATAATTTAAAATAAAAAATACCGTTGCGCCAATGGAAGAACAGAAGCAGGTTCACAGGTGATTACTTCTCCATCTACCCTTACTTCATAATTCTCAGGATTAACATCAATCTGCGGTGTGGCATCGTTATGAATTAAATCTTTTTTAGAAATGGTACGGCAGTTTTTTACAGGCAAGACCATTTTTTCCAAGCCATATTTTTTAATGGCACCTGTATCTACCGAGGCTTGTGAAACAAACGTGATGCACGTTTTACATAGCGCCTTTCCGAATGCACCAAACATGTGCCGGTAAATAACAGGTTGCGGCGTTGGAATAGAAGCATTCGGATCACCCATTTTACTCCCGATGATCATGCCGCCTTTGATGATCATTTCAGGTTTAGCTCCAAATAACGCCGGCTTCCATAAGACCAGGTCGGCCAGCTTTCCTTTTTCCAAAGAGCCTACAACATCTGCAATACCATGGGTGATCGCCGGATTGATCGTGTATTTGGCTACATATCTTTTTACACGAAAATTATCATTGTTGTTTTCTTTGTCCTGCTCCAACGCTCCTCTTTGTTTTTTCATTTTATCGGCCGTTTGCCAGGTTCGGGTAATCACTTCAGCCACTCTTCCCATAGCTTGCGAATCTGAACTCATCATACTGAATACACCCATATCATGCAAAATATCTTCGGCCGCAATGGTTTCAGGACGTATACGCGAATCAGCAAAAGCCACATCTTCCGGAACAGATTGATCGAGGTGATGACAAACCATGAGCATGTCGAGGTGTTCCGCAATTGTATTTACTGTAAAGGGCCTGGTAGGATTGGTAGACGAGGGCAATATGTTTGGATACATGGCCGCTTTAATAATATCAGGTGCGTGTCCTCCACCTGCGCCTTCTGTATGAAAAGTATGAATCACTCTTCCGTTGATTGCATTGATGGTATCTTCCAGGAACCCGCTTTCATTTAAAGTGTCGGTATGTATAGCAATCTGTACATCGTATTGGTCAGCCACTTGTAAGGAGGCGTCAATGACAGGCGGTGTGGAACCCCAGTCCTCGTGTATTTTTAAACCACAAGCGCCTGCTTCAATTTGTTCGGCCAGCGGTGCTGTAGTCGCACAATTGCCTTTGCCAAAAAAACCCAGGTTCATAGGAAACGCATCGGCTGCTTCCAGCATTTTCTGCATATTCCAGGCACCGGGTGTAACCGTTGTGGCGGACGTTCCATCGGCCGGTCCGGTGCCGCTGTCCCGCACCACCCGCCAGCGCGCCAGCCGGTTG
>DAIQPL010000438.1:0-2761 GCA_036787395.1 Flavisolibacter sp. | reverse complement strand
GAAGAACAGGCACAGGATGTTTTGAAACTGGTGGATAAGCTGGAGCAGGATGACGATGTGCAAAAAGTGTTTCACAACTTACAATAAATAAAACCGGCAGTTAGAGGTATAACTTTCCTTAATTGAGCCTCGATGCTAATATAGAGTGGTAATCAAAATTCACCAGCATTGTATTCAAAGTCACCATCTTTAAATTCAATTGTGTTTCGCCTTTTGGCAAGGTAGAGGTTCTTATAATTGCAATTGATTTGTAGTTAGTTTTGTCCGGTGCAAACTGAAAAGCCTGTTATCCTTTTTGATGGCGTTTGTAATTTTTGTAATGGTGCTGTCAATTTTGTTTTAAAGCAAGACAAGAAAGGAATTTTTAATTTTGCTGCTTTACAATCAGCAGCAGGACAAAAATTATTACAACAATATAATTTAGCAATGAAGGATTTTGATTCCTTTGTTTTGATAGAAAATGGAAAGGTTTATAAAAAATCCACAGCCTCATTAAGAGTGATGAACCAACTGCCATGGTATTGGAAAGAAGCACAGATATTAAGAATCGTTCCCCGTTTTTTAAGAGATGCTATTTATGATTTCATTGCAAAGAACCGGTATAAATGGTTCGGAAAAAAAGAACAGTGCATGATACCAACCCCAGAGATGAGAAACCGGTTTCTAAATTAACTCGGTTATGTCAATCTCTCCTTTCATAAAAAGAACACACTTGCCACTCATTAGCACCCGGTGTCCATCTAATTCACACTGAAGTTCACCACCTCTTGGCGAAAGCTGTTTACAAAACAGTTTTTTCTTAGTTAATTTTTCACTCCAGTAGGGAACAATATTGCAATGAGCCGAACCCGTAACAGGATCTTCAGGAATACCTGCTCCGGGATAAAAACACCTTGACACAACATCAGCCGACTGGCCTTTTGCTGTAACAATTACACCAATCGTATCCAGCTCGTTCATCACTGCATAATCAGGTTCCACATTTTTTACAGCATCCTCGTTTGGCAATACCACGAAGTAGTCTCTGGATTTGAGCACTTCAACTGCCGTACTTACACTTAATGATTTTAATAATTGGCCCGGTTCTTTACAAGGTTTTGGCATGCGTGATGGGAAATCTAATGTATATATGCCATCCTTAGCAGATGCTTTTAACTCACCAGCTTTTTGTGTTGTGAAAATAATTTCTGCAACAGGAGGTTCAACAAAGTTTTTTATTACATAAGCCGACGCTAAAGTGCCATGACCGCACAAATCAATCTCATAGTCAGGAGTAAACCAGCGGACGTGATATCCTTCCGAAACAGGGCCTGGATTTTTTACAATAAAAGCTGTTGCACTCAGGTTGTTTTCCATGGCAATTTTTTGCATCAGTTCATCCTCTAACCAATCTTCTAAAGGAATAATGGCAGCCTGGTTACCTGTAAAAACCTTTTCTGCAAAAGCATCAACCTGGTACATAGTCAGTTTCATAACTCTTATTTTAACGAGATGCGCGGCAATGACAATTTAAACCGCACAGCCACCACGCGGATTGCAAAGATCAAAAGAATACAGGCAATTTTGGAAACATCTTCATTCCAGTTTGTCTTCAACAAAAAATAATAAACAATGCCGCCTGCAATACAAGCCAAAGCATAAATTTCTTTTTGAAAAATAAGCGGTACTTTGTTCAAAAGAACATCTCGTAGTACCCCTCCAAAACAGGCTGATATTGTTCCCAGCGCAATACAAATCCCCGCACTAAAACCATGCTTCAATCCTACTTCCAAACCAATGATGGTGAATAATCCCAACCCAAGAGCATCGAATAAAAAAAGAGCCATGTTCAAATGCCTGAGATAAGAGCCGAAAAGCATGGTTGCAAGAGCTGATAGAAATATGACTAAGATGGTGCCGTCATTTTGCAGCCAGTTAACAGGAAAGTTTCCTACCAATACATCTCTTACTGTTCCGCCGCCAATGGCGGTAACAAACGAAATAATCATTACACCAAATGCATCCAGCTTTCTTTCCATAGCAGAAAATGCACCAGATATAGCAAAAGCAAAAGTTCCAAGGATATCAATTATATTAAGAAAGTTGGAGTACAAGGATTAAAGATAAATGCAAAGCAGGCAGTCCGGAAACAAAAATCCACCATTTCAAACGGGGATTGAAAATGACTAAAAATTTTTTTTCTTTTTAGTAACACCTTACCATCGTGTTATCGTATGAGCTGGATCAATAAACGCACATAATGGCCAAATACTGTGAGATAGCTGGTGATTTAATTGGGAAAATTAGGCCCTGATTTACAGCCTGAACATCTTTCATTTAAAACCCGTCTCGGTGAGGTCTCGCTCTTTTACGGAAGCCTTTTCAATTCCGTTTACCGCAAAACGGAACTACATCCGCGTTAAAAACTTTTAGGCTGTGAGCTCTTTTTTGAACCGGCAACTTTGTCGATAAGGGTGGTTTGAGTGGCGGACAAAAAAGGGTTAGCACTACTAAACCTCTTTGTGCAGGTTGCTTATACAGGCACAGTTAGTTTATCTATAACCAACATGTATTTTTTGAAATAAACTGAATTTTCAAAAAAAGAAATTGCAGCTATTCTGCCATCATTTCTTTTATCACGGCTTCTACCTCTTCCGCATTTGGTTTACTGAAATAGTCTCCATCGCTGCCATAAGCCGGGCGATGCGCTTTAGCTGTTATGGTTCTTGGGGCTACATCAAGCCAGCGATAGCCTTTTTGTTCTTCCATTACTTTGTTAAAC
>DAIQPL010000181.1:0-8350 GCA_036787395.1 Flavisolibacter sp. | reverse complement strand
TGTATAAGATAGCGGTGATGTACTGTTTCCATTTACTGCTTTTGACGGTACAAATCCAATGGACGTAAAATCAGGTTCTGTTTCTTTTTTCCGTTCTATATAAAAGCCATAGTTATTCACCTCCACAGTTGATGTCCAATCTAACTGTACATTATTGGCATCAGTTCTTTTTGCATAAAAATCAAATGTGGTTGTAGGTGAAGGAGTATTTCCTGTAGTACCTAAAGTATATCGGTATAGGTTTGACAAGTTTTGTGTTGTGATAGTATTAGTACCTAAACTGGCATTTCTTTGTTGCCAACTGCTACCGCCATTAGAACTTTCTAATAATACCAGGCTACTTTCATCCAATGCATTTAATTCTGCATTTAGGTAGTTGAGGAGAAGGTTGGCCTTAAGTCCGCTATTGTTTGTTGGCTGGATGTCGTAATAACGATAAATACCTGCAGTTAAACCATTTCCGCTTTGAAGTTGGTGACCCCGTTTGATCGTTACACTTCCAAGGTCAGCACCAGAGGAAATGACGGCGCCAAGGTTACCTGCGTTTACATTGGCAGGTGCATTTAAATTCAGCGTAAGAATGATTTCGCCGCCCGTGCTGCCTGTGATATGTGTCGTTTCTGTTTCTCCATTGATAGAAGCGGTTGGACTCAGATAAATATTTTTACCACCGAGATCTAGTAAACCATTGAGAAAATTAACCGAAGTACTTGTATGCAGATGATTACCCAATACCACCTTTGCGGATGGCTTATCTACTGTTATAGTTTGTACAGCAAGGTCAGATACGGAATTAAGAGTGACATTAGTGGTTCCACGTAAAATTAAGGTACTGCCTGAAAGGTCAGCTGTACCTTGATTATTCAGCCCGGCATCTGTCAAAACAAGGTATACGTTGTTAAAAGTTTTTAATGAACTTCCATTTTGTACAATTACATTCTGGCTCCAACTCTGCAAAAAACAAAATTGTACCAAAAGAAAAACTAAATATTTTTTCATGCTAAAATTTGAAATTGACTAATTAAGGTTGATGATATTTTGTTCAGTATCTTTCGTTGACAAGTGTATTCCAGAGAGTTCCCATACACCAAACGGGCCTTTGCTACAGCACTCGCTCAGTAGAAAAAGCGCAGAAGACTTCCATTTTATTTTCAGTTTTTGTTGGGCCCCATATTTTTTGTTTGTACAGTCAATGGTATCTGTATCAAACCAAAGTATAGTGAGCCCTATGACAAATAATACGTCCTTCATAATTGAGTTTTGATGTTGAAAAAAATGGGTACGTGGTTTTTCAGAAGAATGAATTGCGATTATTTTAATTTTTCTGCAATGAGCTTTTTTAGATCATCAATTTCTTTTTGTTGTTCGTTGATAGCTTGCATCAATACAGGTATCATATTGCTATAGGCAACTGATTTAGTTCCTTTGTCATCTTCTTTTACAAACTGGGGAAAAACCTTTTCTACTTCCTGCGCAATGAAACCTACCTGCTCTTTCTGGCTCATGGATGGATTATTCCAATTATAGGTGTACGCTTTTAATTCCCTGATTTTGGAAAGTGCATTAGTGAATGGTTTGATATTTTTCTTCAGCCGCTGGTCGCTCGCCTGGTACATGCTTCCAAATAATATCGCGTCCCCATCACCATACAGATAAAGCACCTCCTTGATGCCCGTGCTATTGACATAGTTCAGGGCATGGTAGGCACTTGCATCGGTGGTTGCATTTGGTTTGGAGTACGTGTACCAATAATTGTTTGTAAAGGTGTTCGTATACGACACTTTTACACCAATATCTCCCACCTCCTTCAGATTTAGAAGGGTCGCTGATCCACTGGCCGCAGTTTTAAACACTTGCAACACACCGTTGATACGTGCCAGGTTCTCATCAAAGCGTCCATATATAAGAGGGGCGGCTGTTGCATTGTTGTCGATGTACAGCCGATTGCTGCCGGTTTCCTGGTAGCCCGCATTGTTACCAAGGAAGACATTGCCGTTGCCAGCCGTGTTGCTATATCCAGCTGCATATCCCATCATGACATTGGAATTGCCATTTAGATTAAGGCCAGCTCTGAAACCAACAGCTATGTTGCCGGTGCCGGTAGTGTTCTTGTGTCCACTCTGAAAGCCGCTGAAATAATTGTCAGATCCTGTACTGTTAGAAAAGCCAGCTTCAAGACCTTCAAAATGATTGTTACTCCCGGTTGTATTTGCATGCCCGGATTTAAGACCGTTGAAGAAATTCTGGATGCCGGTTGTATTAGAGTACCCGGCTTCAAAACCCGTGAAATGATTTTTTTCTCCAGAATTGTGAGCACCGGCGAATCTTCCAATGAAAAGATTTATGCTGCCGGTTGTATTCCCAAGGCCGCTATAGTTCCCTATGAATAAATTATACGAACCGGTAGTATTACTTATACCCGATTGCATCCCGGCAAAATAATTACTAACCCCCGTCGTGTTTTTTAATCCCGCTTCGTTGCCCGTGAACAGATTGTTGCTGCCTGCATTCACCTGGCCGGCCTGGTAGCCAATCATCAGGTTATCACTTCCATTGCCAGAAGTAAAGCCCGATTTAAAGCCAATAAAAATATTACGTGAACCGGTAAAATTGGAGGCGCCGGCATTATCACCTATATACAGATTTTCTTTACCGGTTGTATTATTAAATCCTGCGAAGTGGCCAACAAAAACATTATTATCAGCTTTGTTGCTGTAGCCCGCATAGCTGCCCAGGCTGGTATTGTCACCTCCTGAATCGTTCAGATACCCGGCGGCATAACCGACTGCGGTATTGCCCTGGCCTGTGGTATTATTCATACCCGCGTATGAACCAACAAAGGAATTGGCTGTACCCCGGCTATTTTGTTTTCCCGATTCATAGCCAAGAAAGGTGTTTCCATCTCCCAGATTTATAATACCTGCGTTAGTGCCCACAATAGTGCTCTTGACCTTATTGGAAAATTTAAATACTTGTTGTCCGTTCACTTTTCCAATTAGCGGTTGACCATCTGTTGTGCCAACAAAATTTACGGTAGAATCAAGTCCGGAATTACCGGTAGCCGACCAGCCTGTTAATGGTGTTTGTGTTGCACCTGTTATTGGAGTCCATCCATTATCATTATAATAATAGAAACCTGCCGTACTATCGTTTTGATAAATTAATAGTCCATTGGCAGGGCTTGCTATGGAGTTGCGTTGCGCTCTTGTCATCCTCGGCACCAACAATCCTTTTGAAATGGATTTAATATCTAAAATAGCGCTGCTGTGTGGTGTGGTACCATCCGTATTAATGCCTACGCTTTGAGCAAACAAAGCAGTAAATGCACCAATAAATAGAAGAAGTAAAAAAGTTTTTTTCATAAAAGTCTTCGCTTGATTGATCTGTTCTTGTTTTTTGATTAGGGTGTAAAACTGATGTTAACAAAAACCGTTTGAAAATTTTTCAACACCTGTGACGCAAAAAACCTATTGAGTTGTATTAGCGCGGCAGCGAAGGGTTGTGACAAGAAGATAACAGTGGAATTCTTTTGAAAACCTGCACAGCAAGGCCTTTACAATTCAACTACCATTATCAGCTTTTTAAAAGGAAATTTCTACTGATGGCTCAAATTTGTTTCTTCTAAAAAAATAGTAGCAACACTTTTGCAGCGCAATTTTTATTTAAACAATTTATGTCAATACAGCCCGTGATTTTCTTATCCTGTTTTACATTATGTTTTGGTATGAACATTTTTTAGAGATGGCAAACTCTTTTTTAATACAGTAATATTTCTTGATTAAAAACATTGTTATGAAACTGCTGTTTGTTTTACTTGTTTTATTTACTACAGGACTTTTCCTTACACCAAAAAAGCCTTCTGAAATCCATCATTTCAGAAAGTATATTCCTATGTTTTATGGAACTGAATATTATCCCAAACTTCCCGACGTAAATACCATTCAACCTTCGGATAATAAAAGAAACCTCTTGATGAAAATAGTTGATACAGCTACTGCCCAGCCCACAAGAAATTGTTTTGAGTTACCAATATGGTAGTTATTAAATCACATATAAATGACTAAGAATGGAAATTAGCTTCTCTAAATATTTGGAACAGGGACGGTTATCCGGTGAAGAGTACCACCAAAGGTTTGCGTTGAGAATGGCTTTGCATTAGGATAAGCATTGATCAGCAAATGGCAACAGCAGTGTCAAACCGTTTCTTGCTTAGTATGGATTAGTACGGTTGGATAGTAAAAGGTGGTCATTCATCCGGAATATGGTACGATTGAACCGAGCGGACTTTGACCTGCTGTTTTTCTTGGCTAACTTAGAATAGAGATGGTATTATTCAACTTTTCTAAATGTCATTTTAAAAGAAGCTTCTGGCTGGCAGGCTTCTTTTTTTTGTTGTTTACCGGCGATGCCCAACTCACTTCTTTTAATTTTCACCATCTTACTACAGCCAATGGATTAAGCAATAGCACCATCCGTTCTATTGCCCAGGATAAGCATGGTTTTATTTGGATAGGAACACTTAATGGATTAAACGTTTTCAATGGTTCTTCGGTAAAGTCCTTCTATAAAAGTTATAAACCCGGAGGATTACCTGGTTTGGCCGTTACCGCCTTGTGCAAGGATAGACAAGGAACATTATGGGCAGGAACAAGAACATCGCTTTGTTATTATCAGTACGATTCAGGCAATTTCATTAAATGCAAATCAGATTCAATGGCTGTTTATGAAATAACAGTGGCGGATGACCGGCGGTTATGGATCGTTACCAACAAAGGCGTTTTTATAATGGATATTCAAACGAAACAACTGGCGGCATTGAATCATAAGGAAATAAACAAGACAAGAGTAACGCATGTTTTTCAACATAAAAATGGAACTGCTTATTTTGCCTGTACGGATGGACTGCGTTTATTAAACCAGGCAACCGGTTTATACAAAGAATTCTTTTTCCCTGGTATATCTGGTGATACAGTTATTAATTCGGTGGTAGTTGAGCCAACCGGTGCCGCGTGGGTTAGCGTAGGATCAGAAAACAATCATTTAATAAGATTAAACGCTGACTTGAAAACAATGGAAGTTTTTGATCAGATTCCTCCTCCGGCTAATAATTCTTCCCGCAGCTATATAGCACAAATTCTGCAGGATAATAAAGGCAAGTTATGGCTAACTACTTCAGCCAATGGCTTGGTACAATTTGATCCGGCGACGAAGAAATATAGTTTTTTTACCTCCAACATTGCTTTGCCTAATAGCATTGCCAGTGATAATGTACGGTGTCTTTTTTTAGACAAGGAAGGGGGAATCTGGGCTGGTACCGAAGGTTATGGAGTGGATTGGTTTTATCCGGAAAAAAATCATTTTAGCACTATACAACAGACTTCAACCCATGAAGAAACCCTGCCGGGAAGCTGGTGCCGTGCAGCTACGGAAGATAGTGCGGGCAATCTTTGGTTAGGCACTGGTTCGGGATTGTCTTGCTATAATCTAACCAGTCATAAGTTTACTAACTATGTTAATCAACCCGGTAAGAAGAATATTCTTTATACTAATTCTATTCGTTCCTTGTTGACTGATAAAAAAGGTTTTATTTGGATAGGTACTTCCGACGGTTTGAATCGATATAATCCTTCCACTAAACAGTTCCAGTTCCTGGATGAAAAATCAGGAATTCCCAAAATATTTGCATGGACGCTATACCTTGACAAGGAAGGAAATGTTTGGGCCGGCGGAAACAGTAGCGTTTATCGCTGGAATGAAACGAAAAACACATTTGAGAACTTTGTCGATGATCCCTTGCTTGGAAAATTTTCAAAGCGAGTCTTCAGGACTATATTCCAGGATTCAAAAGGCAGGTTTTGGTTTGGGTTGCAAGGGGCTTTATTATATGATCCTAAAAAACGTGTTGTAAGGCATTATATGCCGGAGCCAGGAAAAAATTCAATCGCAGATGAAAATGTACTAAGTATTACAGAAGATAAAGAAGGTATAATTTGGATAGGCACTACCAATGGCCTTTCAGCCCTTGATGTAGAAAAAAATAAGTTTACCAATTATACCATGGAAAGCGGTTTGCCTTCCAATGAAGTATTTTGTCTTTTAATTGATTTTTTTGGACGCCTGTGCATGGGTACCGCTAATGGAATATGCTTTTTCGACAAAAGAAAAAACACATTTATTTCCTTTGATAGTAATGACGGGCTATGTTCCAACCAGGTCAATGAACAATCGGCTTACCGTACGGCTAATGGAAGTTTTGTATATCCAACTTACAAGGGTTTTGTTCTCTTTAAGCCCGAAGAAATGAGGGCGGAAAAGTCAAACCTGCCAGTTTTTATTTCTGATTTTAAGGTGCTTGGAAAACAATATAACCCGGAAGCTAATGCAGAAGAATTACAGCAGCTTAAACTTCATTATAACCAAAACTTCTTTAGTATTAAAGTAGTTTCTCCCTATTATCAAAATGGAGATCACGTGTGGTATGCCTATAAGTTAGAAGGATTTGATAAGGATTGGGTGTATACAAAAGATCCGGCGGTTAATTATACTAATGTCCCTGGCGGCGATTATGTGTTTCATTATAAAGCAAGCATTGACCCCAATAATTGGAATGTTCCGGGTAAAATACTTTCCATACATATCGGAACCGTGTATCACAAAACAGTTTTCTTCTGGGCGGCAATAACATTTCTTTCTCTTACCGGTTTGTTTTTTTTCTACCGCATTCGTAGAAAAAAGAAAGAACAGTTATTGCAGTTAGAGTCCAAAGCGCAACGCCTGGAAAAGGAAAAAGCGTTAATGCAGTATGAAAGTTTGAGGCAACAAGTAAACCCACACTTTTTATTTAACTCTCTTACTTCATTAAGGAGTCTTATCCGTATCAACACGCAACAGGCGGCTGAATTTTTAGATAAAATGTCTTTATCGTATCGCTATATTTTAAAAAGTTCAGAAAGAGAGTTGGTTCCGCTTTCCGAGGAATTGCGGTTTGTAAGAACCTATATTGATTTACAGAAAACCCGTTTCTGCGATGGGCTGCAGGTGAGTATTTATGTAAACGAATATCATTCCCAGAAAAAGATTGCGCCTGTTACCATACAAAACCTGATTGAAAATGCAATCAAGCATAACATGATTGATGAAGAGCAGCCGTTACGTATTGATGTGTTTACCCAAAATGATTATTTGTTTGTTCAAAATAATATTCAGCCAAAAAATTTTGTTGAAACCTCTAATAAACACGGGCTGCAACACATGCAATCTATGTACAAATATTTAGACCAAAGACCCATGGAAATATCTCGTGACGATAATTGTTTTACTGTTAAAATACCTCTTATATGAAAGTTTTGATCATTGAAGACGAGCCGTTGCTTGCAAAAGAACTTCAGGCGACGATTGCAGATGTGGACAGCGATTTAAAAGTAGTCGATACCGTCTCGAGCTTAAAAACCTCGCGTAAATGGTTCCTCAATAATCCGGAACCTGACATTATATTTATGGATGTGCAATTGGGCGATGGAATTAGTTTTACCTTATTTGACGAGTTCAAGTTAAACTGCCCTATTATCTTCACGACGGCTTATGACCACTATGCATTAAATGCATTTAAAGTAAATGGCGTAGATTATTTGCTAAAGCCCATCATGAAAGAAGACCTCAAAAAAGCAATTGCTAAATGTAAGGTCCTGATAAATTATAAAGCGTCTTATCCCTTAAATTTGAAAGAAATTGTCCAAAGTATTACGGCATCGGCACATCAATCCACCTATAAAGAAAAACTGGTGGTACAGTTCCGGCACCAATGGATTCCTATCAATACAAAAGATATCGCTTGTTTTATGAAGGATACACTTAATTACCTGGTCACTTTCACAGGTGACAGGTACCACTTGTCATTCGAATCACTTGATGAAATTGAAGAAGTTCTGGATCCGTCTTTGTTTTACCGGGCCAACCGGCAATTTATTATCAATATAAATGCTGTACAAAGCATGATGCCAAGAGAAAACTCTAAACTTTCCGTATTTCTGAAACAACCGTTAAAAATGGAAGTCGATATTAGCCGCGACAAAGCACCTGAGTTTCGTAAATGGCTCGATCGCTAAAGTCCTGACCCTTTTGTTCACTCAACGGAGTAAGACAAACAACTTATATACACTACTTAATTCAAACTTCACAGAACAACTGTATGACTGAACATCAGATTATTTTAATCAAAAACTCATGGAAGCTTTTACGAAACATAAAGCCTGCAATTATAGGCGACGTATTTTACAGCAAACTTTTTGTAGATATGCCACAGGTTGTCCATCTTTTTAAAACACCAAGGGAACTACAATCAGAAAAATTA
>DAIQPL010000180.1:5943-8379 GCA_036787395.1 Flavisolibacter sp. | reverse complement strand
ATAAATGCACAATTATTACCTGTGGGTACACTTTCGCAGGCAAGATCTGTTATAGAAACAGAAGTGAACTATTCCCAAAGCGGAAGTGGAACAGGCGCAAATGGCCAATCGTATCAGTGGACACCTGCAAGAATTAATGACCCTTATTTTGGAGTGATGTTTCAAACTGCTGCTGTGGAAAAAAGTAAAGGCTCCGCAGTGATCAATTATGATTTTGTGGAAATTACTGTCGAATACTCTTTAGCCGTAAGTCAATAATCCTAGATTTTTATTTCGATAACGTTGTCCGGCGACAGGTGTGTAATGTTGCTGGCAGCAGACTCTCACCTACCGGAAGGATATTGATTATGGGATTAGACCGGTAAACACAAGCAACAGGAAGAATAATAAAATCCTAAAATTTAATGTGTGATACAATTCAGTTTAACATTCTAATTCTTTGTTATACTCAATGTTTCAGTTTGGAAATTCATGGCTGGAATATGAACTGTCAACAACATAAATACAAACCATGAAACCCAGAACGACGCATGACTTGTAATACGATATTTCGGATGGCTGGAAAATATGAAGTCATAAGTAATTACGTAGTTGTATTCCTATTCGTTCTGCATTTAGCCCCTGTTCATCACTATAATAGACATCCGTAATAATAAATAAGATGAAAACCATTTGTCTCAGATCACCGGCTTAGGTAATAATGGTTGAGCGATGTGCCTTTTGCTCAATACAGTTGGCCGCAATGACAAAAAAATGCCTGTTTCCAGGGTGTATGTTTGGTTATTACTAATCGAAAATAAAAAGGAGAATATCATGAAACGAAATAATCTCTTTGTTATCGCCGGGAGGTTTGGTTATATACTGTTACTTTTCTTTTGTTTGAAATGTGGTAAAGATAATACCACTACAACCCAACCTCCGACAACTCAACCACCTCCACTCTCATCTTGTAGCCACATGTCAATTGTTATATTATGGCGGCAACCAGCAGGATGCGCCCATACTTTCCCCAGGTAATTATGAAGCAGCTGCACAATTCAGGGTTCATCTTTTTATGATGCAGCTTTTGAAGTATACATAACAAGTTTACATCTTAGCCCCGATCAGAAAACCATTGCACTGTATTGCGCCGATGGTGGAGGAAGTTTTACACCGCCGGGGCATAATATGGCTATTGCGATACAGATGATCCGTGATCACAATCTTGATTTATCAAAAGCTGCAATCCTGCTGGCGAAATTGGGTATTGCAGAAAATGATGCCGGGATTGTGTGCTGGAGAGCAAAGTTTAATACAAATCTGCTGCGTCCTATCAGTTTCATTCGATCTTATATAGATCCTTCCTGGATGCCATTAATCATCACGCCACCGTTTCCAAGTTATACGTCGGGACATTCCAGTTTTTCAGGAGCAGCCGCTGCCATTCTTACAAATGGGATTGGCAATGACATCTCTTTTACGGATAGCAGCAGGATGGCGGATGGGTTTACGCCCCGGTCTTTTAGCAATTTCCATGTAGCTGCGCAGGAAGCAGCTATATCAAGACTTTACGGTGGAATTCATTACAGCTTTGATAATGAAAACGGATTTAAATGCGGACAATTAATTGCAATGAATATAGAGAAACTAAACTGGTAAATCATTTTTGTAAAAATGTTTACAGCTATTGGCTGTTGCCGTAAGTGATTGTGAACTATGAACTATGAACAAAGCTCCTTCAACCGCCATTCGTTAACCCAATCCAGTCTATGAAGGGAAGTGGCAATTGCAGGTTATAAATAGTCATGGTCAGCGGGTAATTGCGTATCCTGTTGAAGTAAAAGGAAGGGGAACACATTTTCCATAAATATTGCTGCACTTGCACCAGGAATTTACAGAGTTGTACTGGTAAATGACTCGGGTGTAGTATCAGGAACATTTATAAAAAAATAAAAATCATACTCCTGAAAGAGCCATTTTATAACACAGATAATGAAAATTATAGATTGTTCATCTTTAAAAAAAAATGATCATAAAAAAAAATATTACTGCTGGGAATGTTTTATAGTCCATTATTAGAGGAAACATTATGAAGTAATCAGAAAGAACACTAAGCTCCTATCTGAATATTGAGGAGATAACAAAAGATTGGACAAATCATCCATTGATTTGGCAGGGCCTCATCAGACCATCACTTTACCAACCGATAGCATTTTGCTGGTGAAAACAGTTCCAGCAATCCGGATGGGACGATAAGCGAATGGCTCTGGAAAAAAATCGAAGGCCCTGCTTCTTTTAACATAATACATCGGATCCTGAACTGTACATCATAATACTAACCGGTTTTTTGTCAAGAGACATTCTTCAATCGTAAATGATCGGCTTTGGCCAGAAGCATGTCTGCATGCGTCAATCGGCCTTCCTTTTCCCCCCGGCCAGCAGCTCATAACACCAGGC
>DAIQPL010000180.1:1404-5843 GCA_036787395.1 Flavisolibacter sp. | reverse complement strand
CTGAACTTTGCTTTTCCAAATAATAACAAAATGAAGACAAAACAATTAGGCAAAAACGGGCCTGCCGTCTCAGCTATTGGACTGGGTTGTATGGGTATGAGTGATTTTTATGGAAACAAGCAATCCCGAAATGACAAGGAAAGTATTGAAACAATAAAAGAAGCACTGAATGAGGGGGTGACTTTTCTTAACACGGCTGATTATTATGGTGCCGGCCATAATGAACTTCTAATTCGTGAAGCAATAAAAGGCCGGAAAAATAAACCTCTCATTAGTGCAAAGTTTGGCGGTCTCCGTATTCCGTACGGGAGTTTTTTGGGATTTGACGTCCGTCCGGAAGCTGTAAAAAACTTTGTCGAATATTCTCTCACAAGGCTGGCCGTAGAAGCCATTGATATTTATGCACCCGGAAGACTTACTCCTGCAGTTCCGATTGAAGATACCATTGGAGCAATTGCTGACCTTGTGAAGGAAGGCAAAGTCAAATACATTGGTTTGTCAGAGGCAAATGCTCAACAGTTACGAAAGGCCTATGAAGTTCATCCCATAACCGCCGTAGAAGTCGAATATTCATTAGCAACAAGAGTTGTCGAAAAAGAATTGCTAAATACCTGCCGCGAACTGGGCGTTGGAATAGTGGGTTATGGTGTATTGAGTCGTGGTTTATTATCGGGAGCATTAGAGGGCAGGTTTGATACCACGGATTTCCGCGCTTATGCTCCTCGATTTACAGATGAAAATTTTGCAGCTAACACACAGCGAGTGGCTCTATTGCAGGAAATTGCAAAGGCGAAAGGTTGTACAGCTGCTCAATTAGCGATCGCATGGGTTATTGCCCAGGGAAATGATGTTTTGGCTCTCGTGGGAACTACTAAAAGAAATAGATTAAAAGAAAATCTTGCTGCAACAACCGTTGAACTATCCGATGCGGAATTAAAAGAACTCAGCGATGCCTTTCCTGATGGCGCTTTTAAAGGGGAGCGTTATGTTAAACAGCAGATGGGTATTGTTCTAAATTAAAAGAGAATTGTCGAAGTGTGAGTACAATGGATTTAATGCGAGCAGGACAGAACATATTATGCTGTTAGGCGATTCGCAACCTGGCAGCAACATTTCCAGGCCTAAGAATGAAGGCAGGTCAAAGGTTATTCCCTTTTGCCTAAGTTTGTATCGGACAATAGTTTTGAACTTGAATCTGCTTCACATTGATATTCAGATGTATGATCAAAAATATTTTATTTCTTCTCCTGGTTAATATAACCACGATATCCTTTTTACATGGTCAGCATGCCGCACTGAAAGATGATCAAAGAAAAAGTATTTATGCTCTTATTGATCAATATTCGAAAGCGCGGGAAACAAGAGATACTATTTTGCTGAAAAAAATTTTGACCACGGAGATTGATCAATTGGTTTCTACAGGTGAGTGGAGAGATGGGATAAATTCTTCCGTGCAGGGAATGTTGACCAGCTCATCCTCTAACCCCGGGACCAGAACGCTCAACATAGAAAAAATACGACCTCTCACTCAACAGAGTGCGATTGTCGATTGTAAATATATCATACAAAGTCCAGCTGGAACAGTTCGGACAATGTGGAGTACTTTCATCGTTGTGCTGGATAATGGAAAATGGAAGATTAGCGCCATCAGGAATATGCTGCCATCCGGAAATTAGGAGACCCAGTTGCCACGGATTTTGATCCGTGCTAATTTCTGAAATCTGTGGTCAGGGAACTGGAGAACGAATAAAATCTACAGCACAATAATACCCATATGGAAATTTGAGGAAAATATTTCATTGACAACAATTGAGTCTTAAATTATGAAACCGCTGCTATTTTTACTTGCTCTCATTTGCTTCACAGGCCTGATTGCTCAAAAAAGACCTTTGGTTACAGTCAAAGCTGGTGAAAATATTATGGATGTTCTTCCGACTTCAGAGATATTTTATTATACACATTTCACAAGTGGTCAGGTTTTTCTGAGAAACGGTTCTAAATCAGGGGCAAAATTGAATTATAACCGCCTTGTTGATGAAATGCATTTTATTAACCCGAACGGTGATACACTTGCTGTTGCCAGTGAAAATACCATTAAATACATTGCCATTGGTTACGACACTTTTTATTATGATGCTGGCTATATAAGGCTTCTTTCGGCTGGTATTTTTGTGAAATTAGGCGTTAAGCAAACATGGAAGATTTCAGACACCCGGCAAATTGGTGCTTATAATACCACCAACAACTCAATAGGGATGCTCTCTTATACCTCTGTCCAGAATGGAGGAAGTATTTATGATTTGACTGTAAATGAAGATGTGATATTAACAAAAGTAGAACGCTATTATTTTGGAGATAACTATCACCATTTTGTCACTGCTGATAAAGGCAACCTACTGATGCTATTTCCGAAAGAACAAACACGCATTACTTCGTATCTAAAACAAAACAAGATTAGCTTTAATAATTTGCATGATCTTGAGAAATTAATGGAATTCCTGGAGCATCTTTAATGTTGTTTTTGATCGACGAGCTAATACTCTTTTTGGTATGGTGCAGGGAAGCGGCTCATAAAGGATTTAAAGCATCAATGGATGGTTCTGCCAATGGGGAAACCGACGTTATCTTGTGCTTTTGAAATGACTTCAACTGTATATTTATGCCCACCACCAGTCACATAACATTAACCCTTAACTGCTTTTGATAGTAACCAAGTCGGTAATCTTTGATTGAAAGAGGAAAACTTAAAAATGAACTCATCTCCGGTCATACTTCAGTAGTTAATATCAAATAGTAAAAACCACCCTCTTATAACTTTACCTTTGCTATAAATTGCAACACGATCTACTTTGTCACAAATAATTGCGTGAAAAACAAGGTGCCTGTTCTGTCTTTAGCCACACCTATCCCGGTAAGTTTAAAACTTCCTACAATATTTTTTTTATGACCAGGGCTGTGAAGCCATCCGTTCACTACGTCTTTTGCTGATGTATAACCGAACGCTACATTTTCCGCTGATCGGCTTACACTTCCCAACTGGTTCGAAATTCGTTTAACCCTGGATGAAAACCCGGCATGACTAAAACCGGAACGTTTGCTCGCCATATTGCTGCTATGCTTTTCCGCTTCCGTTGTAATGACAGGATTCATTTGCAGCCCGGATAAACCTTTTGACCGGCGATATTTATTGACGTGAAACAGAATTTCCCCTTCCAGATCTGAAAACGATGTTCTTTTAGTTGCTGTTCCTGAAGATGAAGAGCTTTTTGTCGTCTTCTTTTTAGCCGAATGCTTTTTTGCTTTTTTACTTGCGGGGGAGGATGTTGAATCAGAGGTGGAACTGTGATTTTTACATCCCGTAAACAAGAATAGACCAACGATAAAAAGCAAAATTGTTTTCATTCTATGATAACGAAAAAAAATCTGAAATCTTACAGCAGGTTTCGTCAAGTTTTTGAAATGATCTATTTTTCTCAAAAAGGGAAAAATAAAAAACCCGTAATGCGGCTCTGTCTAAGTCTTACCTGTTGGAAGCTGCAGCCAGTCACAAAATAGCTGTGTAAAGTCAAGGTGTGTAGTCAGTTCTGCTTACACTAATCAACACAGATACGTTTTTAAGTCAAATGTTTAGAGTTATCAGGCCGGGGGTTCTCTCCGGCCTTCCTTTTGTACAATTCTCGTGAATAACTTCCGGACACGCAGCTATTGCAAAATCAAAAACGATTTTTTAAATTTGCATCATAAGACACTGCAGTGTAACTTCTTCGCATAAACGTATCCATAGTTCCTACAAAAGATTTTATTGCAACTAAATCTGTTCACTTTAATAATAAATTAAGTGGTTGTGGTATATGCTAAGTCATCCCTCCGTGCCCACTTACGCCCGGGAGAAATCCTGGGCTTTTTACTAATGCCAAGCAACAATAGAATCTTAGGAAATGCTTCGGCATTGGTTTACCGCCTTTCTTCCTTTCGTTCTGTCCCAATTTCCTCCCGGAGTTCCTTGTTTAGGAAGTAATTCAGAAAGGTCCGGATCAGGGCAATAGCACCTAGTTCTATCAAATGGCCGGTAGTGGGAGAAATAATGGTTCCGACAATATCGGCTGCCAGTTGAAATTCCAGCGCCAAGATGAGCCAGCCCCCAAACATTTTTCTGAAGTAGGTATGCAACGGATGATCGCCGGGTTCCCTTGTTCTTTTTCGAAAACTTCTCACCAAAGAAAGGGCTACGCCAAGTATGATGAATAGTAATGAAGCAGCATTCAATAACACTTCTGCGAGCTCTCCCCATAAGTCAAGCCCGGATTTTATCGTTTCAATAAGTGCCTTCATGATTGCTGCATCTTATTTTTTGTATTTGTTCCTCTCATTTTGCTTCCTGCGTTTCCAACGATGCTCCCTGGTTCGAATCATTCTCTGGAAAACTTGGATGTAACGTC
>DAIQPL010000180.1:0-1394 GCA_036787395.1 Flavisolibacter sp. | reverse complement strand
TCATATTCAGGCCGCGGAATTTGTAGTCCGATAATTTCATTCCTTTGTGCAGGGAATCCGCTTTCTGCAAAGCCCGCACAATCAGGCTTAGCATCTGCTTATTCCTGTTTTGCGCTAACAATTTATCAATAGTCCCAGCATCCACATCTTTTTGTCGCAAAAAAGAAAGGAGGATGCCTGGAGGAATGCCGGCTTCCACCTGGATTCTTTCATGTTAAAGCCGGCAACCTCAATCAAAAGCGCTAATCCAAGAATATTATTTATGAGTGTGCTTACCTTTTGGCAACCCGCTTCTTGTATAATCAGTCAAAAAAGAAACCGCGTCCCTGAGCTTGCTGCTCATGGAAGCCACAGCACCTGTGAGGCTGCTTGGTTTGATGTCTTCTTCACTCATACAGTTTTTTTTGGGATGATTTAATTTTAAAAAGACTGTTTCACAGAGAGCGGAAACGCCGCGTTCTTCTTTGTATGCTCCGTGCCTTCGCGAGACATGGTTGTAAAAAAAGAATAGGATATGGCGTGGTTATATCATCATTTCATTTTGTTCATTTATCACTGCTTCAAGAATGCTGCTAAAAATAAGGTGAGTCCGAATAACAAGACCAATATTGCCAGCCATGACGTTTTCGAGCGTTCGAGAGCCGGATAGCTTTTCTTTAGTTTTTTCATCAGCGCCTGGTGCTCTGCCAGTCCCCAAACTAACCCCAGAAGGCCAAATGAAATCATGATCATTCCAATTGTTCTCGGTGTAAAAATCGGGTGCGAATTTCCTGCAGCCCGGCTGGCCTCGTGGAAAAATTTATAAATGGTGAACCCAAAAGAGATGAGTGATATGGCGGTCCGAATCCAAGCCATTAATGTGCGGTTCTCCGCCAGCACGGTCCGCTCAAAGGCAAGATCCGTGTTGCTTAGCAGGTGATCGTCCGTTGTGTTCTGTTTCTGTTCCATTCACTTTAGGTTGTAATCAATTATTCTGTCTAATTGAGGATGTAACTTTTGTCAAGCACTTCCTTTCATAATAAATATCTCGATGTTTGCTGGAAGGAAACAGCAAGTTATTTTATGTTGCTGTTGATAAAGCCTTTCCAAAATTTCTACATGCTTTAATAAAAGAACTGGCATTCATATTGAATTTTTTTACCACGTGGTTTGCATCAGCGACTACTTCCCCACTCTTTGAATCGGGTGAATTGGGAAAAAAATTATGGCTTCCTCTGTTTGTTTGTCGATTAATAGTCCAGGACGTTTACCCGCAACGGTAGTTAGCCATACAGATATTTTACTATCCTGTTTAGGGTTTATTTTTTCCTGCACCTGGCCTTTATAAGTAAGATAACCCCGCGATATTGTAATACCTTATTTTCAATCCAATCCCTCATCTTGTTAAGCATATT
>DAIQPL010000179.1:0-8400 GCA_036787395.1 Flavisolibacter sp. | reverse complement strand
GATGAAGATAGCCATCCACATTGCATTGCTTTTGATTTTGGCATTTGTGAAAACGATAAAGGAGATCTGGAACCGCAGCTGATTGAGATGCAGGGCTTTCCTTCGCTGTTTGCCTGGCAGGTGATTCAGCCACCTACCCATCATAAAAACTTCTGGTGGCCTGAAGGTTTTGACTTTTACTTAAATGGCTTTACCAAAGACAGCTATATCCAGTTGCTTAAAAATATTATTATTGGAGATAGCGATCCGGAAAATGTAGTGTTGCTTGAGATACTTCCGCATCAACAAAAAACAAGAGTAGATTTTTATGCTACAAAAAGTTTATTGGGAATTGAAATCGTTTGCATTACGGAATTGATTGTTGAAGGAAGAAACCTGTTTTATATTAAAAATGGAAAGCGCACAGCTATCAAACGTATCTACAACCGGGTCATCTTCGATGATCTTTTCCAACAATCGACAGAGATACAGGAAAAGGGAAAAATATTTCAGCAAGAGTTAAATGTAAAATGGATTCCACATCCCAACTGGTTTTACAGGTTAAGCAAATTCACCCTTCCTTTTATCAAACATCCTTACGTTCCGAAAACACATTTTTTAAATGAACTGCAACCCGTTCCTCCGGATTTAGAAAAGTACGTTGTAAAGCCTTTATTTTCTTTTGCCGGGCAGGGAGTAATTATTGATGTAACCAAAAAAGATATTGACCAAATTAAGGACCCCGAAAACTGGATCATACAAAAGAAAGTAAAATACGCCGCGGTTATTGATACGCCAGATGAAAAAGCAAAGGCAGAGATACGCCTGTTTTATTTTTGGGAGGAAGGTCAAACAACACCTGTCGTTGCTAACAATCTCTCCCGCCTGAGCAAGGGTAAAATGGTAGGTGTGCGTTATAACAAAGACAAGGAATGGGTCGGTGGCAGTTTTTGTTTGTTTGAACAATAGCCATCCGACTTAACAATCAGTTCCTGATATTTAACCGAAAGCCGGCGAAAAAGCGGATTCCCTGGTTGGGTGCATATACATAGGAAGCATCGAACGTTAAGGCATAAGGATTTTGGGCGGTTGCTTTTACAGTTCCATCTGTTTCGTACTCTACATTTTTATCGAACGGATCATGTGCACGGGCAATAAGAAAGGGATTGGTTTTAGCCGGTGTCCAATTCAATAAATTTTTTACACCACCATAAATTTCAACTTCCCGTGAGATCCATTTAGTAAGTTGAATATTTTGAATAGACCATACAGGCGATTGTGGACTGCGGGGATCTAAAGAGGAAGTCAGCGGCAATTGCATAGGGCCGTAAATATTTCCCGTGTAATCAATGGTTATTCCCGCAACAGGAAACGAATAAGAGATGGACCAGGTACCGCTCCAGCTTTCGGTAAGCATGGGTTTTGTTTTCATTTTCTTACCGGCATCGTCCGGTTCTATTTTGGCTACGTCCTGCAGGGTGAGTCCTGCCATTCCCTTTAATCGCTGCATCAGGCTGAAGTCAAGATTAAGTGTAAATCCCTTTGAAACGGCATGTCCGTCCAGGTTCTCATAAATGATCTTATCCGGGTCTTTTCCATAGTCAGCAATAATCTGGTTATTAAAATAGGTGTACCACGCCGAGGCGTCGATATTTAAATTGCGGGAACGGTCTCCAATATTCTTTACATAATTAATATTGACATTATAACTTTTTTCCGGCTTTAATTTTCCTACAACCTCTACTACCCTTGCTCCTGTAAGCGCCGCATGATCTTCAGTAAAAAGGTTGACTACTCTAAATCCTGTTCCTGCATTCAGGCGTAGTACCTGCTTTTCACTGATGCCCCATTTGTAGGCCACCCTTGGTGTAAAGATTGCTTTATGAACCGGGTGATAATCATACCTGATGCCAAACAACAACAGGTGTTTGGAATTCAACCGCCATTCATCCTGGAGGAAAATCCCAGGAACAAAAGTTTTTTCGGGCTTGTTCTTTAAGCTCAGCGTGTCAATTGTTGCTGTTGAATTATCATCATAAAAATTATAACGTCCAGCCAGGCCCGCAAGCATGGCATGTGAACGCGACAAAGTTTTATCCCACTTTAATTGGCTAAATACAATATTCTGTTTTGCCATATAAGGCATTGTTCCATAATAAGAGTTTTGATGATGATAGGTAGCCGATGTGCTCAGATAAACTTTTTCACGTACGGGCAATTGGTAATTACCAATAACTTCTACTCTTTTTGTATAGATGCTCTCAGCATAAACACTATCGCCACCACGATACGTTTTATTCCAGCGGGTGTCACCACCCCAACGATCCTCGTAAAAATAGCGGGCGGCCAAACTTGCCGCTCTTTCATAATTGCGCTGCCAACTCCACTTATTAAAGATAGAAATCCTGTGTTGTAAGGTAACATCGGTAAAACCATCCTTATTCTTATCAAATGGCCTTTGATAATTGAAATAATTGACGCCAAGCAGTGAATTGACTCTTTTGTTCACTTTCCACCTGAAACCAAGATCTACATTATGTTCCTGCCAGGTGGTGCTCATAATATTCGCTGCAAACAGGGGAGCTTTCTCCGGCGATTTTGTAATGATGTTGATTAAACCACCGATGGCTTCGGAACCGTATAGTCCTGAGGCGGGTCCTTTTACAATTTCAATCCGCTCTATCAATTGATTAGGGATACCAAACAATCCGTACACCGATGAAAGGCTGCTTACAATAGGCATTCCGTCAATGGTAACCATGGTGTAAGGGCCTTCCAGTCCATTGATATGAATATCACCCGTATTGCAAACACTACAATTGATTTGCGGCCGAACGCCATTTACATTTTGAAGCGATTCGAATATACTGGGTGATGGATTTCTTTTTAAAAACTGTGGTGTATATACTTCCACGGCAATTGGACTTTCGAGGCGTTGCACTGGTTTCATAGTTCCGGTTACCACTACTTCGCCGAGAGAAGAGGCAAATGGCTGCAGTTCAATTTGCAGGAGTTTCTCTTCGTTTGAGATCGCTATAGTTTCATGATGGGTTTCGTACCCGATCATAGAAACATGCAAAGTAAATTTCCCGGGATTTAATTCGAGACGAAAGAAACCGCTGGAGTCCGTCATAGTTTTTAAAGGGCCAGTGCTGATAGTGGCTCCTTTTAATCCTGTTCCTTCAGACTGAACAATTCCTTTTACTACCAATTTCTGTGTGAAGGAAATAGTACTTGCCAAAATAAATAACCCCAGAACTCCAATTCGTCTCATAGTACAAAAATATAAAAAAATGGCAAAGCCAAAGGTATTTTATTTGGCAGGCCAAATTTTTTTATTTGTGATGGCCTCATTAATTTTGACCATGCCTCACTTTACGCATCACTCTGAAGAAAATTATTTAAAGACGCTTTACAAGCTGAACAACAAACAGGTAAAGAAGCTTAACAATGTTACTTTGGCCAAAGCACTTGATCTGAACCCGGCCACTGTACTGGAGATGGTAAGAAAACTAAGCAAAAAAAACTTAATGGAAGTACTTCCCGATAAAAGCATTCACCTGACAGAAAAAGGCAAAAAGAAAGCACTTTTTACTATACGTAAGCACCGGTTATGGGAAGTATTCCTGGTAGAAAAGCTGCGGTATAAATGGGACGAAGTACATGAACTGGCAGAACAGTTAGAGCACATTGAATCCCCTAATTTAATTGACCGGCTGGAAAACTATCTTGGTTATCCGTCCTTTGATCCGCATGGAGATCCTATTCCTGATAAAAATGGCAAAATAAAACTAAATGCTTCCATTCCGCTATCAGAAGCCCGGAAAGGTAAAAGTTATCTTGTAGTAAACCTTGCTGAAACCAGTGATGCTTTTTTATCGTACCTGGAAAAGCTGGATATAAAGCCGGGAAGGAGGTTTAAAATTGAAGATCAAAATGAGTATGACCAATCCTTTTCCATTCTTATCCAAAAAAAATTGATACAGTTGAGTGAGAAAGTAGCCAGCAATATACTTGTGCAACCACTATAAGTTTTTTAAAACCCGTAAACGAACGCCTACAAGATTTCCTTACACTTTCAATTTTTATCAATTTGCAAGATCTTAAAATAAAAGGCCCCCGAGGAAGGCCTTGCTAAGTACTGGTACTAAACCTGGGATCAGGCTTTTTTACAGCAATCTTTTTCTGAGCAGCCGCTCTCTTTGCAGCAACTCATATCTTTTTCACACTTACCATCTTTCATACACTGTGCAGAAGCACATTTTTTATCATCACAACATGATTGTGTTGCAGAAGCTGAAGTTCTTTCATACTGACAGCATCCATCTAACTTGCTATACGATTCGTCAGTTGCCTTGTAGCCGGGTGTGTCATATCCCGCATTAGCAACAGCTTGTTGAATTTTAGCAGTATTAGATGATGTACTATTATATTTAATGGTAAGCTGTTTTGAATCTGTATTCCATACAGCATAGGTAGCGCCAGCCGATTTAGCCGCTTTTTCTATTTTCTTTTTGCACATGCCGCATTCGCCGGCCACATTAAACTTTTCGGTTTTAGTTTGGGCAACTGCTATGGTAGAAAAAGAAATAAATAAGAAGGAGAAGAAGAATATTTGAAGCGTTTTCATTGAAATAATTTTATTGATTTAGAAATAACAATTACACCACAAATGCAATGCATTTGTAAAAAAACGTGATTCATTCTAAATCCTGAAAACGCAATTTTGAATGTAGATTTCCTGCGTGTGTAAGGGAGGTCCGTGAGCAACGGCAAGATTTGACCGGGTGAAATTGAGAAAAGGAGTATTTAAAAATTCTGTTGCTATTACAGTTTGAACGGCTAATGAGTGCTCCCCGGTTATAGGCATTGACGCCATGTGGGTTGTTTGCAATTTCACGATTTTAACGTCATCGCGGCAACACTTCCCATCTTTGTGCATACCACAGTATTCGCACTTATCTGATTTCTGTGACCCAATCCCAGTTGAAGTTAAACGGTCCATGCAATAATGAAGGCTTACTACAAAACCGGTGCTTATTGTAAAGTAAACAAGAAGTAGTATGGCTGCAAGCAACTTTTTCATTTGCCTTACAAAGATATAACCAGCCACTGGAAAAGCGTAGCTGCCCTTTGCCGGGGCTAAAGATTGTCTATCAATTAACAAAGGTCCAGAAAATGCCCAACCGCAACATTAATCCCGGAGTTGGATAACCAGGAGCAGCAAAACTGTTATTGGTAAAGCCAAACCCATTCTTTGTGCTTATTGTATTCAGGTTTTCAAATCGTAGAAAGGCCCTGAAACTCCTGACACGAAAATGAAGGAAGGCGTCAATTTGGGGCAGGTTGTCAATGATTTGTGTATCCTGGTAAAAAAATTGTCCGAGAACGGGCGAGTAGTTATCGGCCTCATAGGGCGTATGAGCTCTTAATTCTGCGCCGATAGTAATATTCAAACGACGGAACCCCAGGTTGCCTTCATAAGCAAATCTGTTCCTGGTATAAATGGTTGGCATATTAACCTGCGCTGTACCGGTTTTTTGCTGTAAATAAACATCCGCATACCACCGCCACGACCTGCCAATTTTGAAAATTTTAGAAGCACTAATGCGAAGCACATTGAATAGTGTCCCCTCCTGTTGCAGTTTATAAAAATCGGTGAGGTATAAATAATTGCTGATAAGATAATAGTCAGCGCTCAGGCGGACCTTAAATTTTGGTTGAAAAATAGAGCCAAAAAAATGGAGGGTATTTTCTTTACTAAATGATTTCGAAGTATCAAGGTAAAAATTACTGGAAGTATTATAAATGAAAGGCGGCGTACGGTTGACGTTTTCGAAACCTACCTGCAAGCTGCCCACCGTGGGATTAATTAAACGTTGCAAACTGGCATAGGCATGGTAGTCCCCTACATTATAGCCGTTGAGCCACAAGCGCCCAAAAGCCGCAATGTCCCATTTTTGATTTTTAGTACGGTTACGGTATTCCCCATGCCCCATCAGGTTATAAAGTGAACGCGAACTTCGTACTTGTCCTTTCAGGAACTGCGCTTCCAATCCCAGTTTTATAAATTGCTGAAGGTTATTAGCATCCGGAAACTGGTAGATAGAAAAATCATTGCTGATTTCTTTCCATTGATCTTTCAATATTAAACTATCGCCGAGGGACGGCAGGTTTTTGATTCCATACCTGGTGGCATAATAACCAGAGTCAGGCTCGTTAGTTTGATCTGGTGTAGACACGGGCACATCCTGGAAAATATACCGGTATTTACCATAAGTGAATGTATGCTCAAACCGAAGCCGCGGAAAAAACAAGGGCAATACTGTTGAATCGGTAACAAGAGAATCTTTGCGACCAAAATCATACTGCTGGCGCAACATATAATTCGTCTCTTTATACCGGTTACCTGTGTTGATAGTGGTATTAAAAAAATTGGTGCTATACCTTGGAGTTCCACCGATATAAGAAGGTATAGTGAAACGGTCTGCTGAATACACCGGGTCTTCAAGATAATTATGATCTGCTTTTATTCCACCGCTTTCCTGCGATTGTATATTATTGGTAAGAATGACAAAATAATTGTTATACCGCTTAGAAGGCGCCTGGTACCATGACGTTAAGAGATAATTATTATGACTGGCTTTTTGGTTTCTAAACGTTCCCGGGG
This sequence comes from Flavisolibacter sp., assembly GCA_036787395.1. GTDB lineage: Bacteria > Bacteroidota > Bacteroidia > Chitinophagales > Chitinophagaceae > Flavisolibacter. The sequence goes on along the minus strand of DAIQPL010000179.1, from coordinate 1,751 downwards.
CACTAAGCAGGCGATAATTAAAATTGACATTCCAATAGGGCTTAAAATTTTGTGTATGATTAATCTCGATCATCTGCTCTGCCTTGCTGGCCAACGCATAAGCAATCTCTGTATAAGGTCTCGTAGTATTAAAAAATGGCACGTTCTCCAGCTTCCACTTATAAACATCAAATGCATGAAAACCCTGGTCCCATCCTGCTCTAAGGCCTGGAGCAAATAAAATAGATCTTGTGGCAGAGCCAGTGTTACCGATATAAATATGCGTTGCCGGAATGGGGAATCGGGTAGTAAAATCAGCTATAGAAGAATCCAGCATAAAACCGTGGCTTGAGTCGCGATAATAAAACCGGATGGTAATGCTATCTTCTTCTTTGGCCCTGCTTCTCAAACTATCGCCACCTGATCCGCCCCCACCCGAAGACCCAAAGCTTCCTATGCGGCTGCCTATCCCCTGCAGAACATTTGGCCTTTGCGCCCATATACTATTTGACGCAAAAAACATAACAAGCAACGTAATGATTCTATAAAGGCAAACGCTATTCAACTTCATTAATTTAAAGAAGCAATCAGTTCTCGGAAAATAGCAGAGAATTTTGGTTCAGCCTCTTTGGCAGCTTGTAATACTTCGGCGTGTGTGATGATATTATCTTCTTCACGAATGCCGATATCCGTTATAACGCTCATGGCAAACACATGCATGCCGGCATGTACTGCAGCAATTACTTCCTGTACTGTACTCATTCCTACAGCATCGCCTCCTAACACATGAATCATTTTATATTCCGAACGGGTTTCAAACGTTGGTCCTGTTACGCCGAAATACACTCCCTCGTGCACACGAATACTTAAATGATCTGCAATCTTTTTTGCCTGTATAATAAGTTCTTTTTTATATGGTTCGCTCATATCAGGAAAACGGGGGCCGAGACGGCAGTCATTTTCACCAAGTAAAGGATTAATAGTTGCCATGCTAATATGATCTGTAATGATCATCAGGTCGCCTACACGAAGGCTTGGGTCAACGCCACCCGCTGCATTAGAAATAAAAAGTGTTTGTACCCCTAATTGTTTCAACACACGGATGGGAAATACAACATCCTGTGCTGTATATCCTTCGTAATAATGAAAACGGCCAGACATAGCAATGATCGGCTTTCCGGCTATAGAACCAAAGATTAGCTTTCCGTGATGTCCTTCTACCGTTGCAATAGGAAAGTGAGGAATATCATCATATTCTATTTCTTTATGCACTTGAATCTCCTCCGCGAAGTTTCCCAATCCACTTCCAAGTACAACACCAATTGCTGTATTCTTAAGTTTATATCCTTCCAAAAAATTAGCAGCCTCAATGATTTTGTCGTAGTGGTTCATTGAGACAAAGATAGCCGTAGAGGCTTAATATGGGTATTTATAGAAATCACAATATTCCTCATCACATAAAAGCCTTTTCAGAAAACTGTTTTTTAAAACATCCCTGTAATCCATCCAGTGGCCGGCCACTTTTATTTTTTGATATACCAAACGGATGCCTTGGCTATAATCAACCCACCAGTTTATATGCCCGGTGTATAATGGCTGAATAGGTTTGCCATCAATTTTATGCCAACCATAAATGGCTACCCTGTCCGGTTTATAATCCCTGCTGATTTTTGCGCTGATCACAACGTCTTTTTTTATCCCGGCTATTAATCCTTTACGTCCTTTTCTTTGTCCTTCAATCATTAAATGATGATGATACATGGTAGGTGTAC
>DAIQPL010000178.1:0-8405 GCA_036787395.1 Flavisolibacter sp. | reverse complement strand
TACAATAGCGTCACCACCCGCGTGGTTAAGTTTGGGTAATTCAACCGGGGCCGTACCCCACTCGTCGGTATAATAAACAGCATTTTGAATAGTAACGCCGGATGAATTTTTAAGCCCGATTACATGTTTATTATCTGTAGCCTTCACCATCCTTATGGAAGAAAGCTCTGCACCAAGTACATCATCAAGAAAGATAACATAGCGGCTATCTCGTTTTTCATACTTGAAGGAGCTGGCTTTTACTATAAGCCCTTCTACATGCCGTGCCCAGATGCCGTAGGATGACTGTGTTTTGAGGTTGGAAACATTGTACTGGCCCACACCCAATTCCGGAGATATAGCAGCTGTATCAGACAAGGAATTACCACCTTTCACCAAAACATGCACATCATTGAGCACTACATTTTTAATGTAGCCGGTATGCTTGCCATTAGGAAGTTTAAAATCGAGACCTCCTTCCACTACAGCCAAATTGGGCAGACTATAGCCTGCAATGATAGGACTTGCTCTTTTTTGTGTGCCGTCATAAGCTTTCCACCGGATGCCTTTATCACCAAATGAACTTCCGGCATAAACCTCGGAAACATCAATGCCATTCAGAATAATATTTTCTACCTGGCCGATGTTTACATTTTTAACCAGAAGCTCATTGTGTTTTTCGCCATTATCGGTAAACGTGTATTTGCCAACTTCAGCACCAATTATGCGGCCACGATTGGAGATTGAAATAAAGAATGGGGCGAAAGTGCGGAGCATTTTTGAACGCGAATGAAGTGTGCCTGTATGCCCACAATTAAGATGCACATTTTTTATGTATGCGCCATCATTTGTGGAGATGGAAAAGCCAGCTTTATTGGCGCCCAACACATAGATGTTGTCTACATGAAGGTCCATAATATCATCTGCTGTTTCTGAACCAATCTGGAAAAGGTTGCAGTTAGTGTCGCCAATGATGTTGCGCACTTTATAATTTCTTGCAGGACGTGTAAACCCTAACGAACAATCTGAGCCGGGTTTTATAATATCATCAGAACTGAGTCTTGAATAAATGTTGGTAGCTGTAACATTATTACAGGCCATGAAATCGTAAATATCACGAACGTTGGATGTGTTGTTTTTACCAAAATAGGTATCGTGCACGTTGAGATTATCAGTACCAGTGGCCAGCAATGCAAAGTGACCTCCCCTGTCAATCTGCAACATATTGTCGATATCAAAATCTTTGGAGCCATCCTTGTTGATATAATACGGTTCATCTCTTGTAGAATCAAACCACAGATCTTCTGGCCGGTGAATTCCACCAATTTCAATATTGGTGCATAATTTAAAAGTGAACATTTTGTCGGCACGGTTGTCCGGAGCATTATTCATGACGCGGTCACCCGTGACCAGGTTACCATTGCCGGTGATATAACCGTTGCCAATAATTTTGACATTATCTTCTCTTTCGGCAAAGAACATGGTGTTCCTGAAATAATGATGACCAACATCCTGCTTGGTCATGTAGTTCTCGGGGTCGGTATAAGGACCTTCATCTGTTGGAGACAAACCTGAACGGTATTTTTTATCACTGAACCAGGTAGTTTCCGGAGCATCAGCACCTTTGATAGCTTTTATGCTGGCTCCTTTTTCAACAAAGAGATAAACATTGCTTTTCAAATGAACCGTACGAACAGAGTAAACTCCTTTACTAAAAAGAAGTGTTCCGCCTCCAAGCCCGCTTAGGTAATCAATAGCGGCATTTATTTTTTCTGTTTGGTCTGAGGTATCGCTCCCATTCACACCAAAATCTTTAATATCCATTTTGCCGGAATAGAAGTGTGCAAGGTTGGAAAATTCCTTGTTGGCGCCATCTTTCGCCAAAAGTTTAAACGTGTAAAGTTTATTTGGTTCTAACCCTGAAGCGGTTACAGTACCATTCTTCGCGTCGGCCCTTGCAGTTGAATTTTTCCAGTTTTTTCCTTTGTCTGTTGACTGCATTAATTGAACGGTTGGATTGTTAACTGGAGTCCATTTAAAATTTGCCTGTGTATAAGTAGTGGGTGTCTCCTTGTATTGAATAGCCTTATCAACCACTCTTTCAAAATCTGAAATAGTTGTAGTTACTGTCAGTGTTGTTGTTTCTCCGCCAATGCCTGGACTGGTTAATATCTCAGGCTTTGATGTAGTATAGAGAGCTTTGAAAAAATACTTCCCGGGCCTGTTAAATTTTACATTACTGATAACAAGTTTGAGATCGGCTCCATTTGCAGGCCTGAGATCAAGATGTGTAAACGTTAGTACCGCACCGTTGCCAAATTTTGTTATAGCAACCTCTCCCACTTTTGAGTAAGAATATTTAGTCCCCACACGTCCAATAGACTGTGTAGCCAGGTCTTTTAATTTTACATCGCCACGGCCAATTACATTAACGGTAGTATTTTCCATGGTTACACTAATGTCGGCAGGCAGCAAAATCTTTACGGTTGCATCAGGCGTTCTTTGTCCTGCTGCGAAATAAAGAGTAAGCGTTCTTTTAGTGTTCACAGTAATCTCCTGCTGCTGCAACCGAAGCTGTCCGCCGACAGCGAGCGGCTTAAGAACAATATGATAAGCTTTACTGGATTTACCATCCTGCGAGGTCACCACAACACGGTCACCGGTTATAAGTTCTCCTTCATTTTTTGCCGCGCCGTTTTTATCAACCAGTTTATATATTTGAATTGACCCGTCGCCGGAACTGAGTTGTTGCAAAAACTTTTCTGCTCCAATGTTTGTTGACACAAGGCCCTTGTCTTCGGGAGTATCAACTGTAAACCTATAGGTAGTGCCCGTTGCTACAATAATAGTGTCATTGATGATCCCACCGATATGGGTAGCATTCGTTGCAGGTATAATTTCTGTACCGGATTTATCCGGTTTTTTTTCTTTTCCCATTGCAGTTTGCAGAAGGCAAATCATGGCAATTAGAACCAACGATACTAATTTATTCATACAAATTATTGGAGTTTTTTTCATTACGATCTTGACTGTATGAGGTGCAGGAATTAAAAAGTAAAAATTCAAAATGGTTACTGTACAAGGCGCTTTACTACTTTTTAATTTTTACTTTTTACTTAAAGAATTCAGTTTAACGCCTTCTAGCTATTTTTTGCTCAGATCAATTCTTTGCGTTGCTCCTTCCCTGATTGTGTATTTCTTTTCAGAGCCTCCTTTTACAACAATGACGGACAGTTTATCTTTTCCGTTTCTTTCCACTTCCACATCAAAATCATTTTGAAAAGCTTTAATCTTTCTTAAAGCCATTTTATTCCATTCCTTTGGCAACCGCGGTGTCAGATCAAAGGAAGTAAAACCGGTTGGACGAATACCAAACATGCCCTCGGTGAATATCCTGCAATACAACCCGCTCTCTGCCGATAAGTGGCGCTGGTTGCCTTCGGGATAGGCCTCTACTGCATAAGGTACATGTTCACCAAGCAATCTTCTTTGTGAATAATATTTTAAAAACTCAAGTGCTTTTTCTGTTTCACCTGCAGCAAACACACCCCTAAGACCATATAAGGTAGAGCGGTCCCAAAAAGTTTTGTTGCCGGCCAGTGAAGCCAATCCATCTTCCGTCCACAAACGAGGCGAAAACAATGCAGCAATAGTTCCTTCTTTACGGTCAAAAATTCCAACCGTTAAAGGTGTCGTGATCCATGCCCTTAAAGTATCATTGCCTTCATAATACCTATAGGTGTTAAACCCTTCCACGGTTTTTCCGAAATAATTCTCAATATTGTTGCGGATTTGTCTGGCTTGCTCTTCGTACTTGCTGATCTGATCTTTTGAAACGTTTAATTGCCTGCCCAATAAAACCGCAGACACCAAAGCATCATAATACAAAGAACTTGTATTGAGATTGGCCTTGCCTGCGGGAAAGCGGTTCTCTAATTCATCACTGTTTGATTTAACTACTCCGCTTTCATTCAGCTGCCTCTTCAAATATTCGAGGCACCATTCAATCAGGGGCCAAAGAACTTTTGCAGAATCTGCATTACCATAAGTGAGCGCATACCTTCCGGCGCCATAAGCAATCATAGCCATATCTCCCCTGTCTTTTGCACCATGCCAGGTACCATCCCCCTGGTCGATAATGGAACTCGGAATTGGTTTGTAATCCGGGTTCATGTATCGTGCAAACAAACGATAAGAATTCATGGCAGAACGGTTAGCGATGTCATCTCCCGAGAAAGCAAAATAGGGATTCACGTACTCAGCCTGGTCGTTGGCCCATATAGCAGCGTAATAACGCAGGCCGCCAGGACCGTGCATATAACCTGCTTTTGTATTATAGATACTTTCAGTTGCTCTTATTTTGGCAAAAGCAAACATGGTATTCAATACGGAGTCAGGCGTTTCTAATTGCAGATGGGAAAGAATTTCTTCCACACGATTTTTACGGGCTTGCTCCTCTGTTTTTATGTCGGCAACTAAAGGCTGTTCATTGCCACGGGTAGCCTGGTAAGTAATGGCAAATACAACTGAATCGTTAGGTTGCAAAGTTCTTTCACCATCATTTATCGTTGAGATAATAAAACGGTGTGGGCCCTCTTTGGTACGGATGGCAGCAGGTGCTGTTTCTGTTTTCAGGTATTCCATTTCAATTTTCACCGCTTGCTTTCCGGTATTGGTGAATACCCATTTTTCGACAGCCATGGGTTTATTGATAGAAGGAAAAAACGTACGTCTTAACTTCAATGTGCGGTCTCTTCCCAACTCACTGTTTATTTCCATTATGCCTTTATGACGAATGCTCGTTACTTTCTCGGGGTAATCAGGCTGCACTGCAGCATTAAAAACACCTGTTTTAAATAACCGGTCGTTAATAATGAAGCGGGGCAATTCGTCGTCCTTTACGTCATAGGTCATGTGGGCAATAGTGCGTTGCGGCAACAGGCGGTGTGTAGGAAAAACTAATGTACGGTTCAGTAACGTTTTACCATTGGTATCTACTCCGTATTGCATCCATAAGGCCACTTTCTCACCGCCCATTTCAATATGGTCATTATGTGGAAGACGGTTATCGATCAGCCACTCGATGCTTCCATCCGTCTGAATTTTCCAACGGTCATTTTGTTTTGGAAGATTGTATTGCTGTGCATAAGATGAAAGGTATACAAGCACCACTATCAACAGTAAAACAGGTCTTGTCATTTGCATGTTTCCTTAGCTTTTGAAAACTCCAACTCAATTGGATACTCTACACATACTATTTCTCAACCGCAATTTAAGCGGATTCACAGCTTGTGCTAATCTTGTTTTGGCAAGTCATTATGCTATTTATGCCGTCAGGGTTTGTAACCGTCTATAACAACAGACCGTATAACTAAGTCTGCATATCCGTCGCGAGAATTATTTTCTAAAAAAGCAAAATTGAATTTAGAAACATCCCGGAGTTTTAAGGGCTTCAATCCTCCTCTGAAAGAAGAAAAATATATGGTGATGGTTTTAAATGATGAAGAAGCTGGTAATAGTACATGGTTGTGAACGCCTCCATGCACACCGGTTTGTCTTAATTGAAGCACGAAGTTTTGATTGGCTTTGTAAGTTATTTTTATAAACCGGCTGTTGCTGAGGTCAACGGACAACGCTTCTTCGTGTGGAAGGGAAGCAGTCGATATAGGAAACGACATTTCACCATACCCACTCACTCTAAACCTGGCGTGTGCTACGGTCTTATTTTTTTCTATCAACAAACCATTTGCCCCGGTAGCAGGTATTAATTGAACTGTTGCAGAATCGCGGCCAGTTATCCAATGTTTGAAACCACTAACAGAAAATGGTTCCGTGTTAGATTGCGACTGACCATGAATTAACCCCGAAAGAAGCAAAAACAAAAACAAAGTGTTTAGCAGGTTGATTTGTCTCATATGGCTACAAAGGTGGAAACATTTTGTTGAGTTCACCTTTTCTTCTTTGCCTTTCTCATCCAATAGTTGAATATTAGATGAAGGCCACAGCTAAGGATCTTTCCATTGATACAGGGCCCATACTAGTTTTTTACCAGGCTTCACTTCATCACCTGTATTATTTTGTCCCGCTCTTCCTAAATAAAGAAAATTATGCTGCGTTATTCCCTTTCGGGTAATATATCGGGCGCGGCGCTCTTGCCCCTGGGCGTTTTCAACTTGCCGATTTAGCAGTTGTAACACTTGATGTGGCTTGTGCGTATGAAATTGCAGTAAACCCTAATAACACGACCAGTAAAGCACCGGCCGTGTTATAAAATGGGTTCTGCTTCCAGGAGACATGATTATTTTTTCACCAGCCCGGATTTTGACGATATGCTTCACCTGTAGTGACAGCGTCAATTTGAGACTGCGGTATTGGCCGCAAAATATGTTTGGTCTGAATATTCGCAGCAGCTTCTTTATTGTGCAACCTTACTCGTTCAAGGAGTTTATTTGTTCTTACAAGGTCCCACCATCTCATATTTTCTCCACACAGCTCTCTTGAACGTTCATCTAAAATAAAATCAATTGAAAGGACAGATGCTGTTATATCCATTGCCGGCATACTGGCCGATGAAGAAGCAGCCCTTTCACGAACTGTATTGATCAATGCCACTGCTTCCGGAATCTTTCCTGACATAAAAGCGGCTTCTGCTGCATTCAGGTAGGTTTCCGCTAACCTATATGCAATAACCGGACGGATGGAGGGTGAATTGAGATCACCACGCTTGGTATCAAAAAATTTGGTCATTGTAGGCGCCAAAGTGTTATCGTACTTACGGGGAGGAATGAGCAGGTAGGGACTTGCTGCTATTTTAGCATCGCTAACATCAACGCCTGGCATGTAGATCGCGGTGTCTCCAAATTTGAATTTTGGCTGACCTGGAACTGCACCAACCGGAGCGCCTGCGGGCAATGGATTAGGCCAAAGAGGGTAACCTTTAGGGTCAGGGTTATTAGCATACCATACTGTTTGAAATGTTTTATTATATCTTGAATCATTCACTCTTTCTTTAAATGCTGTATCTACTAACCAGCGTGTAGGTGTGCAGCGAATGTATGGACGGCCATAGAATATATCCCTCACCATTCCCGGCCTTTTTTCATATTGGCCTACCCACATATGGTTCAAAACATTATCAGCGCTGAAGTTGGAAACACCACTATTGTTTGGACCATTATAAGCAATGTTAGATGTATGTTGTACGGTCCATATGACTTCACTATTTTCCTCGTTGCCTTCGGCAAACACTTTTCCAAAATCAGGCAACAAAGACAATTGAAGGGCACCCCGGTTGTTGATTACGTCCATGGCAATATTATATGCATCCTGGTAATCGGTAGCCTGTTTTGCAGAAGAACCGGCTCTTGCCAGGTAAACCTTAGCCAGTAGATGTTTTGCTGCAGCGGCTGATGCTTTACCGGGCAACATACCATTACTCTTAGGGCCTGCCGGGAGAGCTGGAATTGCATCTTTCAGGTCCTGCACAATAAAACTATAAACCTCGGCAATTGGCACTCTTGTAGCAGATGTGGTTGCCTCTGGTTGGAAGTTTTTATTTAGCGTTACATCACCGAAAAACTGTACGAGGGCGAAATAATAGTTGGCTCTTAAAAATTTTGCTTCCCCTATCATCCTGTCTTTTGCAGCCTGCGCAAGATTTACTTTAGGTGTATTATCAATGACAGCGTTTGCTGTATTTATAAAAGTATAGGCATTTCTCCAGTTGGCATTTACAGTACCATGCGCCGGAGTATAATTACTATTGTACACGTTGATATCATTGTTGCCATCAACACCTCTTTGAAATTCGTCTGTTCCTATAACAGTGATGGTAAAAAAATCCTGGTTACCCCATAAAAGACGGGTGCCTGCATAGGCAGCATCTAATGCCATCTGAACTCCCTGCACAGTATTCAAAGCATCTGGAACCAGGGTAGATCTTGGTTCTTCCACCAGCTTTTTATTACAGCTAAAAATTGCTGTAAATAGAAATAATGCCAGTAAAAAATTTATCCTTTTCATATAAAACTTTTAAATTTTTTAATTAAAACGACAGGTTTAAACCAAAGGTCAGTGCCCATACGGGAGGGGTATCAATACCTACCGTACCGGCTCCTTCCGGATCTATACCACCTATTTTGCGATATGGTGAAAAAAGAATAAAAGGATCTGTTGCAATGGCATAAATCCTAAGTGACCTGCCTCCAACTTTTTGTACTATGGAAGCGGGAAGATTATAGCCCAGGCTCATACTTCTTATCTTGATGAAACTGCCATCGAAATAACTCAATACAGAACGGTTTACCGGGTTGGTATTATTCGAATTGGGTTTGGGAAATTCATTCTGATGATTGGTCGGAGTCCAGAAATTAGTTTTTAAATTATTATAAATTCCCTGGTAGGTATTTACAAAATTACCACCATAC
>DAIQPL010000177.1:0-8419 GCA_036787395.1 Flavisolibacter sp. | reverse complement strand
AGAAACCTCCGGAATTACCGGTCGTTGATACATACTTGGGTGTTTGAACTTGGGCATTAAGCGTAATCGCTAAGAATAGTAGGGGGAGGGTAGCTACAATACGTAGTAACCGCAACAGTCTTAGGTGCTTCATAATTAAAAGATGGATAGGCTTTAAACAATAAAAAAATTAGGGTATCTACAGTTTCAAGGGGTTTGGGGCGAATCATCCGCATTCAGCGATAATTGTGCCAAAAGATTTGAATACTTCAGATTAACAATTACAATTCATTTGTGTTTTAACAATATAAAACAATCGATTTTTTTATTAGAGAAATCTGAAAGTAGATGAGAGGTCTAATTTACTCGATAAAACATAACTACGATCTGCAATTATCAATTTTTTTACGACCATTTTCAAAAAAGATTCTGCAATGAAATAAATTCAGCACCTCAAAATAACTAAGAACTATTACAACTATATGTATATGGTAGTCTAATGCAGAGCTTAGCAGTTATATTTTCCTATCAGCACGGTAAAGCAAGCTGCATGGAACTAAGAATTTTCAGCGAACTTTTATAGCAAATTTCTTACCGGTTTTTACCGCTGAAGGTGAATTATCATTGATGAGTCTTTAAAAACACTTCAATAGTACCTTGAGTGTCTCCTCTTCGCGGAGCTGGAAAAGAATCGACTTTTTGATAATGATGTTTCAAAGTGTCACGCACACGAAATGGAAAAAAATTATTTAGAGAAGGAACATATTCAAAAAGTACAAGATCATAGTGTTGATTTATCAATCGATGCTCATACATTTTTGCTTCCCTGTTAAACATTGATACTCCCAAATGATACCACAAGGGGACATCGGGACCTGTTTCTGTTTTGTATGGTAACTCAACAGCCAAGGGAGTTAATTCTGTCATGTTTAAAACACGTATGTCTTTTTTAGTCATTAGTATGTTCATATTTAACAAGCGTTGAATGCCATCTATTGTAGGCTTCGGCATGTAAATCTTCTCAAACGATTTTAACCCTGAATATGTCCATTGAGTCAATGGGATTTCTGAAGTGGGAGGATACAATATGTAAGTGTTTCGATTGACAATATTTTCTTGTGTAGACGTTGCGGCTTCTTTGCCAGGTAGTGTTCTTTGTACTATTCTTTGTAAGTATTTCCAGAACACGCCGCTCCACCATAACAGTAATCCAAAACATCCAATTAAAAGAAGTTTCGGTCTGTAAAAATCAAGGTGTAGATAATTTGCAAGCAAAGACAATATAAAAGCAAAAGCAAAGCTGTGAAAAAATATATTATTGTCGGGTGGTGTATAGCTTGTTACCTGCAAGATAGCGGCCTCTGCCAGTATCCCTAAAGTTAATATAACAAAGACCGTTGTTTTTTTGTCAATGATCAAATCACTTCTTTTTTTATAATGAGCTATCACCTGCAAACCTATTATGAATAAATAAAATTTTATCCACTGAGAACCCATAAAAAATTCATTCACGATTTCAAGAATGGAAATTCTTGAACTATGTGGTGCCTGTCCATGATTGAACCAGTACTCGAAATTATATGGTAATAAAGGCGTTATTATAGCAAGTGCAGCAACTAAAAAGCTTACTACATAAATAAGTAAAGGACTCCACTTTTTTTCCTGAATACAATAATAAAGTAGTAAAGCAATGCATAACATGAAGGCCAGTGCGCCACCGTCCTGTTTGGTGAAAAATGAAAAGAACGTGAAAAGGGCGCTAAGTGAAAGCCATGCCCATTTTTTTCCTGCACTAAAAAAGTATTTCATCAAAAACGCTAATGCTATTACTTCATATACAATGACCGTATGATTGTACCATGGCCAGAAATTAAAAAAAGAAAAAGAAAGACAATAGAGAAGTACAGATAACACACGTATGCCCGGCTGAACGTTCAAACTTTGCAAAATAGAACGAAAAGCAAACCCCGAAATGATGTTGATAAATACCTGTGCTTTCACCAGCGTAATCATTTGAACGCCAAAGAGCTTGAAGAAAATAGCAGGTATTACCCAATACATGTAGCCCAGAGGCATTCCAAAATCTTTATAAGGTATCTGGCCCTGGCTTATTCGGTAAGCACCCTCCCAGGATAAAAAGATATTGACTCTATACGGAAATGTGGTAAACAAGGGTACTAAAGCAAGAAGAACTATGATAGCAATTTCAGTTATAAAAAATGGATCCAACTTCCTTTCCCTGGCCAATGAATCATCCATAGCAGTTTAATATAAAATGGTAAGACAAGATATAAATCAATAGTGATACGGCTTGATGTTTTTTAGGCATGCTATCTATTATGTGATTTGCTTCAGAATTTATATTTTTACCGCCATCATTAACCATTTAAGTGTGGCTTACATTAAACTACTCCGTCCCAAGGACTGGGCTAAAAACCTGTTCCTTTTTATACCATTATTTTTTTCAGGAAATTTCTTTAATTGGGATTTGTATCCAAGATTATTGATGGGCTTTTTTGCCTTTTGTTGTGTTGCAAGCAGCATTTACATAATAAATGATTACAGAGATATTGAAGATGACAAAAAGCATCCAAAAAAAGCAAAAAGACCCTTAGCATCAGGGGCGGTGTCAAAAACAAATGCTGTTCTTATTTGTATCCTGCTTTTATTGATGGGTTTTGGCATAGCGTATTTTATACGAGACAAGTTTCTTTTTGTCCTGGGTATATATTTTGTTTTGAATCTTGCTTACTCATTTGGCCTGAAAAATATAGCTGTCCTTGATATTCTTATTGTAGCCGCAGGTTTTGTTTTGCGAATTAAAAGCGGTGCAGTTATTGCTTTTATTGGCCTCACGGAATGGTTGAACATTATGGTTTTCCTGCTGGCCCTTTTTATGGCTATTGGTAAAAGAAGAGATGATGTATTACTAAAACTTTCCTCCGGCACCGATATGCGGAAATCCATAAAGGGATATAATCTTGAATTTTTAAACGTGGCTCTGGCCCTGGTTTGTGCTGTAATAGTGGTATCCTACTTTATGTATACTATGTCCGGTGAAGTTATACTGCGTTTGGGTACTTATCGTTTATATTATACCTGCCTTTTTGTTCTGGCAGGAATAATGCGATATCTACAAATTATTTTTGTACAGGCTTCGGCCGGTTCACCTACACAAATTCTTTATAAGGATCGGTTTATACAAGTTTCCATAATCCTTTGGATCGCTAGTTTTTATTTGATCATTTACATGAAAGATTTAACCATATTTAAATGATGAAAAAAACAATTGCCAATTGGGGCAACTACCCGGTAGTGGAAACTGATGAAAAAAGCTTTTCATTCACGGAGGAACTGCAACATGCTTTGCTCCATGCAGATAGTATTATTGCCAGGGGCAACGGCCGCTGCTATGGCGATGCTTCCCTCGAAAAAAACACTGTTTCTACACTTAAGTATGATAAAATACTTTCTTTCGATGCTATAAACGGAATTCTTGAATGTCAATCAGGAATAACACTTGATAAAATTCTTGAGGTGATTGTTCCCAAAGGTTGGTTTTTACCTGTCACTCCCGGAACAAAATTTATTACTGTTGGCGGAGCTGTAGCCAGCGATGTGCATGGTAAGAATCATCATGTGGACGGTTCGTTTTCTGCCCATGTTTTGGAAATGGATGTTTTATTAGGTAATGGTGAAACTGTTACGTGTTCACCAACTGCGTATACAGATCTTTTTTGGGCAACCTGTGGCGGTATGGGTTTAACAGGAATTATTGCCCGTGTAAAATTTGACTTGAAAAAAATTGAAACCTCCTATATCAAACAAAAACAGGTTAAGGCAAAAAATCTTGAAGAAGTCATCCAGCTTTTTGAAGAATATAAACACTATACGTACTCTGTGGCGTGGATTGATTGTCTAAAAAAAGGGGAGGGCTTTGGCAGGAGTATTCTTATTTTAGGCGAACATGCAAAACCAGAAGACCTTGATGCTGATAAGAAAGCGAATCCTTTACTATTGCCAGGAAACAAGCAAATTTCTTTTCCATTTAATCTTCCTTCGTTTGTACTAAACCAGTTCACCGTAAAGGCTTTCAATTTTTTATATTATGGAAAGAACTTAAAAAAAGTGATCAATAATGTTGTTTCCTATGAGCCGTTCTTCTATCCCCTTGATGCCATATTGCATTGGAACAGGGGGTATGGCAAGAAGGGATTTGTACAATACCAATTTGTATTGCCATTGGAAAGTAAGCAAGGTTTAATTGAGATTCTTAAGAAAATCAGTGATGAAGGTTTAGGATCGTTTCTTGCCGTTTTGAAAGTGTTTGGAAAACAGGATGATCTTATTTCTTTTCCTAAGGAAGGTTATACTCTCGCCTTGGATTTTCCGGTTCGCAGAGGTCTGTTTGAATTTCTGAATGAGTTGGATGAAATTGTATTAAAACATAACGGACGCCTTTATTTATCAAAAGATGCGAGAATGAAATCAGATATATTCTGGCGCAGTTATTCTAATGCCAATAAGTTTGTTGAAATAATAAAAAAATACAACCCACTGTTTAAAATTAATTCGATTCAGGCTCGCCGATTAAATATTACCCAATACTGATCATGCCCACTGTTTTATTATTAGGCGCCACTTCAGATATGGGCTTTGCAATAGCCCGGAAGTTCGCATCTCAAAAATATGACGTTCAATTGACTGCCCGTAATACAGGGCAATTGATAACATTTCAATCGGATATTGAAATACGCTACAACGTTCATTGTAGCATTCATTCTTTTGATGCATTAGACTTTGCATCCCATAAAGAATTTTATACTTCACTTTCCCCAAAACCTGATGTAACAGTTTATGTAATTGGTTATATGAACGATAACGAAAAAGTAGTCAATGACTGGAACGAGAGTTTGCGAACCATTAATACAAACTATACTGGCGCCGTTTCCATTTTAAATATTGTGGCTACAGATTATGCTGATAAAGGAAAAGGCACAATTGTAGGAATAAGTTCAGTTGCAGGAAACCGGGGAAGGCAAAGCAATTACATCTATGGCAGTGCTAAATCAGCTTTTACAGCTTATTTATCGGGGCTAAGAAACAAATTATATCATAGCAATGTACACGTAATGACTGTATTGCCGGGCTTTGTTTATACAAAAATGACGGAGCACTTAAAATTGCCAAAGCTGTTAACTGCAAAGCCGGAAGAAGTTGCTGACGAAGTATATAAAGGTGTAACAACAAAGAAAAACGTTCTATATGTGAAATGGTTTTGGCGATGGATTATGCTCATCATTACTTCTGTTCCAGAAGCGGTCTTTAAAACCAAGAAGTTGTGAAAAGGGAAATAGCATTTTTTGATTTTGACGGAACTATTACAGTAAAAGATACCTTTCTCGAGTTTATAAAATTTAGTAAGGGCAATCTGCGTTTCTATCTGGGCTTCCTGTTGAACAGTCCTTATTTAGTGGGATATAAGATAAGGTTGATTCCAAATCAAAAAGCTAAAGAAAAAGTATTGCAATTTTTTTTTAAGAATACGCCAGTTTCTGTCTTTAATGAACAATGTGAGCATTTTGCAGAGGAGGTGCTTCCTAAGCTGATCCGGCCAAAGGCTTTGGAGGAAATAAAAAAGTTAAAGGGAGAGAATGCAATTATTGTTGTAGTATCTGCCTCTCCTGAAAATTGGATACAAAATTGGGCCCGCAAAATGGGGTTAGAGCTTTTAGCAAGCAAGTTGGAAGTACATGAAGGGAGAATAACTGGTAACCTTCTGGGGAAGAATTGTCATGGCAAAGAGAAGGTAAGAAGGATTATGGAAAAATATAGTGTTTCCGAATTCACCACTATATATGCCTATGGCGATACTAAGGGAGACTTAGACATGATGAAGCTGGCACATAATTCATTTTATAGGCCCTTTCGTAAGCCGTCATAAATAGATTAATTTGCTTTTAATAAATTATGGAAGATCAAAAAAGGTCAATGCATGAAGCGATAGTGATTACAGTGGTTGTTTTTTTCTTTATCGCTGTATTTTTTAAAATTTTATTTTTTTAGGCAATGGCGGGAGTTAAATTCTTGAGGCAAAAAACAAAAACGGCAAATCCGGTCAGTTCCTATTTACAGGATGTTTTCCTGAATAAGAAGCTAAATAGTTGGCTAGGGTTTTTGTTAATTGCGGGCATAGCCGCCTTGTTTGGTTATATAATGACTAAGGGGGTTGTTTTAGGCGTGGGCGTCATTGGTTTTATAGTAGGGCTAAGTGTGATTTTGATTTGTTTTCTAAATTCGGAAGCAGGTGTTTACATAAATATGGTATATGCCTTCTTTTCTTCCCATTTCTCCCGCTTTTTATTTAATGATGAGTTCCCTGTAGGAATTCCTACAAGTGTTTTAGTAATCGTTACATTCCTTGGATTGTTTGTCAATAATGTAAACTTAAAAGAAAACACCTCACGGTTCTTCAAGAGAAGACCCATCGTGTTTCTTTTTATCATATTTATTTATTTATGTGTTCAATTGTTTAATCCCATTCCCCATTCATTTGAAGGATGGTTCCAGGTAATCCGTAAGGTGTTTGAACCAATGCTCATGCTTTTTATTGTCTATAACGTATTTACGGATTATAGGAAAATCGCGAGGTTTTTTAAAGCACTATTTATATGTGTTTTCATAGTTGGCTTATATGGATGCTTGCAACAATGGCATGGATTATTCTCTTTTGAGGAAGCGTGGGCCAGGAGTGATGATGAGCGTTTTGGATTGATCTTTATTAATGGCAACTTCAGGAAGTTTTCTACCATGTCTGATCCTACGGCGTTTGGAATTACTATGGCTGCATGTGTGTTACTCTTTATGGTTATTGGCATCAATGAGAAAAAGATATCAAGAAAGCTTATTCTTTTTGCCGGATCATTTGTCATGTTGTTAGGTATGGTTTATTCAGGTACACGCACTGCAAACGCTATGGTGGTAGGAGGGGCAAGTTTATTTAGCCTGCTTACAATTCACAAAACTGCTAGTAAGGTTTTTACCCTTTTTGGTGTTTTCGCGTTTTTATTTTTGATTTATGTTCCTATTTATGACAACCCTACACTAATTAGATTCAGAACGAGTTTTAAAGGAAACAAGGACGAGTCTTATAGAGTACGCGAGGAGAACAGGGCCTCTATAAGACCGTATATATATAGTCATCCATTTGGCGGGGGACTTAGTTCAACGGGAGGTAATGGTGAAAAATATAATCCTAATCACGAACTAGCTGGATTTCCACCTGACAGCGGCTATCTGAATAAAGCTTTAGAGACTGGGTGGGTAGGGTTAGCTATGTCTTGCATTTTATATTTTGTAACATTGCAATATGCTATTCAGGGCTATTTCAGGGTAAAAAGCGACAAAATCAAAACTTTGTTTGCTGCCTCAGCAGCTCTTTTATTTTCATTTTATCTTGGAGAATTGGTTCAGGAAGCTGTTGGACAATTTGCAAATATGGTTGTTTATTACCCTATCGTCGCAATTATAATAAAGTTGAGAGAGTTAAATAAGCCACCTGTTAGTAGGGACATTTAGATATTGTTTGGAATAAATCTGATTAATAATGCTTACCGGTACCCAGTCAAATGTAGCCCGGATCAAAGGCATACATTTCACGGACAAAAAAGCTGCTGTCTTTGTTTTAACCTTTGGTCTCTTAGCCCTTTTTTTTCCTATCCTTCTTATTGAAGTAAAAACACTTAGGTACACTGGCGGAGTATTTATGTATCCATTGGATGATACTTTTATACACCTGGAAATGGCCAAACACGTATCAGACAATGGAAATTGGGGGATAAACAATAATGAATTTGGCTCTGCTTCCTCATCTCTTTTATATACCATCATTTTAGCGTTGGGTCGGCTTTTTTCACATCATACAATCGTGCCTTTCATCGTAAACTGTATAGCAGGAATATTTACAATCCAGGCATTGCATCTATGGTTTAAAAAGCACCAGGTTCATCCTTATGTCCAGGTAATAATAATAATAGCTGCTATTGTAATTACTCCGCTGCCTACAATGATTATTAGCGGGATGGAGCATACCATACAATGTCTCGTGTCTTTTCTTTTTATTTTCCATTTTTCCGACTGGCTGGAGCAAGCAGCCAGGAACAAGAAACAAGGACTACCCTGGCAAATATTTGTTTTTGCATTATTGGTAACCTCTATAAGATATGAAGGTTTGATTTTGATAGCTATTGCTGGTGTCCTGTTATTGTATTATAAAAAATGGCGTGATGGTTTCCTTTTAGGAGGTATTGCAATCCTTCCCATTATTGCTTTCGGAATTTACTCCCTGACAAAAGGTGGTTATCTATTTCCAAATTCTGTGCTTGTAAAGTCTGGATCAGGAACGACAACCTTTCCTGGTTTTATTTCTAATGTACTGGTG
>DAIQPL010000176.1:0-8492 GCA_036787395.1 Flavisolibacter sp. | reverse complement strand
ACTTAGAATATTCTGATTTTGCAGCGCTTTCTATCAATAATTCGTCTAAAGGAGTTCCTAAAGTAACAGTTGTAAGTGATTGCGTTTCACCCCTGGTGAATAAAGCAGCACCATGGGGAGTTGGAAGTACATCCACTTCCATATCTAATGGCCTCACGTCTTCCAGTCCTCTTCCGTCTAACCGGACTTTATCGTTCAATATCATGTCTCTTACAACATGATATTGAAGGTCAGCTAAATAATGCTTCACCAGCTTTTGGGTTTCAGCGGGTAGCTCCTCTCCTTCCGGAGGATTTGCCTCCTGGCGCAGGGTTTCAACAATTTCATCCCTGATGGCTTCGTATTGTTCCTTACGAGCCGCTTTTTTTACATTGGCACGGGCTAACTCTGACATTTTAGGAGTGCCAAGCTCATTAACCCTTTCGCGGATGGCTTCATTTTGTTCTGGTTTAGGATAATCGCGTTTTTCTGCAATCCCAACCATGTCCCTTAACTCCAGCTGCGCCTTAATTTGAACCCGGATAGCGTCATGGGCTAATTGTAATGCTTGTAAAAGATCTTCTTCACTACACTCCTTTGCCTCTCCTTCCACCATCATAATATTTTTTTCTGTAGCAGCAATGATGAAGTCAAGATCTGACTTTTCCATTTCGGCGCGGCTTGGATTGATCTTAAACTGGCCGTCGATGCGGGAAACCCGCACTTCAGAAATAACCTCCTGGATAGGAATAGTTGAAACAGCCAAGGCCGATGAAGCTGCCAGGCAGGCCAAGGCATCAGGCATTATTTGTTCGTCGCTGGAAATAAGTGTGATAATGACCTGTACCTCGCATAAATAATCTTCAGGAAAAAGGGGACGTAACGCACGGTCAATAAGACGGGAAGTCAATATTTCATAATCATTCAGACGGCCTTCTCTTTTAAAGAAAGAACCAGGAATGCGGCCTGCCGAAGAGAACTTTTCCATATAATCTACGGAAAGGGGAAAGAAATCCTGTCCTTCCTTTGGTTTTTCGGTGGCACAAACGGTGGCAAGTATCATAGAGTTACCCATTTTTACTGTAACTGCCCCGTCAGCCTGGCGGGCTAAGCGGCCGGTTTCAATCGTTATTTCGCGGCCATCGCCTATAGTAAATGTTTTACTGAATTTTTGTGATAACATAAAGTGATTTTGAGGGTTGAAAGAGATTACCAATTAAAACCGTATAAAAGCCAAAACCCAACTGGTATTGTTGGGAGGTGCTTATAGGTAATACGTAAAATCTTATTTTCTGATGCCTAGTTTCTCAATTAATGAGCGGTAGCTTTGCAGATTATGTCTCTGCAAGTAGTTCAATAAGCGGCGGCGCTTACCTACCAGTTGCATTAAACCGCGGTGTGTAGAGAAATCTTTTTTGTTTTGCTGCAGGTGAGAAGAAATTTGAGCAATGCGTTCTGTTAATAACGCAATCTGACCCTCAATAGAACCGGTGTTGGTTTCAGCTCCGCCAAAATTAGCGAAGATCCCAGCTTTTTTTTCTTTAGTTAATGACATCGTAGATTTTTTAGAATTGCATCCGATTAGATACTTGTATATATTTTGGCGGCAAAAATAAGGGAATTCGCCCCAAAAACAAGGCGGAATCTGCCATTTAGCAAGTAGTTAAGATTTGTCAGCCAACTTAAATTCCACTATTAAACTTTACTTGCGTCGCACACTTGTACAAATAGGTACACTACTGAGCTTCACCACGTCTCTTATTTTTGCACAATGGATCAAAATGAGCTATCGTTCGATACAAAGGCTATACTGGGTCTTCAACTTCCAACTGATCCCCGCTGGGTAAACCTGGCAGAAAAAACATTGGAAGAAGTACTGACTGATCATGCCTATTGTGAACAAAAGGCGGCCACCGCATGCATTTCGCTCATTCAACGGTATAACCAAAAAGAAAAACTGGTCACAGAATTAGCGCCTATTGTTACCGAAGAATGGGGACATTTCCGGCTGGTTTTGGCTGAGTTGCAAAAGCGGAATTTAAAATTGGGCAGACAACGGAAAGATGAATATGTAAATGCTTTGGGTAAGTTTTGTCAAACTGGTGGCGCCGAGGAAGGAAGACTGTTAGACCAGTTATTAATGATGGCTATGATTGAAGCTCGAAGCTGTGAACGTTTTAAAAGGCTTAGTGAAGATTTAAAAGATGAGTACCTGCGTAAATTTTATCGCCGCTTTATGGAAAGCGAAGCAGGCCATTATACCTTATTTATTGAATTAGCAGAAAGCTATATTGACAAGGAAAAAGTGCGCAGACGTTGGAAAGAATGGCTTCGTTATGAATCAGAAATAATAAAAACATTAGACGTACGGGGTGATAGAATCCATTGAATTGTAAAAATTTATTTTACTTCTGCGGCTCAGTACTGAAATATGTAAGTTCTTTTTCCATATCCAGGTCAGGGCATTCGTCTTTTAGCTTCATTGTTTTTTTATAAAAAGACTGAAGAAATTTTTTATGTTGATCTGAAGTAGAATTAAAAGGCTTATGTCTAAAAGCCAGGTTAATTGAATGTATCTCTTCCATGATTGTCCGGGTGTTTTCATTTGTGCAGGCATCAACAAATTTTTCCCAAACATATTCTGTGGCAAAATAATTAGGGTGTACGAGGTCTTCTGCATAAAAACGGTAATCGCGTAGATCATCGATAACTAACTCATAAGCAGGAAAATAATAAAGACGTTCAAATTTGTCTACAAGGTGGTGTACTGTATGAATGAGTAACGCTTTACTTCTGTTATTCTCTATTACTCCTTCCCGCAAATGCCTGACGGGGCTTATAGTAAAAATAATTTTTAGTTTTTTATTAAACAAGAACAGCCGGTGAACCATGTTGTCCAGAACTTGCACAATTTCCTCTATTGTCATTAACCCTCTGTGAAACCAATCTGAAGGAGCTTTGTGGTTATTGGCAGCAACAGAACCAATTAAGCCATTAATTGCATGTTCAGTTAAAGTATATATCCAAGCTGAACCCAGGGTAATCATCACATAATCACACTCCTTTAAGTAATTATGCGCTTTTTCTGTGGATACATTAATCTTGGTTATGGCTTCGTCAGCAGTTAGCCCCGAAAAACGGCTGTGATGTTTCCAACTATGCCATCCTTCATTAAAACAAAACAGGTCTTGGGCGTTCAGCTTAATGTTCTCGATGTAACCCGTAACGGCCTCAGACACGCTGACCGGGTTAAATAAAATTCCGTTTGGATTTTCAAGCACATTGAATTTATATTTCTTTAGCTTCTCTCCTATATTCTCTGTAAAACAAGAACCGATTAATAGCATTTTATGCTGGTGCGTGATGCCTTGTGAAAGTTTTTTTATGTCAAACTCGTAGTGAAACTTCATATGCCTAGCATGTATTAAGAAGAATTACACAAATATTCTTGATGCCAATTCCAGGCTTTTTTGCAGGGCATCTTTATTTAAGCCTTTTATCAATTTCTTTTCTTCCAGATAAGAAACCATAAGTTCTGTGTTCATGTTTCCTACCAGGTCATCTCCTGCCATAGGGCATCCCCCAATTCCTTTGAGTGCTCCGTCAAATCGTGTACACCCAGCATTTACCGCAGCTTCAAGTTTATCTTTCCAATTTGCCGCTGAAGAATGAAGATGTACTCCGAACGAGGTGTTGGGATATTGAGGTATGAGGTTATTTAGTGCTGCAGATATTTGTTGAGGCGTTGCTAGTCCTACTGTATCAGCCAAAGAAATAATTTTAATTTCTCTATTTATCAATTCATCTGCCCACTTCAACAAAATCTCTTCATTATATTCATCGCCATAAGGATTACCAAAGCCCATACTGAGATAAACTACCAGCTTCTTATTATTCTTTGAACACAGGTTCTGAATTTCTTCTACTTTATATAAACTTTTAACTATTGTACTATTGGTATTACGCAATTGAAAAGAAGGTGAAATTGAAAAGGGAAATCCCAGGTAAGTTATTTTTTCACAAACTACAGCCTCCTCAGCTCCGCGTGTATTCGCTACAATGGCAAGGAGTTTGGTTTTCGACTTATCAACTTGCAGGCCCTTTAGTACTTCTTTGGTATCGGCCATTTGTGGAATAACTTTAGAGGAGACAAAAGACCCGAAATCTATTGTATCAAACCCAACCTCTAACAAAGAATTAATATACTCCGTCTTTTGTTCCGTAGAAATAAAATGTTTCCACCCTTGCATAGCATCCCTCGGACATTCTATCAATTGAAATACTGAACTCATGACTGCATTCTTTGTTTCATGGCTTCATATAAAATGATGCCGGTGGCTACCGATACATTTAGAGATTCAAAATTACCAGCCATAGGTATTTTAAATTTTTCGTCACAAACTTTCATGAGCGCAGGATAAATCCCCTTTTCCTCACTTCCCATAATAATGGCTAGCGGGTCTTTAAAATCTACGGCAAAAACATTTTTATCAGCAGTCATTTCACTGGCCAGAACTCTAATACCATTGAGATGTAATTCATCAACTGTTTTCATCAAGCTGGTTACCCTGCAGATTGGAATTTTCTCCAGCGCTCCTGCAGATGTAAGTACAGCATCTTCATTTAATGCTCCAACTCCTTTATCGGGTATAATAATAGCGTGGACACCTGTGCTAAAAGCTGTTCTGGCAATACCTCCAATGTTTCTTACATCGGTTATACCGTCCAGTATTAATAAAAGAGGCGATTCGCCTTTTTCGACCACCCACGAAATAATTTCCTGCAAGTTGTGATAAAGCACTCTTGAAATGATAGCAACACAACCTTCGTGGTTTTCAATATTGAAACTGTTTAACTTTTCAGCCGGAACATAATTGACCGGGATGTTGTTTTGGTTAGCCAGGCTTCTTATATGGTTTACTATATCGCCGGACGCTTTATTATTTAAATAAACCCTATCAAGAATCTTTCCTGTTTCTATGGCTTCTATAATAGCCTTCCTTCCAACAATTAGTGAGCTTTTTTTTGGTCTATGCTGAGGTCTGAAATTTTTCACTCGTCAAAAGTAACGCCAGTCCAACAAACTGCGATAACTAAGAGATTATTGTTCTTTTCTTATAAAGCAGGGCAATTGGCAACGTTATAAGAAGGTATAGAACAATAAGGGCCGCCAGGATAAATTTAATAGCTGCACAATAAAAGACAATTTCTAACACAGCGAGACTGAATTTTCCTTTAAAAGTCAGTAGCATAAGGAAGTTTTCACACACATCAAAACAGGCAGCTGCGACAGCAAGTGACATAAAGCGGTCACTCCACATTCCTAGCTTGATTTTTTGTTTTACATATTTACATCCCGCAATAAAGAACCAGGTGTATGCAGCAATGAAAAAGAAATCAAGCAAAATATTTAAATACACGCTTCCGGCGGGTAAAAACAATTGCAATTGTCCAAGCCTTTCTGCGGTTCGTGCAAATTCTAAATCAATTATGCCCCTGGGACTTACAGGCGTTATTAGAGACTGCCCTTGCCAACGCATGATAAAAATCATTACCAATAAAACGAGAAATGATATCAGCCAGGTTCGTTTCATATTTCAAAATAAAAAACCCCTGTCATAGTTAACAGGGGTTTGTGAATGTGACGTGAAATTTATTTAACACCAAAAGCCTTTTTCACTTTTGGAACATAATCAAGTTTTTCCCAGGTAAATAATTCAACTTTCTTTTTTATTACTTTACCATCCGGAGTAGAGAACTCTTTTGTCACTACTTCCGGCTTACGGCCCATGTGTCCGTAAGCAGCCGTTTCACTATAGATTGGGTTACGCAGTTTCAGTCGCTGCTCAATAAAATACGGACGCATATCAAAAACGCCTTCAACAATCTTGGCAATCTCACCATCGCTTAATTCCACCTTTGCAGAACCAAATGTATTCACATTAACACTGGTAGGCTGAGCAACACCTATAGCATAAGAAACCTGTACAAGAATTTCATCACAGATACCTGCAGCTACCAGGTTTTTTGCAATGTGACGCGTTGCATATGCAGCAGACCGGTCAACCTTTGAGGGATCTTTTCCACTGAAAGCGCCTCCGCCGTGTGCTCCTTTACCTCCGTAAGTGTCAACGATAATCTTGCGGCCCGTCAAACCGGTATCGCCATGAGGTCCGCCAATAACAAATTTGCCGGTGGGGTTGATATGATATTTGATATCATTATTAAAAAGCTTAGCGTATTTTTTATATTTTGCTTTTACACGGGGGATCAGGATATTGATGATATCCTTTTTAATTTGTTCCTGCATCTTAACGTCTGTACCAAAATCATCATGCTGTGTAGATACCACGATCGCATCAATACGTGCAGGACGATTGTTGTCATCATATTCCAGTGTCACCTGGCTTTTCGCATCAGGCCTAAGATATTTAACCTGTTTATTTTCCCTGCGAAGTGTGGCAAGCTCCTGTAGAATTTTATGAGCAAGGTCTAATGCCAGGGGCATATAATCTTCTGTTTCATTGCTGGCATAACCAAACATCATTCCCTGGTCACCTGCACCTTGTTCCTCTTTTTTCTTTTTATCTACACCCTGGTTGATATCAGATGATTGTTCATGAATAGCAGAAAGGATACCACAGGAATTAGCCTCAAACATATATTCGCTTTTAGTATAACCAATTTTGCGAATAACCTGGCGGGCAATCTCCTGTACATCTAAATAAGCCTTAGATTTTACTTCTCCCGCTAAAACTACCTGGCCTGTTGTAACCAGCGTTTCACAGGCAACCTTTGAATTAGGATCAAAAGCTAAAAAGTGGTCGATCAAAGCATCGGAAATCTGGTCAGCTACTTTGTCAGGGTGACCTTCTGATACACTTTCTGATGTAAATAAATAAGCCATGAAATAAAAGAGATTAGTTATGATTAAAAATCAAAATCGGGTGCAAATATAGCACCCCGTTTTATTATAGGTTGGAATAAATTATCCGCAGCTTAAGACGCTGCCCTGGATTTGCCAGGTAATTGCCTCCTGCAAGTACTACACGGCCTCCAGCTATCCTATCCAGAACTTCAAAGCTGGCATTGCCAGAAAAAGCCGGGGCAAAGTTGGTGGTTCTGAACGGAGCATACAATCTTAATGTATCTATCGGTTCATGGCGGGTAAGAACACCTTGTACAAATCGTGTTATATTAAAACGGTATTCACCAGACTTAAGGAAGCCGCCAAACGTATTAAAGTCAAGCGAACCGTCTTGCAGCGGTGCCAGATCTCTATAAAGTAAAAAAGAAGTATCAGGCGTCTCGCTATTTGTTCTGTCAAGAAACAATTGTGCAGGTGGAAAAAATTTATCTTCTAATGGAGAAGAAATTTTTGTGACAATAAGTTCAGCCTTGTGGACTACCTTGTTTCCAAGGGTGGCAAGTTCAGGAATTAAAACAGAAGCATAAGAACCGGATGGAGAAGATTGCAAATAAATCTTATCATCTGAGGATAAGCCATTGTTCAAATAATTTGACCAATTGCCCCCAGGTGTTCTTTTAATAAAGTTTGACTGCCCTGATGTGGAATGATAAAAGTCAGTGGATAAAGTATCGATGGTACCGTTGCCATGAACAATTTTATAATAAATAGTGAGTTTAGTTTTAGCTGTGTTCACAAGACTGAAATATGTCAAAACATTTCCGCTATTGTCTGATTTAATGGCAAGGCCCTTGAACAGTTTTCTGAAATTAGCACCGGGTATAACACCTCTTGTAGTATCATTATAATAGCCTCCTAAGGGACCATTTGTCACGTCGTATTGTGCAAATCGTTCCCCCAATGAGTTTTGCAATTTTATACGAACCACATTAGCCACTTTTGCAGTGTCTTTCCTAATTATTTTGATTGTATCATCCAGGCTGTTAATTGAAAACGTTTTTGATCCGAGTTCAGAACCGGCGGTTGCAAACTCAGTTGTAGGGTCAGCATACTTGTACAGAGGAGTATCCGCCCTGAACGGGATGTTTGGATCGATTTCGAAAACCCTTAACGTTTGAGTACCGCTTGATGTATCTCCATATGCTCCCTGGTACGCTAAAGAAAGAACCACAGAATCTATTACTCTTGCCGTGTCTTTATTAATAAATGGATTAACACCAAGGGAAGAAGGAAGAATATTAAAATAAAAATTTGCATGTGTTTGCCCAAATTCAGGATCAGTAATATCTCCTGCTGCTACATAATCGCCATATCCAACTTTGGTAGTGTCATTATACAAGCGATTATCCGTTATGGTGTTTAGCGCAACTTCAAAGGTATTCACATTATCA
Organism: Flavisolibacter sp.; assembly: GCA_036787395.1. Taxonomy (GTDB): domain Bacteria; phylum Bacteroidota; class Bacteroidia; order Chitinophagales; family Chitinophagaceae; genus Flavisolibacter. The sequence continues at coordinate 194 of DAIQPL010000176.1, read as the reverse complement.
ACCACAGGAATGAGCTCATCTCCCAGGTCAGTGGCCTCGTTAATTTTTTTACAGGATGTAAAGCCGGTTATAAATAAAGCCGCAATGAAAAAGAACGAAGGGAGATTCTTCACAAATAAATATTAAAGCAGGATGAAAAAATTACTTGGTCGCAAGATCGCCATACAGTTGTAAATAGTCTGTTAAATCAGACT
>DAIQPL010000175.1:0-8526 GCA_036787395.1 Flavisolibacter sp. | reverse complement strand
GAGGCGACAGAAGCCTTGGTTCAGCAAATGCGGCATTGCTAAGCATTTGTTCAGGCAGGACAAACAACTTTGAGCTAAGTACAAATCATCAGCTTTTATTTCTATTTTAATCGTCAGTTAGCCGGGGTTGACGGAAGTAATATTCCCCAGCAGCGCAAAGCCCCAAACCGTCAAACTGTCTAAAAACTAAAATGAAGGTGATGAGAATTAAATGAAAACCTATTCCATCACCTGTCCGAATACATTTGTAATTTCCTTGAGTTTTTAGACAGTCTGCCGTTAGCGGCAAGCAGCAGTTTTGAAGGCATGACGCAAATGCCCTTAATATTGTCGCATTAACACCTCTCCCATACAACATAAGCTAACGAACTTTGACCACCACAATACGAAACAAGTGTTTTACTCGTACAGTACAATACATGGATTTAGTAATAAAAAGATTTTATGACATCCAATAAGCAACTTCTGAAAAAAATCAGCGAGCAATTTGCTAAGGGCAACCTTAGGTTTTCTGAAGCGTATCTGGCTGAAGATATAAAGTGGAACATTCTGGGAGATGACACGATTGTAGGTAAAGAACAAGTGCTTGAGGTATCTAAGATGGCACAGCTTCAAAGTTTTCCCGTCATTAAGATAAAGAATATCATTAGCGAAGGCAATTACGTTGTAATTGAAAGCACAGGAGAAGCTAAGACTATAAAAGGAAAACCGTACAACCAAATATATTGCGAGGTTTTTCGGTTTGATAATGAAAAGCTTCAGGAAATAACCACTTATCTGGATACCGCATTAAGCAAACAAGCACTTGCAGGTAGTTGATTCATTGAATAGCAACGCCTGCCGCTATCAAAATCTAAATTACAAGATGGAAATAAAAGGTCAAATAAAAGAATACATCAAAAGTCAAACCGAGCCAAAGCATAGTGAAATGCAAGAGTTGCATAGTCTCATTCTTAAAATGATGCCCAACTGTAAACAATGGTATTTTGATGGGAAAAATGAAGATGGTAAACAAGTAGCTCACCCGACTATTGGTTATGGAAATTACACTATAACTTATAAAGACGGAAGCAGTAGAGAATTTTTCAGAATTGGGTTATTAGTCAACCCAACTGGACTTGCAGTTCATATAATGGGTATCGACGACAAAAAGTTCTTAATAGACAGATACGGTAAAACTATCGGCAAAGCAAAAGTTGGTAGTTATGGCATCACCTTTAGATCTATAAAGGATATTAATTTAGAAATACTAAAAGAAGCAATACAAAATAGAATAGAAACCAAGAATTAAATAAATAAAATTATGGCACTTATTAATCCTCACATTAACTTCAACGGAAATGCAGAAGAAGCATTCAACTTTTACAAATCAGTATTTGGCGGAGAGTTCGCAAAAATTATGCGTTTCAAAGACCTGGCAAGTGCTGAATTTCCTGTAGCAGAAAATGAAGCTAATAAAATAATGCATATTGCTTTGCCTATTGGCAAAAACATTTTGATGGCAAATGATGTTCCAGAAAGTATGGGACGAACAAACGAAAATGAAAATAGAAGTAAAATTTCAATCAGTGCAGAAAGCAAAGAAGAAGCCGACAAATTATTTAACGGGCTTTCAGCAGGTGGACAAATTGAAATGCCTATTGACGACAGTCCCTGGGGTTCATACTTTGGTATGTTTAGAGACAAATATGGAATTGAATGGATGGTAGATTTTGACGCAAATTATAAAGGACAAATTTAACCGAAGAAAAACAACGAACGCAACAGCTCGTTAGCCGCAACTGATGAAACAATCCCTTCTTACAACATTCTTATTAATAATCGGACTTAACGCATGTAGCCAAAAGGACTCTATTCGTGAAAATAAACTCCAGTTGACAGGAAAAATAAAAACTAAAGTTCAGATGGCTCCTCATTGTGGTACAATCGCTTGGGGCACTGTTGTAGATTTTGATATTATCGACCTCAGCGGAATGTCGTACCCCAAAAAGAACATTGAAATAATCATTACTTGTCCCGAGTTCTATAAGGAAAAGTTTTTTGAGAGAGGCAAAACATACCAGGTTGTATTCTCTGATACAAATCAAGCGGACTTTGGATGGGCAATCCCGAATAAAGATCTTCTTAAAAAGAATAAGCTTTCTTTTGACCCCTACGCCGTTTCAATCAAAAAGCTACATTGATGCGGCGTGAGCAGATCGCTGCGGTTTGCACTATTTACCCTCGTTCCTTTCTCAAGTGGCAACTATACTCAAACAAGAAAAAAAACTAAACTGGGGGAGGATAGGTTCAGGCTGTCGTGTCCTTAAATAAGGCTGGCATTTTTGCCATAAAAACCATCTCTTTTATTCATTGAAAATGCAAACACTCCTGCAAGTCTCTTTAAAGTCAGCGGGTAACTGGTTACAGCAATTAAAAGACCAGGTAGTTGCCCTGGCGCCAAGTTTAGCAGGCGCTTTGATCGTTCTTATTGTTGGACTTTGGCTAATCAGGCTGGTTCATAAAATGCTTAGCAAAATCATGGCCCGCCGCCTGTATGATTCCTCCCTGCAAAGTTTTTTATTAAGCCTGTTCAAGGGAATACTCAATGTGCTATTGATCATAACAGTGGCTGGCATGATTGGCATCAATACAACCTCTTTTGCCGCGTTGTTAGCGGGTGCAGGGCTTGCCATTGGTGCGGCACTAAATGGTAGCCTTGGCAATCTTGCCGGCGGAGTAATGATGCTGATCTTTAAGCCATTTAAAGTTGGAGATCTTATAGAGGCCCAGGGAGCGATTGGTGGTGTGCAACACATTGGTATTTTCTCCACCACATTGCTTTCAGCCGAAAACAAGACGATCATTGTTCCAAACGGTCCTTTGAGTACCGGGATTATTATAAACTATACCACGGCCGGTTATTTACGTGTAGATATCAACCTTGCTATTGCACCAAATATGGACATTGACAAAGCCCGGAGAGTGGCGATTGAAGCAATGCTTACACACGATAAAGTATTGAAAGATCCCGCACCTGAAGTAGCTGTACAAAAAATTGGAGATGGTATGATAACGCTTGCTGTACGCCCCTACTGTAAGCAGGGAGATTACTGGGTAGTAAATTTTGAGATACAGGAATTAGTCTATAAGGCATGGGGCGCCGGCGGCATTGAAGGCCCAACCCCGCATAGAGTTATTGTTAGTAAAACGGTGCAGTCGGCCGCAAACCTTCCAACATTTGGTTGAATTTTTAACTTACGGCAGGCATCTTTCTTTTTTACCCCTGGACTGGATAGAAAGTGAACAAAATTTGCAGCCTGTCATTTACGGTTTTAACTATGGACTGAATACAAAAGTTGAACCCTCAACCTGATTCCGCTAACAGGGTGGCGGTTGCACAACTGCTTTCAAAAAGTAATATAACCGGTATGTACGTTCGGTTTTTATTTTTCAGTGGCCTCAAAATAAAGTAATAACTACTGGACGAACAATGAATGCCTCCACAGCGGCAGCCCTGAACGCTGTGCAAAATGCTATTTAGTGCTCGGTTACATTGACACAGCAGATACGTAAGAGGCGGTATCATAAAAATTACGGACTTCGATAATCTTTCCGTCTTTAAATGTATAAAGCCTTAAAACTTCACTTTTAAAAGGCTTCCCGGTTCCCTTCGCTATTCCTTCGGCCCAGAAAATGGCGGCAACCCGATCTCCGTCAACGACGTATTCTTTTATTTCTACTTTATCATAACGCATGGTGGAGTCTAACAGACGACTAAACTCTGTAATTCCGGCAACGCCCTTCCAAAGACCGGCAAAAGGCAGGATTGCTTTTTGCCCGGGCACAAACCATGCTACATCTTCGGACATTTTGCCGGATTCGATAAATTTTTTTATATATCCGCTGCCCGAATGAAACTGGATTACAATATCCAAATTGGTTTTTTCCCGGGCGGTTAGTCGGTTCATACTGTCGCGCATTTGGCTTGTTCCCCGAAAGAAAGAAAATGTTAGTATAAGCACAAGACTTATATACAAAACCTTACCAGGCATGGCAATTTAATTTATCAATCAATTTACAATTTCTTAATTGGTAAATGACCACTACACACAACAAAAGTATTGCTGCAAGTAGGGCCGGTGGTTGAAACTTCGGCTGTATGCTACTATCAAGAGCCGTTCGTGCCCCACGAATAAGGCCAGGCAAAAGTTCTTACCTTCAACAATAAAAAACCAATCTGCAGCTCCCGGCTGAGCATCATAAAATGACCCACCTGCAGCCTACCGGATCGTTGTGCGTCATCTCCCTCAATGTATGCCGGAACAAAATTTGTTTCCTTTAATCCTACCATTCGTTTAAAGTAGAATTTTTGACATTCTCATTCAGAAAGATTAGGTTATTTATTAGTAACTAAAAAGAAGACAATGCCAGTATATGTAGTAAACGCATATGATATTCATGACTTTGAAACATTTAAAGAATATCCGCCACAGGTAGCTAAGCTGCTTGTGAAATTTGGTGCAAAAGTTTTAGCCATGGACACAACTCCAAAAGCCTTAGAGGGGGTACCGAGAACAATGAATGCTATAGTAGAATTTCCGTCAGAAGAGGCTGTAAATAGTTTTTACAACGATCCCGCCTATCAATCAATTATTCATTTAAGACACGATTCTACTTCAAACTGTACAATGATTGTGCTTAAACAATTTGAGAAAAATTAGAAGGACCAACGCACAACATGCGTTCCTATGAAAAGTGTTGGCAGAGGCATGTTATAAAATTACTTCATTCCGGTTCAGAAGATTAAATTGGTACACAAGGGCAACGGGTGATTTTTCGGGTACAGCACAAAATTCTTGCTGCAGATGTAAAAATTGTCTGTCGGCATTGCATGGTTTCCTTTGTACTTACCTTTTATAACTTAGGCTCCTTATGAGCAGTCGTTTCAATTTAAATTCTATTGAATTTTAGTGATAAATTTAGGCTGACGGAAAGCCATGCCGGTACATCGGCAAGCCCTTTTCCATTGTGCGGAATTTCAATCATCCATTCATGAAAGCTCTACGATTTTTGGTTGTTATCCTTCTGCATTTTTGCCTATTTCCATTTAGTACAATGGGACAAAATGCTAAACTTTTAGAAACATTTCCTATAAGTTCCCCCGAACAACAAGGTATAAATTCTTCTGTTTTGGATAGTATGTTGCTTTTTATTATGAACACAAATCAAAACATACATCACCTTACCATTATCAGAAACAATCAAACTGTTTTAGCTACAGACATTTATCCGTACGACTCTCAATACCTACACGATGTAGCTTCCATAACGAAAAGTTTGATTTCTATTTTAATGGGAATTGTAATTGACAAAGGGTTTATTAAACATGAAAACGAACTTGTGCTTCAATTTTTTCCTGAAGTCAATGCACATAACCGCCTTTTAGATTTGTTAAAAATCAAAGACCTGGTAACAATGAGGTCAGGGTTTGATTGCGGCGTTGGAGACGGTGAGAAGGCGTTAAGCAATATGAGAATAAGCAAGGATTGGGTAACATTTATCTTTAATCTACCGATGACTTCAAAACCCGGTGTGGCTTTTTCTTACTGCAGCTGCAACTTTTATCTTTTAGGAGAAATTATTTATAGAGCTACAAAGCTGACACCGCACGAGTTTGCAAAAAAGTATTTGTTTCAACCATTACAAATTTCAAATTCAAAATGGCTCACGAACTATAAAGAGATGAATCACGGATGGGGAGATTTGTTTTTATACCCGCTAGATATGGCTAAAATAGGACAGATGGTTTTAGACGGCGGTAAATGGCACGGCAAGCAAATTGTTCCAGAACAATGGATGAAAAAATCGTTGCAAACGTTAAGCAAGTTACCGGATGATAAAGGGTATGGCTATGGATGGTGGACAAACGATAAAGTTGGCTATTATGAGGCAGCCGGAAGAGGACGGCAAACCATTTCCGTTATTCCTTCCAAAAACATGGTTGTTATTATGCTGGGCGGTGAATTTGACGCCGACGCCATCGGTAAGTACATTTTTGAATCCATTAAAGCAGATAAGGACTTACAAAAGAATCGGAGCGATTACAACAAATTAAAAATTACAATAAAAAAAATTGCTTCTGCACCATCATTCGAACCGGCAAAAATGAAGGAAAACATAATTCAAAAACTAAACAAAAGAACAATAGCTTTTGGAAACAATATTGCTGGGATGGATTCGATGCAATTTGACTTTACTTCAAAAGTGAAAGGAGCCGTTGTGTTTTATAAAAATGGTTCAAAAGAAAAACATCACTTTGTATTTAGTACAAACACTTATGCTTTGAGCTTTGACTCAACACTGCAACTTCCAGTTGCACTTAAGGCATGTTTTGGAAATGAAAATGACTTGATTTTACATCTTAATCAGCTTTGCAGAATCAACAATTTTTATTTTCGTTTTCAGGTTAAAGGAAAAGCTGTAACGACAACAATGGAAGAAACAAGCAACTTTATAAAAGTAAGTATTCCCAGCTGGTTCAAATAAGCTGCCACCAATAGCTGCAATAGCGGCTAAATAACAAGTGCTATCTAACAACATTAATCAACTTACCGCATTATGTGTGCCGCCAGTTTAATTTAATACGGCGGAAAGAAGGGGCTTGAAAGTAAAGGGAATCACATTAATTTGTAATGGCAATTAAATGTTGTGCGTCACGCCGGTTGTATTCAAAAGCTTTTTTAGGCTACAGTAATAAAACCTTTATGATAAATTTTTAGTTGGCAGATTTATGAGCCAAAAAATTCCATATCGATACCGCGTATTGCTATTTCTTTTCTTTTTGACTTTAATTACTTATCTCGACCGGATTTGTATATCGCTGGTTGGGGTAAGAATAAAATCCGAATTTAATTTAACCAATGCACAATTTGGTTGGGTGTTGGCTTCTTTTTCGCTGGCGTATGCGTTATTTGAAATTCCATCTGGTATACTTGGCGACAGAATTGGCCAAAGGGCAGTTTTAATCCGTATTGTTTTATGGTGGTCATTATTTACAGTGCTCACCGGTTTTACAACAGGGCTTATCTCTTTGCTTTTTGTTCGCTTTTTGTTTGGCGTTGGCGAATCAGGAGCATATCCTAATTCTGGCGCCACTGTTGCCCGTTGGTTCCCTGCTAATGAAATCTCCCGCGGGGTTTCATGGTTTACCATTGGCTCAAATGCCGGAGCTGCAATTGCACCACTCATAGTTATACCCATTGCTGCTGTATATGGTTGGCGTACCACTTTTTATATAAATGGATTAATAGGGCTTTTGTGGGTGGCTGTATGCATATTTTGGTTTAGAAATAACCCCTCTGAAATGAAAGGAATTTCGAAAGATGAAATAAATTATATTGAGAAGAACCGGATTATTAACACTCATCAGAATATTTTCCAGTGGGGAAAAGTGCTAAAAAACCAAAGTGTTTGGGGCTTGCTTGTTTCTTTTTTTTCAACTCAATGGGCTTTATATTTTTTTGTAGCCTGGATGCCTGTTTACCTACAAGAAGGAAGACAGTTTTCTGAAAGTGGAATGAAATTGGTTACGTCCTGGTTATTCATTATTGGCGGACTCAGTGCTTTAATTGCAGGTTTCCTGATTGACTGGATAGTGAAACGAAAAGGATTGCGAACCGGGCGAAAAATTTGCGGTGTGATAGCTGTAGGCATGATGGCCATAGCATTTCTAGTTGCTGCCATGACTTCAAACAACTCGGTAGTAATTATTTGTTTTTTTACCGGGAACTTCTTTTTATGGCACAGCATTATTTGTGCTGTATCGGCATGTATTGATATCGGTGGTAAAAGAGTTGCAACGTTATATGGGCTTATGAATTTCGTTGGCCAGATTGGCGCTTTTTTTCTTGCAGCTACATTTGGAAACATTGTTGATACCACGCACAATTTCAATGCACCCCTTTATTTAACAGCTGCTTTATTGGTTATTGGTTCTTTATCCTGGCTATTGGTTAAAGCAGATAAGCCTTTATTTAAAGAGGATAACACCTCCGAAGTTTATACTTAATAAAGTTGTGCAGTTTAAATGCAATGTTGAATGGAAGGCTGTCTAAATTCCACAAACGCACAAGATTGCCTTGCCAAAGCCCAGGCGCTTTAAACACAATCTTTCATTAATTTAGATCGGAAGCCGTGCCCCTTTGTACGCCGTTGTTGGTGTGCCCTAAAGTCTTTGCGCCCACTGCACTATGACAGCAACACCTTTCTCGTGAGCGGCAACTGTCAACGCTCCGAATTGATTCAATTCATGTAAGCGAGGCATTCTCTCTAAAAGCGCCAACCAATAGAAAGACTTAAACGTTCGCTTGTCATCGTTTTAGGTAGCACCGGATCGTTGTACTTGTACTGGAGTCCCCTGTACTTAAAAGCGCTGTATACCCCGCTTCCTTTTTCCGTTAACTTGTATGAGTAACCTATGCCCAAGGTATAGCCGAAGCCTCCTTTCTCTTCATAATCTTGCGCAGTGCCTGATTTCTGGTATTG
>DAIQPL010000174.1:0-8533 GCA_036787395.1 Flavisolibacter sp. | reverse complement strand
AATAAATCATAAGAATCGTAAATAGAATGGTATTCTCCTCCCTGGTCTTCTCCGCCAAAACCCAGGTTTATAGATGCAATGCCCATATGCTGGATAAAAGGGGAATAATCGGAGCCGGCTCCCAGTGCTCCTAACTTGATATACTTGTTTCCTAACAATTTTGTCCTACCTGCTTTGTCTGCATCTACTATTGTTTTGGCATAACGTCTTTCTTTTATAGAAACACCGGTTTGAGGGTCTATCACATCATCCATTACCTGGTTGAAGAAAGGTTCTAAGGTGTGTGATCCGCTGGCATTAATAAATCCACGGCCATTGCCGTCGGAATTAATGTAAGCCACTGCCTTTTGTTTTAATTCCTGTTGATGATCTTCTGCCCATTCTGTTGATCCAAGCAAGGCTGGTTCTTCGCCGTCCCAGGCACAATAAACAACCGTACGTTTTAAACGATATCCTGTTTTTACCAGCTCACCCAATGTTCGTGCTTCTTCCAGCTCGGCCACCATTCCACTTAAAGGATCTGCAGCACCGTTTACCCACGCGTCGTGGTGATTTCCCCTGATAACCCACTGATCGGGAAATTCAGCACCAGGCATTTTTGCAATTATATTATGAACCGGTTTTGTATCCCAGTTAAACTCCAGTTTTAAATGCACCCTATCTTTTCCCGGGCCTGTATGATACGTAATGGGTAAACCACCTCTCCATGCAGCAGGTACCACCTGTCCTCCTAAAGATTGCAACAGTGGCAATGCATCTTCGTAAGAAATAGGAAGCACTGGAATTTTCATAATGGTTGTTGCCTCATTCCTGTTCAGCCTTTTTGCGTCTTTTGTAGCGCCAATACCAGGCGTTAAGGGGTCGCCCGGATAAACCGGCATGTCCATAACAGAACCTCTTTGCACACCGTCTTTACGACGAAAGGGGCCTTCAGGATAAGTGTCACCTTGTGTATATCCGTCGTCAGCAGGATCAGAATAAATAAGACAACCGATTGCGCCGTGTTCAGCAGCTACTTTGGGCTTGATGCCTCGCCATGAACCACCATATTTTGCAATTACTATTTTTCCTTTTACATCAACTCCCATTCTTTCCAGCTCTTCATAATCGGCAGGCACACCACGGTTTACAAACACCAATTCTGCTGTTACATCTCCATCAGCTGAATACGCATTATAAGGAGGCAATTGTTCTGATTTTTGTCCCGATGTTTTGTCTGCAGGCAGGGCGGGTTCCTCCAACATTGCCTTATAAGGTTTGGAACCTAGCAATTCCAGTCGTCTTATTTTGGGAGTGGGAAATAAAACATAATAAGTACTGATCTCTGTCTGATAGCCCCACTGCCGAAACAGGCCGGCCATGTAATCTGCATTTATCTTTCCTTGTTCTGAACCTACATGATGTGGATGCGAAGACAGGAATTTCATCCAGATGTCTAAATTTTGTGGGTTCATTTGCGCATCAAATTGCTTTTCCCAACCCGTTTGTTTTGCGGAACCGGCGTCTGTGAATCCAATTAGTTTTTGTTGAGCATGAGCGGTAGAAATGAAAAGTAACAGCAGGGTACTAAAAAAGGTAAGCTTCATCCTGGAAAAATTTTTATGTTGCTAAAATTAATGAGAAAACTTTTGAGTAACTGCCGGCATTTAAGTATTGCCTATTTAGGCTATAATAAATCATATTCGCCTTTTTAGCCTATAATTTAAAAAATTCGCCTTTTTAGGCTATATTTGATCCAAAAGAATTCATGACTCCAGGCGCCGTCATCACAGCGGATATTGTTAATTCAACGCAACTATCAAAGACGGATGCCAAAAAGCTTATGAAAAATCTTTTGGTTCTTTTGGAACAGCACAAATACGAATTTTTCAGGGGAGACAGTTTCCAGGTTTGTATAAAGTCACCGGTTGAGGCTTTATGGTTATTACTTCAAATGAGAACGGTGGCTATGAAACATTCACCGCAAGCCTCTATGCCCGATACCGATATCAGGGCCAGTATAGGCATTGGCCAGGTAAAGCTTCCTGTAAAATCTTTGAGAACAGCTACAGATGAAGCCTTCGTTTTATCGGGGCGGGTATTTGATAAAATGAAACCAAACCAGCGCCTGGCTATCACCTGCAATGAAAAAAACCATACAATTAATTTAGGCCTGGGTGTGATTGCACATTTTCTTGATTATCTTTTCCAACGGTTGACGTCGAAGCAGGCATCGGTGGTTTCTGAATTATTGATGAAACGTACGCAGGTAGAAACTGCCAGGCGATTGAAAAAATCGCAGGCAACCATACATAAACACACACAATCTGCCGGGTGGCCTGAAATAGAAAAGTTATTAATGGAATATCAGTTACTGGTTAATTTAATTGAACTATAAATATGGATATTTATATTATCTGGCTGACAAAATTGATACTCGCTCACTTGCTTACAGATTTTATGCTGCAACCTACCAAATGGATCCAAAGCAGGAGCAGCAGGCATTTCACTTCCGGTTACCTATATATTCACGGACTTACAACTGCCTTGATAGCGCTTTTATTTATAGGTTATCACTATTGGGTAGTGGCATTGATCATTCTTGTAACGCATATTCTTATTGACGGCTGGAAATCTTACCAGCCTGATAAAACCAAATATTTTTTGATTGACCAGGCTTTGCATTTCCTTGTTATTATAGTGTGCTGGTACCTGACATTTCTGCATCCAGAGGATATTATCTCTGCATGGAATGCTATTAATAACAGGAACACCTGGATTTTCATTACATCTCTTGTGTTCCTTACACAGCCTTCCGGCATACTGATTGGACAATTAACCAAAAAATGGAGAAATCAATTACCGGATGCAGATAGTTTAGGCAATGCAGGAAAATGGATTGGCATTATTGAACGGATTCTTATCCTTGTATTTATTTATAATCATCAATATGCTTCTGTTGGTTTAATGATTACTGCTAAAAGTCTTTTGCGGTTTAATGAACCGAACCGCCTGGAAATAAAAACCGAATATTTATTGATTGGTACATTAATTAGTTTTAGCCTGGCAGTTGTAACAGGCATTGTAGTAGCTCAATTAGTAAAGCCGTAGAGAGAGCTAGAGGTTTTTGATCTCGGCAATTAAATCCTGCAATACCTTTTTTGCGTCTCCAAACAACATAGAAGTTTTGGGCCGGAAGAACAGTTCATTTTCTATACCTGCATAACCGGGCTTCATGCTTCGTTTATTTACAATAACCGTTTTTGCTAATTCTACATCCAGAATCGGCATTCCATAAATAGGAGAATCAGGATCTGTTTTCGCAGCTGGGTTTACAACATCATTGGCGCCTAATATCAGTACTACATCCGTAGTAGAGAACTCTTCGTTGGCCTGCTCCATTTCTTCCAGTTTCTCATAATTTACATCCGCCTCGGCCAGCAACACATTCATGTGCCCCGGCATTCGGCCAGCCACCGGGTGAATTGCATATTTCACATCTACCCCTTTTTCATTTAATAGCTTTTCTAATTCATGGCATGCGTGCTGGGCCTGTGCCACTGCTAATCCATAACCTGGAACAATCATTACTTTATTGGAATAGGCCATGACCAGTGCAGCGTCTGTGACATTAATTTCTTTAAATGGACCTTGTTCTTTTGAACTGGCATCTGTCGGTGCTTTACTTGCGCCAAAAGAACCAAGCAATACATTGGCAAGAGAACGGTTCATAGCCTTACACATTAAAATGGTAAGTAAGGTACCTGCTGCACCAACCAATATTCCACCTGTCAACATTACTTTGTTATCATACAAAAAGCCGCCACAAGCTGCTGCTACTCCTGTAAATGAATTAAGTAATGAAATTACAACAGGCATATCAGCGCCCCCTATGGGCTGCACAAATAATACGCCGTACAACAGTGACAAAAAAAACACGAGATAAAAAAGAACATAAACTGAAGTAGTAAGCTTAATATTTAAGCCTTCGATTGAGATTCTTTTAGCCGTGTTGATTAATTGTCCATCATTCACCTGAAAAGAAGAACTAATAGTTGCCAGTAAAAAAATAGTGAGCCCAATAATCAATGCCAGTATCCCCAGGTTAACTATGTGCTGGCCTTTAAATGATTTATCCCGGATCTTTCCATTTAACTTTCCCCAGGCTATAATACTGCCGGCAAAAGAAACAGACCCAATGATCAATCCAAGAAAAATAGTAAGCATGGTGGCAGTTTGTAAAGGAAGTTCGAACGCTTCCATACTCACTGTGTTCTCACCCGGAAATTCCTGGATGATATGGTAGGCAAAATTGCTCGACGCAAAATGATTAAATTCAGCAATGGAGATCAAGGCTGCACACGCTCCGCCCATTCCATTGAACAGGCTTACCATTTCAGGCATAGCCGTCATCTTCACTTTCCTGGCAATAAAAGTTCCGATAATAGCTCCAATAAGTAAACCTCCAAAGATCCAACCGTAATTATGAAGTCGGTCCCCGGTGTCCAAATCCTCATAAAGGAAAATGGTTCCAAAAATTGCAAGGCACATACCTCCTGCTGCCAATAAATTTCCCCTTCGTGCCGACTCGGGATGTGACAACATTTTCAATCCTACAATAAACGTAACGGAAGCAATCAAATAAATAACAGTAAGCAGGCTATAGTTCATTATATAAATTCTATTATAGAAATTCTAAATTCTCATCCCCGGAGAATTTAGTCTTTCGTATTTCCTCTTTTTCTTGATTTAAACATTTCCAACATCCTGTCAGTTACTACAAAACCCCCAACCACATTAAGCGTACCAAGGATCACAGCCAAGAAGCCAAGTAGTAAAGCAAAATAGTTTTGACTTTCTGCCCTGCCCATTACAATTATAGCACCTATAATTACTACGCCGTGTATGGCATTGGCGCCACTCATAAGTGGAGTATGCAATACACTTGGCACACGACCAATAACTTCAATGCCCACAAAAATCATAAGTATAACAATGTAAATAATTTGCTGATTGCCCGATATCCATGTAAATACACTATCCATTTTCTTATTATTTAACTAACTAATTGTTTTACCCGTTCATGCACCACCTGGCCGCCATGTGTAACGCAACTTCCTTTTACAAGGTCATCTTCCCAGTTTAAATTCAATTCTCCTTCTTTAGTGATCAGTTGTAAAAAGTTGAGAATATTTTTCCCATATAATTTACTGGCATCAGACGGCATGGTTGATGGAAGATTACCAGCACCGATGATGGTTACACCATTTCTTATAACCGTCTCTTCATTTTTTGTGAAGGGCGTGTTGCCGCCTGTTGCCGCTGCAATGTCTACAATAACAGAGCCATTGCGCATGGCATCCAGCATATCTTCTGTAATTAGAGTTGGAGCTTTCTTGCCTGGTATTTGCGCCGTTGTTATAACAACATCTGCTTTGGCAATGCTTTCGGCAATTCTCTTTTGTTGTTTTTGTTTGTATTCTTCTGATTGCTCCACTCCATAACCACCGGCCCTCGTGGCATCGGCTGCTCCTTCCACTTCCACAAACTTGGCACCAAGGCTCATCACCTCTTCCTTTACAGCAGGCCGTGTATCAAATACTTCTACTACTGCACCCAAACGCCTGGCCGTAGCAATAGCTTGCAAGCCTGCTACACCTGCACCCAGGATCAGCACTTTTGCAGGAACAATACTTCCTGCTGCCGTCATAAACATTGGGAAGTACCGGGGATAAAGATTAGCCGCCTGCAATACGGCTTTGTATCCCGAAATATTAGCTTGCGAACTAAGTACATCCATACTTTGTGCACGGGTAGTACGTGGCAACATATCTAAACTAAATACTGTAAGCCCCTCCTGTGCCCATTGCTGCATAGCCAGTTGATTGAACAATGGCTGGTATATTCCAATCAAAACCTGTGAGCCGGTTATTGGATAGACCGGATGATGGGTGGAGAGAATTACAACAGCAGATGAAATAATTTCCTGGGGGGATACAATCCGGGCCCCTGCCTTTTCATAATCATTGTCGGAAGCAGAAGCCTTAAAACCTGCGCTTGTTTCAACTAAAACTTTAATTCCATTTTTCGTCAACTGAGCAACACCTTCCGGTAGTAAAGAAACTCTTGTTTCGATTGGAGGTTCTTTTAAAATACCTACGATCATGCGTTCAATTTAGGGGAAAATTGGTTGCTTTCAAAACCGGACCATAAAATGTTGTTTGACTCTAAACTCCTCTTTGAAAAATACAAATCCCAGGAAAAATATATCGATAGTATATTGTACAGCTGGATGGGCTTTAATTTCTTTCCATGCATTTTCCATCTCTTTACTCCAATGAATATCGTCAAATACTAAAATAGAATCACTATGGGTTTTTTGAAGAATTTGATTGAAATAATTGAGCGTCGGCTCGTACCTGTGATTACCGTCGATATAACCCAGGTCAATTGAAGTAATATTACTGAGGACTGTTGGCAGAACTGCATCAAAATTTCCCTGCAAGGAATGTATATTAGTAATGCCCAGCTTTTCAAAATTGGTTTTCGCTTTTTGTGCTATTGCTTCACTGCCTTCTAAGGTAATTACTTTTCCGAACGGGTTTGCAGTAGCTAAATAAGATGTAGTAATTCCTAAAGATGTACCTAATTCAATAATAGTTTGGGGTTGATAATGCCTTACCAGCCGATACAAAAGCTGTGCATATTTTTTTGGCTTCAAAGCATGCCGTGCTAATGCAGAAACTGATTTTTCATTTGAAGAGTTTAGTCTTGATCCGGCACCGAAATCTTCGATTTTTAAAAGCT
The DNA here is from genome assembly GCA_036787395.1 of Flavisolibacter sp. Lineage (GTDB taxonomy): Bacteria > Bacteroidota > Bacteroidia > Chitinophagales > Chitinophagaceae > Flavisolibacter. The sequence goes on along the minus strand of DAIQPL010000174.1, from coordinate 1,747 downwards.
CTTTGTTCAATAGAAGTTCTTTTCTAAGGGACTCAACAAATGATTGAGGCTTATATCCATTTTTATTATTCAGAACGTTTAAAATAAAATCAAAAACAAAGGGCGAATGCATTCCATGTCCTCCGCTATTGGAAGCATTTAGGTAATAGTGAATATATTTTTTTGCTAATTGTGCCGAGCTATACACTTATCAAATGTAGACTTAATGCTTTTCCCATACCTGGAAGGTGTGTGCGTATATATTTTTTTCATCTGGAGGACAAAAGCGGCTCTGCAACAGCTTCCAGTTTGTAGCAGCTACTTCAGGAAAATAGACATCGCCTTCAAACCTGTGGTGAATCCTGGTTAAATAAATACGATCGGCCTGTTGAAAAGCGGTATTAAAAATTTCGGCACCACCAATTACAAAAACTTCTTTCACTCCGTATTCTTCTGCTTTACTTATAGCTTCCTCTACCGAATGTACTATATCTATGTTTTGGTGATGCCAAGTACCGTTACGGGTAATCACGATGCTTTTTCTTCCCTGCAAAGGCTTACCAATAGATTCAAAAGTTTTCCTCCCCATAAGGATAGGCATGCCCCAGGTTTGGTTTTTGAAATATTTAAGATCGCTTGGTAAATGCCACGGCAGTTTATTGTCTTTGCCAATAACATTGTTTTCGTCAGCTGCTACTAATAAACTTAAGATCATAATTAAACTGCAACCGGGGCTTTAATAGCCGGGTGAAACTGGTAGTTCGCTAAAGCAAAATCTTCATACTTAAAATCAAAAATATTTTTGATTGTTGGATTTAACTTTATAACTGGCAATGGAAAAGGTTTACGGCCTAATTGCAATTGCACCTGATCTAAATGATTATTATAAATGTGCACATCCCCAAATGTATGTATGAAGTCACCTGGTTTAAGATTGCAAACCTGCGCTATCATCATGGTAAGAAGGGCATAAGAAGCAATATTAAAAGGCACACCTAAAAATACATCTGCGCTTCTCTGGTACAACTGGCAACTCAATTTGCCTTCGGCTACATAAAATTGAAATAAAGCATGACAAGGCATGAGCGCCATTTCAGGAAGGTCGCCAACGTTCCATGCACTCACAATCAACCTCCGACTGTCGGGGTTTGTCTTGATCTCACTGATGACATCGGAGATTTGATCAATGGTTCTTCCATTAGCTCCCTGCCAGCTACGCCACTGTTTGCCATATACAGGCCCCAGTTCTCCTTCTCCGTTTGCCCATTCGTTCCAAATACTCACACCGTTTTCCTTCAGGTAAGCAATGTTGGTTTCGCCTTTTAAAAACCAAAGCAATTCATAAATAATACTTTTCAAATGCAATTTCTTGGTAGTTACCAAGGGGAACCCTTGCTGCAAATCAAATCGCACCTGATAACCAAAGGAGCTGATAGTACCGGTGCCAGTACGATCACTTTTTTGAACCCCGTTATCTAATATATGCCGAAGAAGATTAAGATATTGCTGCATGCCTGCAATTTATAAAGAACCAGTATTTGTAAAAAATATCAGGGCAGATTGTGAGGAAGTTGTCAATATTCCTGCGAAATATTGTGCGCTGTACCGGATTTGACCCCTAGCCGGGAAAAGTGATATTTGAAGAGGAACAGGTCACTACTTAACTAACCGGCGATGTGCGTATAAAAAGGCCTAGGGATAATATTGCCATTCCCACACTTCTCCATCTTCTTCATCCATAACAAGGCCTTGAAGTTGAAAGTCATTT
>DAIQPL010000173.1:0-8536 GCA_036787395.1 Flavisolibacter sp. | reverse complement strand
GAATAAAATGCGTACGGAGTTTGGTATGGAACGGGTTAAAGAAATTTTGCCAACTGGTAACGAAGGAACACTGAGCAATTATTATAAAGCTGAAACTGGCTACATCTTTGGTAAGACCGGAACACTTTCCGGAGTGGTGGCATTTAGTGGTTTTTTATATACTAAGAAAGACAAGCTTTTGATTTTTTCTGTACTGGTTAATAATCACCAGGCTTCTGCTACGGCGGTAAGAAGGGCCGTCGAAATATTTATAGAAAGGTTAAGAAATCAGTATTGATGCCCACAATAGGGGCTGCATAAAAAATATCCTAACTTACCCAACCTTTTACTGCTTTTATAAGTATATGCCACCAAAATCTTGTTTATGAGAGCACTTCACCGTTTTCCTATTTTAGTTCTTGCCTCTGTTATCTTCTTTCAATGCCAGAAAGAAGTCGGTTATGTCGGCTCTGGTGACCCCGGGGGAGTAGTTCTTCCAGATGCTTTAACCGCTAACCTTCAGGGAAATATTATTGACGAAAGCAATCAGCCGGCAAGTGGTGTACAAATTAAAGTAGGGTCTAAAACAGCTACCACTGATGCTAAAGGTTATTTCCGTATAAATGGTGCCTCCTTAGATAAAAATGCCGCCCTGGTAACGGCAGAAAAAACAGGATACTTTACTTCTTACCGTGTTTTTAGTGCTACATCTGGAACAAACCAGGTAGTTATAAAACTGGTTAGGAAAAATTTGTCGGGAACAATTAATGGAACTGCTGGGGGTGACGTAACACTTGCCAACGGTTCTAAAATTTCTTTACCTGCAAATGGGATCGTGCTTGCATCCAATAACAGTGCTTATTCAGGAACCGTAAATGTTTATGCAGCCTATATTGATCCTACTTCTCCTGATATAAGGGAAACTGTTCCCGGCTCTTTCATGGCAAATGATAAGGATGGCAAAAGAGTGCTTCTCTCTTCTTATGGAATGATGGCAGTTGAATTAGAGTCTTCCACGGGTGACAAACTACAGGTCAAGTCTGGCGCCGTTGCAACCCTTACAACACCCATACCTTCTGCCGCACAATCTTCAGCACCTGCCTCTATTCCATTATGGTATGTAGATCAATCTACAGGCCTTTGGAAGGAGGAAGGTAGTGCAACAAAGCAGGGAACCAGTTATGTAGGAACTGTAAAGCATTTTACCTATTGGAACTGCGACCTGCCTTTGAAAACGGTAAATTTCACGGCTACCTTTAAAAATGCTGATGGAAAGCCGTTAGTTCATGTATCTATTATAGTAAAACCTGCTACCGGGGATTATTATGGCTCTGCCCATGGGTTCACAGATTCTTTAGGACAGGTTAGTGGTCCTGTTCCTATCAATATGGACCTGGTATTGCAGATAATAGATCCGTGCGGAAGTGTGATCTATTCGCAAAATATTCCTGCGTCAAACCAGAATATAAGCCTGGGAGCAATTACTATTCCGTCAACCACAAGTTCTGTAGTAACTATAAAAGGTAGGTTGTTGACCTGTTCAGGAACCAATGTGACTAATGGCTTTGCCATCATTAGCATAAATAACCGGACACATTATGCAGCCGTTGATACCAATGGCAACTTTTCCACTAATTATGTTCTTTGTAATAATAATACCAGTGCGCAGATTTTGGGAGTTGATGCCTCGACACAACAGCAGGGAACTGCTTCAACTGTTGCCGTAACGGCGCCAACGACTAATGTAGGTGTTATCGCCTGTGGCACGTCTGCAGCACAATTTATAAATTACAATTTAGATGGAACTCCTTATACTATAGGAGCAACTGACTCCTTAACGGCTTTCACAGATGGACAAGGCACTATTACACCGCATACAACCTATATAAGTGGGTTCCATATGACAGGAGGTGCTGTAAACTCTATTTCATTTAAATTTAGCCATGCTACAAATGCAGCGGGGGTTTATCCTGTGGTAAGTATAAATGTGCAAAACGTTAGTAACCCGACACCGATACAGCCATTTAATGTAACGATTACCAACTTTCCACAGGCTTTGGGAGAATTTTATGAAGGAAGTCTGAGCGGGCAGTTCAAGGATGCATCAAACGTAACGCATAATGTAACCGCTTCGTTCAGGATTAGGCGAAGCCGCTAATTTTTAAGTGTTGAACGGGAATATGTTCCCTCGTGAAATCAAAACCGTATTTGGGTAACGAACTGGAGAATATTGATATTATTGTTGCCGGTTGTAAAAATGGTGACCGTAAAGCCCAGGAAAGGTTATACAAAAACTATTACAGGGCAATGATGACGCTTTGTTTACGATATACAAAAAATGATGCTGATGCTGTTGAGGTATTGAACAATGGTTTTTTAAAAGTTTTTAAAAATATACAACGGTACGATTCGGGACAGGCAAGCCTGTATACCTGGATTCGTACCGTTGTCATTAATAGCTGTATTGACTTTATAAAACAAAAACAAAAGTTAGAACAAACTAAAGAATTGAATGAGGATATCCAGGTACATGTTTATCCCGAAGTATTCAGAAAAATGAAAGCAGATGAATTATTGCAGTTAGTGCGAAAGTTGCCGTCTGCAACACAGGCTGTGTTTAACCTATACAGCTTTGAAGGATACACTCACAAGGAAATAGGACAAATATTGAACATCAGCGAAGGAACGAGTAAGTGGCACTTAAGTGAGGCGAGAAAAAATTTGCAGGAATTGATAAAAGAGCCCAAAATTAAAATTTCATGAGTAGCAGGTTACCATACGAAGAAATAGACAAGCAATTCAATGATCTGCCTTTGCCTGACCAGGAAGCATCATGGCAAAAGATGGAGCAAATGTTGGATAGCGACCGCGATAATGATCGCATACTGCCACCGATATTCTTGAAAACTTGTGCAGGCTGGGCGTTTTTATTAATGTTTATTTCAGCCGGAATATGGTTGGTTGTTCAGCCCCGTAATCAGCGGAATGAGAATTCTACAGCCAAACAAACAGAAAAAGCTTTACCTCAGACAAATAAAGAGCAAAATAAAACGCCGACAGAAGATCAAACCCGGAACGGTTCAAAACACCTAAGCGGAGAAAGTCCAGAAATAATAAGTCAAGAAGCGCCAAGCAGAACAAGTTTGGAAAAGCTTACTTCAGATCATAAGAATTCAAATAAAGTCAGCATTACTTCGGTAAACAAAACAAGCAAAAACAAAGGGAATGCGGACACTAAAAAACAAAGTGAGAAGCCTATAGCCGGAAGTATTACAACCTTTAATAGCGAAAAACTCAGCGTCAGAGAAATAAATAACCCGACAAAAATTACTGACAAAAAAGAATGGCTCACCGGAAAAGATAGCGTAGTAAGAACTCCAATTGTGTCAGAGCAGTCAAAAGCGAGTGAGAAAAAAGTAGTTCAACATAACAGGAATGATTTTTATTTCAGCGCAGGTATAGGAGAGCAGCAACAAATTCCTATTGCAGGACAAACAGCTGTTCCCTATAGTTCTTATGGAAGAAAAGGCTCTTTTTCGGATTATATACCTTCGGTGTATGTTCGGTTGCATAAAAAGGAAAACTGGTTTGTGCAGGCCGAATTCAGGTATGGAGCAGCACAGTCGTTAAAGGAATTTTCTTATAGCCAGCAAACGAAATTAGATTCTTCAGGCAGTAATATTACAACAACAACATTACGCCTGAAGAAGACGTATTATCACCAGGTGCCTTTAAGTTTCAATTATTATGTTTATCCCAGTTTATCGGTTGGTATTGGTGGAATATACAGCCGCTTTTATCGGGCCATCACTGAACAGGAAACAAAGACCCGAAACCTTCAAACGCAGACCGAAATCGTTAATAAGCAAATCATACCAGTCAAAAATTTTACAGATTCATTTCTATATAAAACGCAGGTACATTTCTTGTTACAGGCCGATTATGAATGGAAAAGGTTTTCGCTTGCATTACGATATACAATGGACCTGCAGCCTTACATTAAATACACAAGACCGGATGGTGCAGTTGATGAAGAAAAAAACCAGACTTTACAGTTTATTCTTCGGTTCAGGCTTTGGCAATCAGGGAAACTTTAGATACAGAACTTATCGCCCAAACATTTTTTCCAGTTGTTCTTTTTTGAACTCCAGGTAAGTGGGGCGACCTGAAGGAGTAATATTGGGTTGAAGGCAGGAAAACAAGTTTTCCATAAGATTTTGCATTTCTCTTTCCGTTAAGGAAATACCTGCTTTAATTGCTTGTTGCCAGGCAACGGTACGCAATAACATTTCTCTTTTTGATAGTTTTAAATCGCTATTGAAATGTTTATACTGCTCCAATATTTTTTCCAGTACTAATTTTTCATTTCCTCCCTCTATATCCGCTGGTGTGCCCTGTATAACAAAAGCTGTTTTACCAAAAGGCTCAATGGCATACCCCATTTGTTGAAGGTCTGTTAGCAATTCGTTTAACAATACAGCATCAGCCGGTGTTAATTCAATTGTACCGGGAAAGAGGCTTCTCTGAGTAGCTATTGGTTTTCCTTGCAGGGCAAGGATCAATCTTTCATAAATTACTCTCTCATGTGCCGATTGTTGATGAACCAATAAAAATCCTTGATGGGAAGGAACAAGGATATAAGTGTTCAGTAATTGTGTGAGCTTTGAATCTTCTGGAGCAGTGAATGCCGAGTGCTGCGAAGTGAATGTTGAATTGTGGTCAGGGAATGAATCCTGTTCCTCATATTCTAAAAATCTCCGGCCCAATGAAACAAATTTATCTTCATTGGGTTGAGGACTCATGACTGATGATTCGTGCCTTAAATCACTCCAATGCCTTAGCCCGCTTCCTTCTATCTTATGTGCCTGGTTAGCCTCTGTAAATGTTTGAAAGATAGAAGAGGACTGGGTTGCCGATTGTTTTTCCTGCGTAAAAGGTTTTTGAACCGAGTCCAGTTGTTGAATGGAGGAATCAAGGTCAAAATCCAAAGTAGGAGTTATGCTGAACTGCGCCAGGGCATGTTTCACGGCAGCCTGCACAAAGGCATATACGATCTTTTCGTCTTCAAACTTTATTTCCTGCTTGGTTGGATGTACGTTCACATCAACCTGCGTAGGATCAAGTTCAATAAACAATACATACATAGGAAAGCTATCCGATGGTATCATTTCCTGGTAAGCATTCTGCAGAGCATGATTCAGGTAAGCACTTTTTATGAAGCGGTTGTTCACGAAAAAATATTGGTCGCCTCTTGTCTTTTTAGCCGTTTCCGGTTTTCCAATAAAGCCAAAGACATTTAAATAATCAGTGTCTTCCTTTACAGCAACTATTTTTGCATTATAATTATTACCAAGTAATTGAACGATACGTTGCTTCAATGACCCGCCCTCCAGATGAAATACCTGTTGACCATTGCTGGTAAGGGAAAAAAAGATAGAAGGAAAAGCCAATGACACGCGTATAAATTCATCTATAATATGCCGCATTTCGGCTGTATTACTTTTTAAGAAGTTTCGCCGGGCAGGCACATTAAAAAACAAGTTTTTCATGCAAATGCTTGTGCCAATTGGTGTAGCAACAGGCTGTTGTTTGACAACGAAGCTATTTTCGATTTCTATGCAGGTCCCAACTTCATTTTCAATTCTTCTTGTCCTCAGCTCCACCTGTGCTACCGCAGCAATGGAAGCCAGGGCTTCTCCGCGAAAGCCCATAGTGCGAATATGAAAAAGATCATCGATGTTTTTGATCTTGGAAGTGGCGTGGCGTTCAAAAGACATACGGGCATCGGTCTCACTCATACCCATGCCATTATCTATTACCTGTATCAAAGATTTGCCAGCATCATTCACAATTAATTTTATTTCCGTGGCGCCGGCGTCCACCGCATTTTCGAGCAGTTCTTTTACGGCGCTGGCAGGACGTTGGATTACTTCGCCTGCAGCTATCTGGTTGGCAATATTATCGGGGAGCAGTTGTATTCTATCAGCCACAGTTTCTTTTCTTAAGGTTTCAAAAATACGGCTTAGGCCTGAATACGAAAGAATATGGGTTGGAGCTTATTTTCTGAACAATTATTTGTAAATAGAAGTTACTCCCTATGTTCCGGGAACTTCTATTTATATTCGTATAGATACTATCCACGAAAAACACAATGAACAGTTTCATCCTATTCTGTGCTATAACCATACTGCTATTTTCGGGTTGCCAAAAGTCGGGCAATGTTGTTAATGAACATCAATTATCCACCAGCACTTCATTTATAAAATATACAATTCGCAAGGGCGAACAGTATAGTGATCAGAGTAGTTTGAAAACTGTTGAGATGAGCGAAATGAAATTTGTAGTAAAATTTGATAGTACGGCTATTTATCAAACAATATCTGCAGAAAACCAAAACGACATTAATAAGTTGTATGGATTTTCGGATAACAATTCCGCTCATCATCAATACAGTGCTCGTTTTGGCTGGAGATGGAGCAGTAACTTTTTACGCCTTTTTGCTTATATATATAATGAGGGTGTTGTTTCGTCAAAAGAACTTGCTATTATATCTATCGGTACTGAGGTCAGTTGTTCTATACAGGTCACTAACAGCAGTTACCTGTTTACTGTGAATGGCGTTACTGAAAGGCTGCCACGCATGGCTAGTACTGCCAAAGGTCAGGGTTACCAATTGTATCCTTATTTTGGTGGGGATGAAGCAGCTCCCCATGACGTTTATATCTGGATAAAACCTGTGTTGTAAACTCTGGATCTTACTAAAGAAAAGGAGTGCTTAAACATTAGGGTCGGTTATTTGAGTTAAAAATTTCAACTTGAAATCTATGCTGAAATTTTCTTTCTTAACTAACTAGTGAAATTATTGGTTTTTTATCCTGAAAGACTTTCTCCTATTGGAAAAATGTTAGTGCAGCTGCTAAAAATAATCGAAAGGACTAAAGATGTTCCTTTCACAAGTTTTTAAGCAAACACCTTAGTGATTTGTTTTAAATTGTGTCTTTCATTCGGTTTTACAACATGAAGAAGAGTATTGTCTTAATCTTTGGCTGTTTTTTTATTTCGTTTTCATATGCTCAATATAAGAGCAACCTTTCTGCTTCTGCCTGGACAGACAGTGTATTTAAGTCTTTATCTAAAGAAGAGAGGATTGCACAGTTAATGGTGATTCGTGCACATAGTAACCTGGGAGAGGAGCATGTGAATGGCGTGATTGAACAGATAAAAAACTTCAATGTTGGAGGCCTGTGTTTTTTCCAGGGTGGTCCCGTACGCCAGGCTAATCTTACTAATCTTTATCAATCCATATCTAAAACACCTTTAATGGTGACAATTGATGGTGAATGGGGATTGGGCATGCGACTGGATAGTGTAATAAAATTTCCCTACCAGTTAACACTTGGATCTTTAAGTGATGAAAAGATTATTTATGAATTGGGACGTGCTGTGGGTGAGCAAATGAAACGAATTGGCGTGCAGGTGAACTATGCTCCTGTAGTTGACATTAACAACAACCCTAACAATCCTGTAATTGGTTATCGTTCTTTTGGAGAAGATAGATTTAAGGTGGCCTTGTTTGGTGTGTCTTATATGAAGGGGATGCAGGATGCCGGTATCATGGCTTGCGCTAAACATTTTCCCGGTCATGGCGATGTGGATGTAGATTCTCATTATGATTTACCGGTGATCAGTAAAAGCATGCCGCAGTTAGATTCATTGGAATTATATCCTTTTAAGCAATTATTTAAGAACGGCGTAGGTAGCGTTATGATAGCTCACCTTTCCATTCCGGCTATAGATACGACAACTAACTTACCAACTTCTCTTTCAAAAAATAATGTACATCATTTATTACGGGATGAATTGAATTATAAAGGCCTGGCGTTTACAGACGCATTAGAAATGAAAGGGGTGAGCAAGTATTTTCCCGGAGGCGAAGCGGCGGTCCAGGCGCTTATTGCCGGTAACGACATGTTGTGTTTGCCGGAGAATGTACCTGCGGCTATTGATGCTGTTAAAACTGCTATCAAAGAAAAAAGATTAAAATGGAATGATATCGATGCCAAAGTGAAAAGGGTATTGCTTTCAAAATATCAGTTGGGTTTAAATAAAAGCCAGTTTGTTGATACCACTAATTTACTGGCTGACCTGAATTCAAAGACTGATGCGATCCGAAAACAGGTCGCCCGCAACGGTGTTACGGTAATAAATAATTCCACCGGCTTTCTTCCATTAATCCATCGGGGCAAACTTGCCTACGTAGGATTAGGAGTGAGTGGCACTAATGAAATGGGCCGCCGCTTAAAAGAAGAAATGGATGCAGATACCTATTTTCTAAACTATAAAGATTCAACAGACAGGTCACTTACGATACTTGATTCTATCAAGAATGTGAAGTATGATAAGATCATTATTGGCATTCACGGTTTTGCTAACCGCCTGGCCAACAATTATGGAATTTCATCTACTGCTCTTAGCCTGTGGGATTCCCTGCAATCGGACAGGACAGCCACCTTTGTTTTTGGAAATGTGTATGCTGCGCAAAATTTTTCTCGTGCCG
>DAIQPL010000437.1:0-2819 GCA_036787395.1 Flavisolibacter sp. | reverse complement strand
CTGCACCTATCTGGACAGCGCCATTTGAAAGTTTATCCGATAACCCGGAAAGACCCAGGGAGTCAGTACGTAAAATTCTTGATTCCGTTATTATAAAAGATCTTGAAAAAGCATATAGTTTAACGGTAAAAGCGCAAACACCTTCAGTATGGACTATAGGCGAGGGTGCTATTGCCGCTATGCTGGCTGATGTGTATATGTGGAAAGTAGATTACCCTGACCAGGACATTGAAAAGGTTCAGCCAGATTATACAAAAGCTATTGCATGGATCAGTAATCTGTTTAAAGCAAAAGCACCTACAGGGAAAGTTTATGGTGGAACTAGTGAAACCGCTTTAGAGCCCACGGCCACCTGGAAAAACTTGTTTACCAATCCAGCTACAAGTATCGAAAGTATTTGGAGCATTAACTGGGATTATGTGAAAAATGGTTGCGCCTGTATGGAAATTTCCTGGACTGCAAACAACAAGCAGGTCATCGTAGACCAGGACCTTTGGAACAACTATTTTAAACCTTATGTTACCACAACACCTGGTCCCGATATCCGACCAAGACAAACACTTGACGTTTGGAACGCTTATCCTGGTACCAACAACCGTGACAGGTTTATTAAATGGTATGCTTCTCCAGTTAGCCCTACAAGATCTTCTACTGCTACAGAACTAGCCACCTTTTATATACAGGAAAAACCAGTTTACCTGCCCATGTACCGGCTAGCTGATATGTATCTTCTATATGCTGAGGCCCTTAATGGTAACGGTGATATGGCTAATGCTCTCAAGTATTTAAATTATGTTAGAAAGAGGGCTGGAGTTGCGCAATACATTGCAACCGATCCGCTGGTAGCAACAAAAGCTGCTTTGGAAAATGCCATTTTGCAGGAAAGACAATTTGAGCTTATTGGTGAAGGGAAAAGATGGTATGATCTAGTTCGAACAAGCAAAGTAAAACCGGTAATGGATCCCATCATGACCAGGAGAGGGAATGCATTGGGTTTTGGAGACATCCGCAGAATTTATTGGCCAATTAACAGAACGGTGCTCAATGCCAATTCAAGATTAGTTCAAAACAAAGGTTACACCGACTAAAAAATTAAGTATGCAGTTTCTTAAAACAATATTTGTCAGGTTGATATTCTTGTTGATTGTGATTGTGTCATTAACGGGATGTAAAAAATTTTTAGGGCTGGAACGCCAGACTGATTATAATTACGTAAAGCAAACGCTGGATCCACACATCAACATCACGGCCAGGAAATTTTTGGAAACAAGATCTGACGTAGTAGATACTACGTCCAACCCCAAAGTTGTAGATACGGTCTTCCGCTGGATGAAAAAAGGACTGGAATATGCAGGCATTGATCTTGCCGAGTACGAGAAGCAAGGCAGAACTTATATATTCCTGCACAACGATGCTTTGCGGATTTGGGATAAAGCAACACAGAAAGTAACAGGTGGCTTTTTCTTTACATTCCAGATCGTAGATACGACAGCAGCGGGGCAACCAATAATTGATCCTGTTACAGGAGGTCCAAAATCGCACCCCGCTCTTCAGTGGTCTGACTATAAAAAAGAGACCGTGAAGAATTATTTTTTATACCTGATAGGGCAGGGCGAATACAACTTTGAGCAATTAGATGCCACTAATAAGCCCATACAATCACTTTTACCACCGGGTACCGTTGCTACCAAGGAGTCATTACTGGGTTATTTAAATGAAGGAAAGGGCTTTGATACAGAAGGCAAGTTTTATCTTAAAATAGCTAATAACAGTGATCTGGGTCCTATTGTAATTAACGATAAAACCAACGATAGGTCGGCTGGTTATGTGGCAACGAATGGGATAGTTCATGTATTCGGGAGCACTGTGTTTCCTTTTAAATAGAGTGCTTACTATACAAATAAGGTTTATTGCAGCAAGTCATGCTTCGATAAACCTTATTTCCTTTATTTTGAAAATAAGGTGGACTTACATTTCGGATCATAATCAAACTTAACCGCAAGGAGATTGTAGTTTCTTTCCTTAGAACCTCTTTACTCATTTTATTCTTTTACGAAAACCGACCTGTATCTGGTAACAAAAATTAGTTAGCGATTACATAAAGAAGTACAGTGATTGTAACAGACATGAGATTGGTACATCATCCGGTTCAAGGTATGTGCAGTTATACAATGGCAGGGCTATTATAAAAATAAAGACGAAAGGCGGAAGATCTATTGTGGGTGCAAAAGTGGATGGCGTACCTGCTTCATTTATTAATCTTTGATTCATGAAAAAAAAATGCCCGCTAGTTTTTGCAAGTTTCTTTATTTTTTGTTCGGTGCATGCCCAAAACAACAACCTGAAATTATGGTACAACAAACCTGCTTCTATCTGGGAAGAAGCCTTGCCCCTTGGCAATGCTAAAACAGGCGCCATGGTTTTTGGCGGTATTGTTACAGAGCGGTTTCAATTAAACGACAATACACTCTGGTCCGGCTATCCTGATGCAGGTAATAACCCAGACGGTCCCAAAATATTGCCACAGGCGAGGGAACAATTATTTGCTGGTAATTGGGACAGTGCTACCTCTCTCTGGAAAAAAATGCAGGGCCCTTATTCCGCACGTTATCTTCCCTTAGCTGACCTCTGGCTAAAAAACCTTTCAAAGGATTCTGTGGCTACTTCTTATTATCGTGACCTTGATTTGAATACTGCTACAGCAACAGTAAGATTCACGATCAATGGAGTAACCTTTCAACGTGAAACCTTTATCAGCCATCCTGATAAAATAATGGTAGTGCGTATTACAGCCAATAAAAAAGGCGCACTCAATTTCA
>DAIQPL010000172.1:0-8620 GCA_036787395.1 Flavisolibacter sp. | reverse complement strand
GCATCCGCTTCTTTCTTTGCAACTATTTCATTGATGCGGACAGCCAGTTTTTTCCAGATATCAATGGTCATATCCTGGCTTCCGACAGATGAAATTTGTTCACCTGTGATAGTAGCGATCTTTTTTACCGACGGTATAGCCCCGATTAGATCTTCAATTGGAATTTTCCCCGCTGTATAGCCTGCCCTGTCGGCAGATGCGCCTGCTCCTGCAATGGTTCCACCTGTTGCCAGGATAATAACTCTGGGTAACTGTGCCTGGACTTCTATTACCAGGACGAAAACAACTAACAATGAAACTATCTTTTTCATAATAAATTTTTTTTACCGTTTATATTTTATGAATTCATCATACTGTTTTTGTAGTCAGCGCATTTCCCAGCTCTAAATGGTCTTTATTCCTAGTATCCTTTAACCTGTTTTTGTGGTCCAGTCATTTTAGCCGGATCCATAAGGTCTTTGATCTGTGCTTCGGTCAATAGTTTCTTTTCCCTTACTAACTCCAGGATACCTTTATTTGTTTGTAAAGCTTCTTTTGCCAGTTCAGTTGTTTTTTCATAACCAAGCACAGGGTTTAATGCTGTAACAGTACCAACGGTGCGGTCCAGGTAGTGCTTCAATACATTTTCGTTTACGGTTATACCCTCAATGCATTGTTTTCTAAACAGAGGCATTGTCTTAAAGAATAGTCCCTGTGATTCCATAATAGCAACGGCAACCACGGGTTCGTATGCGTTTAACTGTAAAAGCCCGTCCTGGGAAGCAATGGTAACAGTGGCATCGTTACCTATCGCTTTAAAACATACTTCATTCATCAATTCCGGCATTACCGGGTTTACTTTACCGGGCATAATAGAAGATCCTGGTTGCAGCGCGGGAAGATTGATTTCAAAAATTCCATTGCGCGGGCCCGAGGCCAGGAAGATTAAATCGCTGCTGATCTTTGATAGGGTAACAGCAAGATTTTTTAACGCTCCGGAGTACATAACAAAAGCCTGCATACTTGAGGTAGCAGCTACAAGGTCTTTAGCTAAAACAATTGGTTTACCTGTAATTTTTGCCAGGTGCGTTGCACATTTTTCTGCATAACCTGCTGTTGCTGTAATACCGGTACCAATTGCGGTGGCTCCCATATTTTCTTCATATAAATATTCTTCTGATTTTTTCAAGGCATCGATGGCAGCATCGAGCTGGTAGCCGAAAGCATGAAATTCCTGGCCTACGGTCATGGGCACTGCATCTTGTCCTTCTGTACGTCCCATCTTAACGATATTCTTGAATTCATCTCCTTTTTTGTGAAAGGCCCCGGATAAAGCTTTGGCCTCGGCTATTACTTTGTCATTATGCAGGATCAGGGCAACGTGGATGGCAGTAGGAAAAACATCATTGGTAGATTGCCCCATATTCAGATCATCATGCGGTTCAACGACATGGTAGTCGCCTTTCTTTTTTCCGGCTAATTCAAGGGCAATATTGGCGAGCACTTCATTGGCATTCATATTGGCAGATGTACCGGCACCACCCTGGTATAGGTCCACTAAAAAATGTTCACGGTACTTACCGTCTATAACTGCCTGGCAGGCTTTTTCAATCATAGCGAGTTTTTCTTTAGTCATCCGGCCAACGTCTGTATTGGCACGGGCTGCAGCCAGTTTCACCATAGCATAGGCCTTTACATAATCCGGGTAAAACTTTGTTGTTACCCCACTAACCATAAAATTTTCCAGGGCACGGGCCGTTTGCACACCATAATAGGCCTCCCTTGGAATGGCTTTCTCTCCTAAGAGGTCACTCTCAGTTCGGGTTGGTGAGGTTTGTGCCTTAAAAGAACTTTTTGACAATAAAGCAGTTAAGATGGTCAACGCTACAATTACTGAAAAGGCTATTATTTTCGTTTTTGTTGTCATAATAATATGTTTTGACTTGTTTCTGTTGTCATCTGAAGAACATTCGTCTACTTTCTTTTTAAGCTATGAGTGATAGGTGAACACCAATCCGGCAGTAATAAAATTTATCTTTACTCATATCAGTAAATTTCACGGGGTGAAAACACCATGTCTACTATATAACACTGCTCGTCATAATACACCGCCTCGAGTCATCAATTTTTTGTAATCATTCCCTTTAAATAATAAACAAGGCGCCGCACAAATAATGACATAAATAAAGTTTTCTTACAGTAGTTATAACAATGCAACAACAAATCTGGTTGTGAAGAACGGTGACCCCAACGCAATGTATGGAAGGTGAAGCTTCTTCAAAATGACAGACCATTTAGCGTCTGCCAATTTGTAAAATCGTTTTTGTTTTAATCTTTTATTAGCTCTGAAGGCGATGGTGCTTCTTTATTGCTATGAGCTGATTTGTTTATAAACTTATAAAAGAACAACCGCCCATATTCCTGGTCAGAAGTTCTGAATACAATGCTCATTCCATCTTTAATAGTAAGGATTTCTTCCGGGGCCATTGATCCTACAAATGCCGGTTCTAATTTTTTACCTACAGTTGATATAAGCTTAAACTCACCATTTTCCTGTTGAAAATAAAGTGGAGGTTTTATTTTTCCACCTATCACTTCCACCTGCCCCAAAAAGCAACGGCAGTTGTCCTCATCTTTGAGTGAGATCACCACCTGTTGCATTCCGTCCGGAATAGCTTTTGCCCCCCTGGAGCGAAATGTATCATGCCATTCTGCATAACAGGTCTTCTTTACGATTACACTATCTGTAACAATGGAAGAATCTTTTTTTGCAATGGCAGCGGAATCTTTAACTACTAAAGAGTCAGTTTTGTTTGATTTGGCTAAAGAGTCAGTTTTGTTTGCTTTGGTTAATGAGTCTTTTACAGGTGGTGGTGGGGTAACCTGTGACAGCGCAACAAACGGTACTAACAAAATGAAGCAACTAATCCACCCGAAATTTAATTTCATAAATCATAATTTTAAAAATGTTAAGCCTACTAATAGGAAAGTTTCATCCAGGATATTGAACTCTGATCTATTGATCAATAACGGCCACACTACATAACCGTAAATTGAATACGACTTTCGAAAAATTGTACAGCTCCTTTTTTATTATACCTATCAAGTACACCATAGCCATAGATAAACTCTAGTCTCATAATTTTAGTCATATACCAGTTTACTATTGGGGTAATGCGCCAGAATTTACCGCCCTGTATTGAACCATCATTTAAATCAAGAACAGAAAATCGCAGTACTCCTTCCAGTTCACCCAGTCCTCCCTTGAATACAGATTTTTTTACCGGTATAAACCCGAAAATGCTTCCCACAGTGTTATAAGGCCGAACGGCACCCGTAAAGAAATAGCTAAGCATAACATCACCGCCACGGAACGTATGATTCTCTGATTTATTCGAGTGAAATTTGTGCATCATGACTTCTGACCCTATCATGAATTGATTGTTGCGATAATAGACTTCGGCACCGATATTACTCGACTTATCAGTCTCAAATGAACCCGTGTTTAATATCTGCGGTGAGGGGTTTGATTCAGGCCGGCTCTTTAACGTAATCTTTCCATCCAGTGGCTTTCCATGCCGTAGATTGGCTGCTATATGCAGTACTTTATTTGTTTTGTTATCATAGATAGGCATCCATCCAACCCTTGCCACATATTGCCATTCAAAAGTGGAAAAGCCCTGTCCTTTGGACGTTAAATCGTTGAAGTAACCAAGATTCCAGAAAACTTTTTGCTTCGGTAAGAACCCAAACCATTTAATACCGTCCGCTAAAATTGGTATAACGTCTAACGCCATTTGTCTTTCATTGGTCCATGGCGAATGTCCGTTCATCACCTTTACCATTGAAAAGCCTTCTTTGGTGCGACCGATAAAAATATGACCTGCTAATTCAGGCACACCAATAGTTATTCCGGTTTCCCGAAGCATCCATACATCCTTATCGCCATCCCACATGTAGGCAAACTTCCAGGAAAGGGTTCTTTTGGTTTTCAGTACTCCACTGCCAAGCACTCTAAAATCTCTCAGCTTTCCTCTATTGTACATATCTAATCCGGCAGAGTCCAGTTGTTCTTTAAAAACATCATCCTGCGCAGACGCTGCAACATCATAAATAAAGCCAAGGCCTATCCTGAAAGTTGTCGCTGAGCCATTGAATTCGTTTGGCGGCAGTTTTTTTGTAGCTGAGTCATTTTCACGAACGGTTAGAAGTACTCCTTCTGTACCGTCAGGTATTTTTTTCGGCTCCTCCTGTCCATATGATTTGAAAAATGGAACTTGTAGTAAAAGGAGAAAAGCCAGGAAGTAGAATACAGATTTCATTACAGCATTGTTAATGAGCGTTTAGTCATATCATTCATAGAAGGCCATTTAGATTTGACTCTTTTGAAACAATGCACATATTTATTCCCTGCTCCCATATTCATCGAAGCCCGATTTATGACAACACTGTTGCGGAATAGAATATATGCTTGACAGAGGACACTACTCACAATGATATACCGCCGCAGGTGGTGAGCTTTTGGTAATTCAACAACTACTGTAAAAGCTGTACTCTGTTTCTTAAACTGTGGTTCGTGTAAAATGAAAATTAAGGGAACGCCCAAGACAAATCCCTATCATTGAAGTGTCGGAATTGTTCTCATGCCCCCTTAAGGATAAATAAGATGAGCAGTGCTTGGCGGAAAGTGAAACTTCCACGTGTCAAAGATAATTGTAGAGTGAGAAACGGTTAGATAGTAGGATTATACAGAAAACAGGGCGGCAACTTTATTTTAAACAAGCTAATCATCTGTACCGCAGGAAAAGAAGGAAATGTTGCGCTGGGTAGAATTTGTTGGTGCCGCGTAAAGCAGTGCATGGATAGCCGTCGAATTATTCGAAATATTTTAAAACATAAAAATGAGATCAGATTTTTTTTCTAAAACAATTTGCCGGGTGATGTTAACCACTATCATTACGGGCATTTTCCAAACTGGTTTTGCCCAGCAGCCACCTTCCTTACCGGACACTTCTAAAATGGCTTACAACCAAATCTCAAGTGGCTTGAAATTGTACGTTTTCCCGGCCAAAGGACAAAACCAGCAGCAACAAAAAGTTGACGAATTTGAATGCTATAAATGGGCTATGCAGCAATCAGGAATTGATCCGCTAAATCTTCCGAAAGTTGAGGTGGCTCCCGCTCAAACCGGTCCTACGGGCGGTGCCGTCAAAGGCGCTGCAAGAGGTGCTGCTGCAGGCGTTGCTATTGGTGCAATAGCCGGTGATGCAGGCGAAGGAGCGGCCATAGGTGCGGTAGCTGGTGGACTTAAAGGCAGGCGTGCAGGGAAGCAAGCACAGGCCCAGGCAAACCAGCAGGCGCAGGCCGATGTGGCAAATGCAGAAAAAGGAATGAAAGACAGTTTTATAAAAGGCTTTTCGGCGTGCCTGGAAGGGAAGGGATACACACTCAAATAGTCCGCGATCTGGAAACCAGCAGACAAAAAAGCATTATCAGTAGCAGGATGAAGTATATCCCCGATCCTATGAGTTCAATTGGAAAGTCAAAATATAAAATAGATAACGCACAACAGAAAATAAATTTATTATGAAACAACTTATAGCACTATTTGCAATTAGCATCGGCCTCATTTCCTGTAGTGCAGGTACAGGTAGCAAGGAAAAAGAACACCTGGCGATTGCCAAAAAATTTATAGACGCCGTGGAATCCAAAAATGTTTCAGCGATGGACTCACTTCTTGCAGAAAACTACGTTGGTCATGGTCCTTCTGTTGGCGATTCTGTAAATAAAAAACAGGCAATAGAATCCTTTTCCTCCAATGCTGAAAACCTTTATGAATCTTTTAAATACACCCGGCATAAAGAATTGGCAGTTACTGTAAATGAGGGTGAAGCGGCAGGCGATTGGGTACTCAACTGGGCTTATCTCACCATCAAATACAAAGACGGAAGAGGCCCCATAAATTTATGGGTAAATGCGGTTTACAGAATTGAAGACGGGAAAATTGCAGACAGCCGAACTTTTTATAACGAAGCTGATGCCCTCAGGCAATTGGGGTACTCACTTGAACCACCAGCAGTCAAATAAGATATCCTTGGAATTGGAAGGGAGGTTGACTTATTACTTAAAACACGGACTAATTTGCGAATAACGCCAGGGCATTTGTTATAGAAACACTTTATCAGCTTTATTGGCTGGAGCAGTTTATATTAATGGTTCTCCTGAAATCTTTGCAAATCTTTTCACTTGACCGAAATATTTTATGGCGTAGTATCTCACTCAGACTTTACGACACAAAGCCAGCCTGCTTCCACCCATCCTTAATCTCACTCCTAAGTATTGGGTTTATAGCAATACGACTAACAATATCTTTTTCGTGTCCTTTCACCCTCAACACTGACTCGTCCATTCGTACTATCTTTCCCTTCAATTTACCATTCACCGCTACACCTAAAAGACTGCTGAAGGGAATGTCAAAAGGAGATAAAACACTTAGCCATTGACTGCATTTATGGTAGTCTTTGTTGTGATAATAATATAACGAAAATCCTAGCTTGGCGCAGGCCGATGAATTTTGATGTAGTCTTAAAGATCGCTTAAGCATTGAATATCCATTTTCAGATTGGCCAAGCATTATCAACCCCAGGCCCATCGTGCTGAGACTGCTTGATCCCATTGGGTTTATAGCAATACACTGATTAGCGGCTTCTTCTCCCTGCTTATCACCGGCCAGGATTAATCCCCACGCCAGTGCCTTGTGTGCACGTTGCGAGTAGGGGCCGAGCGATACTGCTTTTTTAGCGAGTTCCATACCTTTTTGTAGATGGGCTGTATCATGTTCAACAGCGCAGGCGTATAAATCAAGATAAAGTTTGGAGAGTATTGAAACGACCAGGATGTGATCCGGTGCCACTTTGTATGCGGCTTCCATAGCAGCGAGCGTGGGTCCAAATTTTGTGGAGTTGTAATCATAAATATAATCGAAGTACCTGCTAATGGCATCTTGTATTGGACTTTTTTCTCCGCCATTTTGCTCTTGACTTGCTCTATTCAACGTACTCATCATTTTGGGATCATCAGCCACAGCGTTTGCTACCTGGCTCACGATTTCGTCTTGCATATCAAATGCATTTTCATGTATTAACTGACGACGCACAAAAGTATTAGACCATAAAATATTTCCGCTACCAACATTCAGCAACTGGATATTCAGCCTGATCGTGTTGTTGAAAAATCGCACGCTGCCGGTTAGTATATAATCAATGCCCTCGCTTTTTAAATCGTTCAGGTGCTTTAATGCAGCATCGAGCTTTCGGGTAGCAAAAAAAGAAATAACAGACAAATGATCTAGCCTTGCCAATTCCATACTGAGTTGTTCACCCAGTGTAGTCAGAAAGTCGTTATTGTTTTGACCGGAACTTAGATCATGAAAGGGTAGTATTGCTACCACCGGCTTTATAAAATCTACTTTATGAATGGGAGCGGGCCTTTGAATGGCATTGATGTCGAGGTCATGATTTAGGTTTCCGTTGTTTACTTCAAAAACGGGTGCATAGCTTCCTTTAGGGATAGAAATTATAACCGGATCATTCTTTCCTGTACCATGATAATATTGAAAAAGAATACTTCGAAGCCTGCTTGCATGAATTCGTACTATTCCATCCAGCTGCGGGCTAAAATCAGCAGGCCGGCCAAGCGCTTTGACGGCGATCGTATATTCCTTGATCTCGTCTTCTCGTCCGGAGAGTTTGGTATGCACTACAAACTCCAGGAATTTTGTAAGAATAGGTGACCTCTTAAATTCTTCCTGAACCAATAACTGTTGCAATTGTTGTATTGCCAGTTGAGGCGGTAATTGTGTAGCAGTTTTTTCCATAATCAGTTTGGTGTTTACTTGTAAGAGGGTAGGAAAAAACGGTTTTTTTAGGTATAGTCAGCTTTTTTCTTTAACTATTAGTGTCTAAAGATGAAATTTATATAAATGTCAATTTGCCGGGATGTAATTAATCATTACCTTATCTTGACATTATTAACTCTTAGGCCAAAATAAGTGGAAACAAATAGGCTGACATATAGAAATAACAATGAATTTGGTTGTCATTATTATTCTACATGAAATAAAACGAATCATGAAATTCCTGCTCATAGACGACCACAAAATCATCCGCGAAGGTTTAAAGCAAATTCTCCTTTTGCATTTTCCGTCAGCCGGTTTTGAAGAAGGTTCCAGTGCCGAAGATGTAATCAGTAAAATAAATACTTCGGAGTATGATCTGGTGATTTGTGATCTTTCGATGCCTGGAAGGAGTGGTTTAGACGTTCTTAAGCAAATGAAAGAATTACGTCCTAACCTGCCTGTACTCATATTAAGCATGCACCCGGAAGAGCACTATGCCCTGAGGGCGCTAAAGGCCGGCGCCTGGGGATATTTAAATAAATCGGATGGCGCTGAAGTTTTAATTCCGGCTATTCAAAAAGTATTGCAGGGCCGTAAGTATGTTTCGGGATATATGGCAGAACAACTTGCAAATACGGTAAATGGGCGGCATGCCAGTACCGACCGCCTGCATGAGGCTTTGTCAACCCGGGAATTTGATGTTTTTATGTTAGTGGTTGAAGGGAAATCCATTTCCGATATTTC
>DAIQPL010000171.1:0-8633 GCA_036787395.1 Flavisolibacter sp. | reverse complement strand
TTATACTATTTTATATGACCTGGATGAAGAAGTGCTCCGGAAAGCAAAGGACAAGCTAAATAAAGACCTTCAAGCTTTAGTAGAAAAACAAAAAATATCTCTTCAAAAAAAGGAAGATATTTTGAAACAGCTCCATTTCACTTCGGATATTCACCAGTGTATTGCCGATGTTGTAATTGAAGCCATTATTGAAAAAAAAGGAGCCAAGGTTTCTCTTTTTAATCAACTGGCAGAAGTGAATTCTTTGGAAACCATTTTTGCTACCAATACCTCATCACTTTCAGTTACCGCCATTGCCAGTGAAATAGTAGCGCCACAGCGGGTAGCCGGCTTGCATTTTTTTAATCCGGCACCTCTCATGAAATTAGTTGAGATAGTAAAAGCCGGGCAGACCTCTAATGAAGTGGTGGACATGCTTATTCAGCTGACAAAAACGTTTGGCAAGGAGCCGGTAGTTTGTAAAGATGCACCAGGCTTTATTGTAAACCGGGTGGCCAGGCCCTATTATATTGAATCACTCCGGTTGGTAGAAGAAGGACTTGTCGATTTTGAAACTGTAGATGGGTTATTAGAAAGCAAAGGATTTAAAATGGGCCCCTTCCGGTTGATGGATCTCATTGGTAACGATATTAATTACGCTGTTAGTTGTTCGGTTTATGAACAATTAAATAGCCCCGAACGATTAAAACCATCCTACATTCAAAAAGAAAAAGTAGCGAAAGGTGAAATGGGAAAAAAAACAGGAAAGGGATACTATAGCTATTGACCATATAAGATGTAATATTGAATATTGCACAAATAGTAAATGATCAATTTTAATATTACATGATCCTCGTTACGGGTGGCACAGGTTTTCTCGGCGCATACGTTATTAAAAATCTGGTTGAAAAAGGAGTCCCTGTTCGTGCTATCCGGCGCTCCTCTAAACTTCCCTTCTTTATACCTAAGGAAATTAATGCAAAAGTAGAATGGGTGGAGGGCGATGTACTAGACGTAGTATCTCTGGATGAAGCTATGCAGGGAGTAAAAGCTATTGTTCATTCTGCTGCCATTGTATCTTTTGCCAAAGACAAACGCAGAGAAATGTACCAGGTGAATGTAGAAGGAACTGCCAACGTGGTGAATACAGCTTTGGAAAATAATATTCAGCGGCTGGTTCATGTAAGTTCAGTGGCAGCACTTGGACGAACGACTAAAGCTGAAACGGTTTCAGAGGATAAGAAGTGGGAAGACAACAGCAATAATACGCATTATGCTATTTCAAAACACAATGCCGAAGTACATGCGTGGCGGGCTTTTGCAGAGGGTATGGAAGGCGCTATTATAAATCCCAGCACTATTTTAGGTTATGGTGATTGGAATCAAACCAGCTGCGCCATTTTTAAAAATGCTTACAGGGAATTTCCCTGGTATACAAGAGGTGTAAACGGCTTTGTAGGCGTAGAAGATGTAGCAGAAGTAGCGGTTCAACTTCTTCATTCGGGTATCAATCAAAAAAGATTTATTGTAAATGCAGAAAACTGGGGCTTTCAACAACTTTTTAATTGCATAGCGGAAGGTTTTCACAGGAAACAACCGCACAGGGAAGCTACCAAGGTCTTAGGAGAAATAGCCTGGCGCCTGGAAAGCCTTACCTCTCTTATTACACGTAAAAAACCCCTACTTACAAGGGAAACAGCCAAAGTGGCGCAAAGTAAAACATCTTTTGATAACGGCGCTTTGCTTAGAGCACTGCCCAATTTTCAGTTTACACCCCTGCAAACAGTTATTAAAAAATCCTGTGAAAAATATGTGCAGGCCTTACAAAGAGGTGAAATAACCGTTTAATTTTTTATTTTAGTAACATCTTATGAAAATACCACAACTCCTCCTGGTCACCTGTGCTTTATTTGTAAGCACCCTGGCCTTTGCTCAAAGTACTGTTACCGGAAAAATTACTGACGCGGAAACCAAGCTTCCATTGGAAGGCGCTTCTGTATTTGCGCAAAATACTACCAAAGGAACGATCACTGACAAAGAAGGTAACTTCCGGTTGTACTTGAATAAAGGCGGCTATGAACTGATAGTTTCCTTTACAGGCTATGCGAGTCGCACTATCAATTTTGAAGCTGTAACTGATCGTGAGTTCAACCTGGAATTACAAAAAGCCGACAATAGTATGAGCGAAGTGATTATAAGGAACAGTAACGAAGTACCGGATGGATGGGAGAAATATGGAAAGTTCTTTGTTGAACACTTTATAGGCACAACACCTTTTTCCGACAGTTGCACCCTGCAAAATCCACAAGCCCTCAAATTTTATTACTATAAACGCACCGACCGGTTAAAAGTGCTTGCCACAGAACCTTTACAAATACAGAACAAATCTCTTGGATACAACCTCCGCTACGAATTGGACTCCTTTGTTCATCGTTTTAAAACCGATATTAATTCTTATCGTGGCTACTGCTTATACACTGCTATCGATGGCACGGAGGAACAACAAAAGCGTTGGAAACAAAACCGCGAAAAGGTGTATTACGGTTCAAGGCTTCATTTCTTAAGATCTTATTATGACAGCACTTTAAAACAGGATGGATTTAATGTAGACCTTCTTTCCGGTACCAATGCTACTAAGTTTGACATGTTAGATAATCCGTACGATACCAGCTATTATTTTTTTAATGATTCTACTAATAATGCTGAATTGTGGTTTCCGGCAAAAGCCAGTATAACCTATACTAAAAAACCTCCTGAAAAAGAATACCTGCAGCAATACCACCTGCCACTTAATGTAAGGACACAGATATCTTACATTGACCTCAAAGATGGAATTCTTATAAAGCCTAATGGCTATTTTCTTGATCAGCAAAGCTGGATTAACCAGGGATACTGGAGTTGGAAAAATTTAGCCGACCAGTTGCCCTATGATTACGACCCAGGGAGGTAAAGCATAGTTATGTTTTCAGCTTAAGTAATTCTGGCTGGCATCTGTGGCGTCGCACTCTTCAGCTTTTTGTAATTCTTATGCAAAAATGTTTACAAGCACAAAGAGCATTATCAGTACAGCAATTAGTTTGATAGTAGACTTTACAGAATGAGGATCGAACAGGTTGAACATAGCATGGGGTTTTGGGACAGCAAAGCTGCTTAAATCATTAAGAACTGTATTAAAGTTTTAGTCAAAACCCTCATTTTTATCGGTAAAGTTTCAGCAGAATCTAAAGAAAACAATTGCAAAATTACCGGTTAAAAGTTACCCGCAATTATGGTTAGCCCTAATGTATGATTAGCGAACATGACCTGTAGAATCTCTCGGCCTGGTTGAAGGTGGAGCATCTAACGGCACCGTATCAAAAATGTTCTTATTATGGTCATCTGTATCTGCAGGCAGATTGCTGTCCGTTGGATATACCAGTGTAGTATCCTGTACAGACTTTTGCTTTCCGTCTTCATTGTTACAAGCTACCAATATAACTACAGTGAAAACCGCTATTAGTTTCATATCAAATCTGTTGCTCTGGTAATACAAGTTTATTGCCAACAATAACATCAAGGATGCGGAGGCCAGCTTTTACTTGCTTTCTTTCAATACCATATCAATGGTAATAGCAGTAATTACAATATTCATTTTGTTTCGGTCTTCAGCATATTGCGGAACTATGTTTACATGATATTTATCGGCAGAAGTAAAAAACTCTTTGGCTATGCCTCCCCATTTTTTATTAATAAATCCAATCTCGTTCTCGTTTTTGTCAGTGATGCGGAAGTTCCATGCCTTCCAATCGCCATTGATCTCGGCTATTTTATTTTCAGTAGTGTCAAAAATTTGAAAACGCGGTTTTAGAAATCTGAACTTCTGTTTAATAAAACCAGTTGCTTCTCCATTGCCATCTGTAATGGTAATCTTGGAAAGCCAGAACGTCCAGCCCCGATGAATACTTGCCAGCAAAACACCGTTTGTATCTGCCAGGTGCAGTGTAAAAGGGAACATGGATTTTTTCAAAAACAAACGCAGAAATTTATGCCAGCCTGAAACATGCTGCTTAACGGTGCCTACCTGCAAACCCATAGGGTCATACACCTTATACTCGTTGTGAAATTTAAAGAACTGCACCTTTTCGTCAATAAAGTATTCATTGCTTTCAAAAAAGGGAGGAAAGAAAAGAGACATAGTTAGGTGGTTTATAAAGTGAGCAAAGAAAGGGAGAATTGTTGTTAGTTCATAGCTATCTTTTGACGGCGAAACTGCTGAATAGAATTGTGAACGTACAAGTGAGTGACACAACAAATGCTTCGTAGAAATACGGAAGCCGGTAACCCCATTCCATTAAATTCTGAGGAAAGGAAATTGATAGTATTTGAAAATAAAAGCCTCATAGGTGAGGCTTGATTAATTAAGGCTCAACAGCCTGCAGCTATAAACTACAAACTAAACTATTCTTCTTTACCATCCATCGCCATCAATGACGTTTCCTAATCCTCCCAGTATGCCTCCCTCCTCTTTACGGCTAACTGTACCATATTGTAAAATACGGCTGGCTAAACGGCTTACCGGCAATGTTTGTATCCATACACGCCCCGGTCCGCGCAGAGTGGCAAAGAACAATCCCTCGCCCCCGAAGATGGAGTTCTTGATACCCCCTATAAACTGGATATCATAATCGCAGCTTGGCGTAAAGGCAACAATACATCCTGTGTCAATTTTTACAATTTCGCCAGCTTGTAACTCTTTTTCAATGATGTGTCCTCCCGCATGAACAAAGGCCAGTCCGTCACCTTCCAGCTTTTGCATAATAAAACCTTCACCGCCAAACAAGCCAGTACCCAGTTTTCTTTGAAATTCTATTCCCACTGATACTCCTTTAGCTGCACAGAGAAAGGCATCTTTTTGGCAGATCATTTTCCCTCCGAGACGAAGCAGGTCTAAGGGAATAACCTTACCGGGATAAGGCGAAGCAAAAGAGACTCTTTTTTTCCCTTGCCCCACGTTTGTATAAGTAGTCATAAACAAACTCTCACCTGTCAATACCCTTTTTCCGGCGGACATCAGCTTTCCTAAAAAACCCTTTTGCCCTGTGCCGTCGCCAAAAATGGTTTGCATTTGTATACCATCGTCCATCATCATAAAAGCCCCGCTTTCAGCAACCGCTGTTTCCTCGGGATCCAGTTCAATCTCTACACACTGCATTTCCTCTCCCAGTATCCTGTAATCGATCTGGTGAGAAGTTTGGCCATACCCATTCATAACGCTGTAATTTTTTTCTAAGGTAATACATCGCTTTGCTTTAAAAACGCATCTATGCTTAATAAATTTATAAATGGTAGCGGCTGAAAGGCCCTTTTATTCTATATTGCCGCCACTCAATTTTTAATTAACACACATGATTATGAAACAAAAATTACTGGTGCTGGCTTCCTTTATGCTGTTAGTAGTTACTACTGCATTTGGACAGGCTAAGCTGGTAGAAAAGGTTACCAAAACAGGAAGTGAGATTGTTATTCCGTATGAAAAATATGTACTGCCAAACGGGTTGACAGTTATTGTACATGAAGATCACAGCGATCCTGTAGTACATGTAGATGTTACCTACCACGTGGGTTCAGCCAGAGAACAAATTGGTAAGTCCGGTTTTGCCCACTTCTTTGAACACATGATGTTCCAGGGAAGTGATAACGTTGCAGATGAGCAACATTTTAAAATTGTTAGTGAAGCTGGCGGTACACTTAATGGCTCTACCAACCGTGACCGGACCAACTATTACGAAACCGTTCCAAGCAACCAGTTAGAAAAAGCTTTATGGCTTGAAGCTGATCGGATGGGATTTTTGCTGGATGCTGTTACACAAAAGAAATTTGAAATTCAACGGTCTACTGTTAAAAATGAAAGAGGACAAAACTATGATAACCGTCCATATGGTTTAGTAGGTGAAACTTACAGCCGTAATTTATATCCTTATGGCCATCCTTATTCCTGGTTAACGATTGGTTATTTGGAAGATCTTAATCGTAGCGATGTAAACGACCTGAAGAATTTTTTCCTTCGGTGGTATGGACCTAACAACGCCACTGTCACTATTGGTGGTGATGTAAAAACGGCTGAGGTAGTGAAAATGACTGAGAAATATTTTGGTTCCATCCCTAAGGGCCCGGAAGTAAAACCCGATAATTACCCAGCTGTTCAACTGGAAACAACAAGATATGCTTCTTATACGGACAACTATGCCAAGCAACCGTTGCTTGCTATTGTTTATCCAACTGTGCCTAACTACCACAAAGACATGGCAGCACTACAATGTCTTGGCCAGGTGTTAGGACAAGGAAGAAATTCTGTCTTATATCAGCAACTCATAAAAAAGCAATTAGCTTTCCAGGCTGTTGCTTTTAGCCAATTATCTGAGTTGTCAGGCGAATTTGCTGTTCAAATCATTCCTACGCAGGGAAAAAGCCTGGGTGATATGGAAAAATTATTTCGTGCCGCCCTTGATACGTTTGAAGCCAGGGGTGTTACTGAAGAAGATGTAACCAAATTTAAAGGTGGACAAGAAGCACAATTGATCAATGGCCTACAAAGTGTAGCCGGCAAAGTTTCACAATTAGCCGCTTTTCAAACTTTTACCGGCAATCCCAACAAAATTGCTGATTTGTTAAAGTTGTATTCTTCTTTGACCAAAGAAGATGTGATGGCAGCATATAACAAATACATTAAGGGTAAAAATGCAGTAGTATTGAGTGTAACACCAAAAGGACAGGAAGCCCTCGTAACAGCGCCAGATAATTATAAAATTGATTCAACCAAATACATGGCCCCCGATTACGGCTATACGGGTTTAAAATATACAAAAGCAAAAGACGTTTTTGACCGTAAGAAAATGCCTGGTACCGGCCCTAACCCAACGGTAAAAGTTCCAAAGTTCTGGAAGAAAGATTTGCCTAATGGTGCTAAGGTAATTGGTACAGAAAATACGGAGATTCCAACGGTTACTTTTTCGCTGACTGTTCCTGGCGGCCACCTGGCGTCTGCTAATGATTTATCAAAAGCCGGACTCGCCAGCTTCTTTACTGATATGATGATGGAGGACACAAAAAACTATACTGCAGAACAGCTGGCAGTTGAGCTGCAAAAGTTAGGCAGCTCTATTATGATAACCAGCAGTACTGATGGAGTAACTTACACCTTGCAATCCCTCAAAAAGAACTTCGATAAAGCATTAGTCCTACTACAGGAGCGTTTATTTAATCCCAAGTTTACCCAGCAGTCCTTCGACCGTATTCAAAAGCAAGCCATACAGTCATTCGAAGCAGCTAAAGGGCAACCAGCAACTATTGCCAATGAAGTATTTGCCAAAGTTAACTATGGCTCTAACCATGTCTTGGGTATTAGCCAGGATGGCACAAAAGAAACTATTAAGAAAATTACCTTAGAGGATATAGAGAATTATTACAAAAACTATACGACATCAATTGATGCCAAAGTAGTTGTAGTGGGTGACATTAAACAGGAAGAAATAATGCCAAAGCTTGCCTTTTTAAATAAGCTTCCGAAGAAGAAAATTAATTTGGCAAAGCCTGATCCCTCTCCTGCCGTTGATAAAACGAAAGTCTATTTAGTAGATGTGCCGAAGGGTGCTCAGACCGAATTCAGAGTAGGATATGCTACAGGTTTGAAGTATGATGCAACAGGGGACTATTATAAAGCATACCTGTCGAATTATCCTTTAGGCACAGGTTTCAATAGCCGTTTAAACATGAACCTTCGCGAAGATAAAGGCTGGACTTATGGCGCCCGTGGCGGTTTCAGTGGTGACCAGTATTCAGGTGAATATGAATTCAGCTCAGGTATTAAAGCAGGTGCAACAGACAGTGCTTTGGTTGAAGTAATGAACGAAATTAAAAACTATGCTGCTAAAGGCCCTACAGATGATGAAGTAGCATTTATGAAAAGTGCTATTGGGCAAAGTGATGCATTGCGGTATGAAACCGGTATTCAGAAGGCTCAGTTCATTCGTCGTATACTGGATTATAATTTACCGGCCAATTACCTTGAAACCCAGGCAAAGATCCTCAAGACCATGACTAAAGAACAAATGCATGCTTATGCTCAAAAGTTCCTGAATCCTGATAAAATAAATATTTTACTGGTAGGTGATAAACAAAAGATCCTTGACGGAGTGAAAAAGTTAGGATATGAGATTGTGGAGTTAGATTCTGATGGTAACAAAGGGGATAGCAAAAAGACGTTCTGATTCATTGTATATAAGATTAAAAATCCTGCCCATTGGCAGGATTTTTTTTGCGTCAAAACAAATCCTTGGCAGTATATGTGCTACCGAACATGTATGAGTCTCGGTGAAGATTTATTAAAGAAAATCAACAAAAAATTTGAACCATCTTCAATGATCAGCCTGCGTTATCGTAGTTATGACCTGGCATTAAAAACGGATAAAGAAGGAAATGCAATCCAATTATTTATGGGCAAAGCCAACGAAGAAGGAATTATAAAAGGTGATCGGTATGCCCGTACCTTAAAATATGACAGGGAAGGAAAGCTTATTAAAGATCATTGGGAAAGAAAAGGAAAAGCCACATAACTACTTTTTGTTTTGATAGTCAATGACACGTACAGAAAAATCAAACGTTCTTAGCATTTTTTG
>DAIQPL010000436.1:0-2836 GCA_036787395.1 Flavisolibacter sp. | reverse complement strand
TTCGGCTAATGGAAAAAGTATATCAGACTTAATACTGATAATTAAAGTTTTGGCATGGATAGTTTGTAACGCGTTCTCCACGGAATTCCTACCTCTTCCCACATCATGTGCATCCATCGATTTGCTTAAAAAATAATAACTAAAGGCGTTAAAACGCTTTGCCAGTTTTTCGCCCTGGTATAACTGGTAGCTTTCAGCTTTAAAAATTTGTGCTGCAACAGCAGATGTAGATTCACGATGCAGCCCTTGTTGTGCTAACTCATAAGCATGGTAATTTCTATAAGAAAGCAAGGCAACAGCCCTTGCTACTTTCATTCCATTGAGCCCGGCTTCCTCGTTTTTTTCCATCCAGGTTGGATCAGTTTCTATGCAAAATCTTTGCGTAGCATTAAATGCAATACCCCACGGAGAGTGCTTTGCATTGGTAGCGATAGGAATAATGTACTCAAAGAGATTAGGTTCCTCTATTGCCCACTCCAGCAATTGTTGTCCACCCATGGAGCCTCCTAATCCCACTTTTATTTTAGAAATACCTAAATAATTTTTTAAGTGCTGGTAAGCTCTGATCATATCCCTAGTAGTAAACCAGGGAAACTGGTGGAAGAAAGATTCGTTGGTTGCAGGATTAATATCAAAAGGTGATAAACTTCAATAACAACTACTCGGCATATTCACACAGACAATAAAATATTCAGCGGGATCAAAATATTTTCCTTCTCCTACTAGTCCATACCACCATTCAGCAGGGTTGCTGTTAGCAGTAAGTGCATGAAACACCCAAACTACATTGTTCCTGGCAGCATTGAGTTCTCCGATGGTTGTATATGCAAGATGGAATTTCTGAAGCTGCTCACCTGATTCTAATAGAAAGGGTTTGTTATAATGGAAAATATGTGACATTGTTTTAAACAAGACGCCGCCAGTATTAACTATTGGCGCCTTGTGGATTGTTTTTAGTTCTTCAATTGTTTTTACACGAGCTCTTTTGAAGCAACTTTTTGAAAAGCTTGTTGCAGGTCCGCCTTTATATCTTCAATATGCTCAATGCCGGCACTTATTCTCACCTGGTTATGAGCTACACCAGCAGCTAACTGCTCTTCTGCACTCAATTGTTCATGCGTAGTGGAAGCCGGATGTATTGCCAGTGTTTTTGCATCACCCACATTCGCTAAGTGGCTAATTAGTTTAAGGCTATCAATAAATTGGCTGGCTTTTTCTTTTTCACCTTTGACGCCAAAGTTTAAAATGCCGCCAAAACCATTTGGCAGGTATTTAGTTGCCAGGTTATAATAAGGGCTGCTCTTTAAACCAGGGTATTGAACAAAGTCTACCTGTGGATGCTGCTCCAGCCATTGTGCTAAAGCCAATGCGTTTTGAGCATGGCGTTCAACCCGCAGTGAAAGTGTTTCAAGTCCTTGCAATAAAAGGAATGAATTAAAAGGGCTTAAGCTTGATCCAAAATCTCTTAATCCTTCTACCCTTGCACGAATAGCAAAAGCAATATTGGGCAGGCCTAAAGGATTCCCTTCTCCAAATACATCCCAAAACTTTAATCCATGATAGCCTTCTGAAGGTTCAGTAAATTGTGGGAACTTACCATTGCCCCAGTTATAATTTCCGGCATCAACAATAACTCCACCAATGGAAGTACCGTGTCCGCCAATCCATTTAGTGGCACTTTCCACCACTACATTTGCCCCCCATTCAATAGGCTTAAATAAAAACCCTGCAGCTCCAAACGTGTTATCTACTATCAATGGCAGGTCATATTCTTTGGCCAGGTCGGCAAATTTTTGAAAATCAGGTATGTTCAGGCGGGGATTACCTATTGTTTCCAGGTAAATAGCTTTGGTATTTTTATCAATAAAAGGAACAAAGCTCTCTACATCATCGCCATTGGCAAACCGGGCGTCGATGCCCAACCGTTTAAAGGCAACTTTAAACTGGTTATAAGTACCGCCATACAAAAAACTAGTGGTAATAAAATTGTCGCCAGCCTGCAAAATATTATTCAAGGCTAAGAACTGTGCGGCTTGCCCGGAGCTAGTAGCAAGTGCTGCAACACCGCCTTCAAGCGCCGCCATACGTTTTTCAAAAACATCTGTTGTTGGATTCATAATGCGGGTATAGATGTTTCCAAATTCTTTTAATCCAAACAGGTTGGCAGCATGTTCAGAATTCTTAAAGGCATAGGACGTAGTTTGATAAATGGGAACGGCTCTTGAGTTGGTGGCTGGGTCAATTTCCTGCCCGGCATGAAGTTGCAAAGTTTCGAAGCGTAAGTTACTCATAATTGATTTTTTTTGAAGTGAGGTGATTGAAGAATAAAAAGATGTAGGGATGAGGGACCACAGGGCCAGGTAATTACAGTATGCCTTGCGACATACAACAACACATACAGCAAGCCTGTCCAAACCTGCCAGTAAAACTTGTATGTGATGAAGATTTCATGTAGACGATACAAATGTAT
Organism: Flavisolibacter sp.; assembly: GCA_036787395.1. GTDB lineage: Bacteria > Bacteroidota > Bacteroidia > Chitinophagales > Chitinophagaceae > Flavisolibacter. The sequence continues at coordinate 366 of DAIQPL010000436.1, read as the reverse complement.
ATAAAAATAGATTTTAATGATTATTCTCCACCAAATGAAGTTGCACATGAGCAACTGATACAGTGAAAAAACTATTTGATAATGTGTTTAAGTTTTCAAATTTCTTACTGCTACGTAAAGCTATAAGACACCTATGCTTGAAACAATGCAAAAGATCACGAACTGTTGTAACCGTTTAACAAACGGTAGAAAAAAGGGACTCAATCGTAATTTGAAAACAAGCATCAGGAGCTGCACTAATAAAAGCAAACAATAATTAGACAGCCAGGAGCTTTTTTTCTTTCAGTTCACTGCCTGCAACGGACACTTTAAATAAAGCCAAAGCCTGCTCCAGATCCTTTATAAGGTCTTCGGCTTCTTCTAAAC
>DAIQPL010000435.1:0-2838 GCA_036787395.1 Flavisolibacter sp. | reverse complement strand
AGGTTTGTATATTGTAGAATTGGTAACCAAGACTGGCAAACTTTCTGAAAAATTAGTCTACAGCAACCAATAATAATGCAACAATACAGCCCCCGTTAAAGGGCTGTATTTTCCCCCGGCTCTTGCTGTCGAATTCCAAGCCACCATCCAATATTTCTGAAGACCTGAATGGAGAATTTCAAAATTCAACTTTGAGAAATGAAAAAAATCTTTACCCCCTTATTTGCTGCATTTGGATTTATTAATGCAAATGCCCAAGCCATACTTAATGAAGTGTATCCTTTGCCTGGAAACGGATCAAACGAATTTTTCGAATTTTATAACAACAGTTCCACTCCTACTTCAATGGATAATTATACGTTAATTAGTTATTTTGAAGAGAACCCTGACAAAGGCTTTTATGTGATGGATGTTCCTGCGCTGACCGTTGCTGCCTGGGGTTATTTTGTGGGCTCATCGGCCCGGCCCTTTAGTTACCAGGGAGTGTCCAACAGCACCAATTCACAATTTAGCTGGAACGATATTGCCTTTATGGCCGCTAATAATGGTTACCTGAAAAAATGGGTCGTTGGTAATACTATACCTGCCGCCATTGATGGAAATGCCAATTATGATCTTGCGCCCTTACCTGCTAATTTCAACGATTTTTTTGATAAAATTGGAGGTGGTGGTGCTACCTATAATCTTTTCGTGTACAACAACGGAATGCTGCAAAGCATCTTTCTTGGTGGAACAGGTGGCGCTACTTTTTTACCTTCTTCTATCCTGAGCTTGCCAAGCTTATATATAGATATGACGGCTTCCTCTCCTGATTTCACCATTAACTTTTCAAATTATACCAATGTAAATCCAGAGTATGTTATTCAAGATGTCGGCACGGATAATGGATACATAAGAACGAGGGACGGATATTGTGGAATGTGGACAAAATCTGATAACGGTAACAGCCATACTCCAGGTTCTACTAATGGTGAAGCAGGAGCTTTCATTCCTGAGATTAGTGTAATGGCGGCTGTTGTACGAGGAAATGCAGTAGGAGGCTCCACTGTAAATTATGATGTGGTAGCTGGCCCTACAAATGAGTTCCCCGTTACTTTACACGTTTATGTAGACAACGGGACAGTGCCCGGGCAACTAGACGCAGGGGATACATTTGTAGAAGACAAAGTAGAGAACACTTTAAGTGATGGACCCTTTAGCACTATATTTTTTCCATATACAGCAAATATTATCATTCAAACAACTACCAGTGCAGGTTGTATAGACAACGTTCGGTTCCTCCCAAATCTGAGTGTATTACCCATACGGTTAGTTGCTTTCCAGGGCACCAATACAGAGAAGAGCAATTTGTTGAAATGGACTGTGAGCGAAAATGAATCAGGAAAGTTATTTGAAATAGAAAGAAGCTCCGACGGGCGCAATTTCAGCTATGCAGGCTTTATAAATGCCAGTACAAGAACAGGAACTGAAAACTACAACTTTACTGATAACAGCACATCTCCCGGAGCTTACTATAGAATTAAACTGGTTGATAAAATGAACCAAAGTTTTTATTCAACAGTTATTTTCCTTGAGAAAAAATCAGTAACAAATTCACCGATAAGCATAGCGCGGAATCCCGTAGAGTCTTATTTAAGTTTTACTTATTCTACCTCAGCTGGTTCACTGGCTACCATCAATATTTACAATATAGCAGGCAATAAGGTCTATAGCCAAAAATCAACTTTAAGTAAAGGAACTAATAATATAACCGTTGCTACAGATGGAAAACTTTACCCAGGCGCCTACGTGCTGGAAGTGATTAATGATACAGAAAACACCCGTACAAAATTCATTAAGCACTAATCAACTCTTTCGGTACGGATTATAGATTTCGAGGGCTCCTTTCCAGGAGCCCTCCTACTTTTTAATATAATCCTGCAATGATTTTACATATTGCTCAAAAGCTTCAATTCCCTGTGAAGTAACCTTACAAATGGTTTGCGGATAATTATCTTTAAATTGTTTTACTACATCAATATATCCTGCATCTTTAAGCTTTTGGATTTGAACACTTAAATTGCCTGCCGTCGCTGCCGTTTTTTCTTTAATAAATGTAAACTCGGCTTCTTTCACACTGATAAGCAATGACATTACAGCAAGTCGCAATTGAGAATGTAATATGGGATCCAGGTCTTTAAACACTTGTCTTGGTTTCCCCTTGATTTATCTTATTAAATTCATTATATGCAATATGCCCTGGAATAATGTAACCGCACAGAACGGCCACCGCATGAAAAATCATCGTCCATTGAAAATCTTTCACAAACAGGGAAGCAAAAGCAAAAGCCCAGGTAATATAAGCACCAATAATAGAAGGTCTGAAATTTAGTACAGCTCCGTAAATAAGTATCCAAAACCCATAAAGTCCTAATAATAGGGCAAATCCTTTTACGGGTTCTACACCCAGGTTCATTGAAAAAATGACCAGCATCAATGAAATAAAAAAACCACTATTTAGTTTGTCATACAGGTCTTTCGTATACGTTCTTACCTTTTCCTTTCTTCCGACAAATAAATACTTTATTGTTTCGTATGATAACAGGATTACGGTAAGTGCACCAAATAAGTTCCAGAAAAAGAAAATAGAAACCCAATCGAACTTCAAATTGAGAAATGTAAACACGGATGCGGAAAATAAAAGCCAACCCCAGATAATCCATCCTTTTCCGTCATCCTTTTGTTCCTGTTTGGCCGTTTGTATCATTTGCTGAATAATCAGCAAGCTTTCCTTTTCGGAAATTTGTTTTTCTTCCATGATTCAATTGTTTGAACGCAATAAGTATCCTGGTATAATAT
>DAIQPL010000170.1:5116-8653 GCA_036787395.1 Flavisolibacter sp. | reverse complement strand
AGTTTTGGATGTTATTGAATCACTTTGTGATTGTGCAGGTAGTTGCTGTATTAAAAAAATGCTAAACAACAGAACTGCGATGGATCTGGCTATAGATTTTTTAATTATCATTTTGAGGGACATTTAAAGTTAACCAAAGAGGCACCAACGATCTAAAATATGCAGGACATTTTTTTTGTGGTAAGGTTCACCATTTCATTTTAATGGTTTTTCAAAAGTATGATTGTAATTGAGCCAATTATCATTATGGCGGATCCAATTAACTTTTTGCGAATATCGCGTTCTTTAAAAACTTTGTGGCCAAGAAGTACACTCACAATAATAGAAAGTTGAAAAAGAGATAATGCATATCCAACCGGCATATGGCTAAACACGTAATTAGTAGTAAACTGCATGATCCCAATGCAAACAACAAGAAAGCCATATTTACCAAGATGTCTATAGCTTATCTTTTTTATTTCTTTCTTGATTTCCAACCGGTAAATAAACAAAATCAGAAATGAGAACGTAGCGCCAAACCAGCACCAACTGATAAAAGCAATAGTGGTAGAAGACGTCAGAATTACTTTTTTTACAAAAACGGCTTCAATAGCTGTTAATATCATTGCCCACACCCGGAATTGTATTTCACTTTTTTTCAGCAGAGCCAGTGAAAACCTTTCTTCTGTTGTGTCCAGTACGAAATAACTCCCGTAGATTATCAGTGCAATGCCAAGTATTCCCCAGAGGTTTGGGATCTCTCCAAGTAAAAAAATCCCGACAAAAATCCCGACAACCGATTTATATGAATTAATGGGACCAAGTATTGAAAGATCGCCTTTTTGTAGAGCTTTTACCAGGAAACCGTTTCCCATCGCACCAACCATTCCTCCTGCAATTGAATAAAGCCAGAACTGTCCCGGTAGTGTTTGCCATTGTACGCCTCGGGAAATAAAAATGCAAACCAGGGATAATATCAGGTATGTCAAGAAATTAACGAGCAGGGGATGGTTTCCTTCAGAGGACAGTTGCTTTTGAAAAACATTTCCCACGGGGTTCGAAAGTATTCTTAACAGAACAGCTACGGACACCAGTAGAGTAGTTTGTAACAATTGATAGTTGTTGTTTAAGGCAGTTAAATTACGTATAAGGTTCAGAGTTTGGCGGAGCTATTAAACTCTGAACCGGGTTTCTTCCCTCCAGTTTCTGTAAAACGCATAAAAAAACCACCCTCGTGAGAGAGTGGTTCTAAAAGTTATAGCAGCATCTTTATTAAAACCCTTTCTTTTCCTGCGCTTTTTGCATAGGGTTAGCGCCTTTTGTTTGTCCTCTTACCGCCTGCTTTGTTTTGAATACCTGGAACCTGGAAGGCTGTTGTTGAATGTCGCCCCAATTGTTATTCGTTTCATCTATATCAGCTGTCTCACGCAAAGGATCTAGTGTTATAGATGCCACTTCTTTGTCTTTCATAAAAAACTTGGTCACGTTTTTTTCATTGTGCCGCCATACCTGTGCGGGTATGCGATCGATTTCTTTGCTGCCGTCTTTGTAAGTCCATCCAATAATGATGGGCATTACAAGCCCGCCTTTATTACTGAAGCTTAGTTCATAAAAATGTTTATTGCCAAAGTTCTGTTTTTCAGTATCAGTCATGGGCTCCATATCAGGAACTGTAGTAGTAACGATTGGAGTATTATCGTAGGGTTCCATTCCCCGCGAATATCTCCAGTAAAAATCGCGGAGCGTAGTATCCAAATCCGTTTGGAATTTAATATTGGAATCCTGCCGGTTCCTGATCTTGTTTATGTCATCCACGGAGGCCAGCGGTTGTGGCAAAACCTGCGTAACCGTTTTTCCTTCCGCTGGGCGGGCATTCACATCCACTTTGGCATATTTCACAGAATCCAGTGAAAGATCAACTGCGTCCGTTCCATAAAACCATCCTCTCCAGAACCAGTCCAGGTCTTCACCGCTGGCATCTTCCATGGTACGAAAGAAATCAGCGGGTTCCGGATGTTTAAAAGCCCAGCGACGTGAATACTCTTTAAAAGCATAATCAAACAACTCGCGCCCCATAATAGTTTCCCGTAAAATATTCAACGCTGTTGCCGGTTTGCCATAAGCGTTATCGCCAAACTTGATGATGTTTTCAGAATTGGTCATAATAGGCTCTAACTGGTCTTTGGGCAGTTTCATATAATCAACAATGTTCCATGCAGGCCCGCGCCTGGAAGGATACTTATTGTCAAACAATTCCTGGGTCAGGTATTGAACAAAAGAATTGAGTCCTTCATCCATCCAGCTCCACTGGCGTTCATCACTATTGATAATCATCGGAAAAAAGTTATGCCCTACCTCATGCGTAACAACGCCAATCATAGCATATTTTACCTGCTCACTGTACGTGCCGTCTTTGTTAGTTCTTCCATTATTGAAACAGATCATAGGATATTCCATACCATTGGAAGCTTCTACACTTTGTGCAACGGGATAAGGATAAGGGATGGAAAATTTAGAATACGTTTGAATGGTATGCGCTACCACTTTGGTGGAGTACCGTTTCCAAAGATTATAAGCCTCTTTTCCATAAAAGCTCATGCACATAATCTTTTTTCCTTCCACCGTTGTAGGCATGGCATCCCATACAAACTTGCGGCTTGAAGTCCATGCAAAATCACGGACGTTTTCCGCCTTATAGATCCATGTTTTTGTTTTGTTGCTTTTTTGCAATTCCGTCGCTTTTGCCTCGGCCAGTGTTACAATCTCTACCGGCTCTTTTGCTGTTTGTGCTTTTTGCCAGCGGGCCAGTTGGCTTGGAGTCAGGTTTTGCTGGTAGTTAAGGCATTCGCCGGTGCTGCCTACCACATGGTCGGCAGGAACGGTCATCTGTACTTTAAAGTTTCCAAAGGTGAGCGCAAATTCACCGCGGCCGGTGAACTGGTGATTCTGCCACCCCACTGCATCGCTGTACACGCAAAGCCGGGGATACCATTGGGCAATGGTGAAGAGATAATTGCCATCTTCAGCAAAATATTCATAGCCGCCACGACCGCCCATGGTTACACGGTCCGGAATTTTGTAACTCCAATCGCAATGAAACAAAAATTTTTGTCCGGGCTTAAGAGGTTGCGGCAGTTCTACACGCATCATGGTTTTGTTGATGGTATATTTAAGGGGTTTGTCAGCAGCGTCTGTCAGTTTTGAAATAATATGACCATAACCATTATCCTTACGACTGGCCTCTTTCTTTTGCAATTGCTGAATGGAGGTATCCTGTTGCATGGTATTGCTGGTTTGGTAATTGGCATTGTTTACCGTACTATGTTCGTTCTCGTCCAGTTGAACCCATAAGTAAGTAAGCACATCGGGCGAATTGTTATAGTAGTTTACTGTTTCGCTGCCGGTTAGCTTCAGCGCTTTTTCATCAAGGGTTGCTTTAATGTCATAGTCACAGCGTTGCTGCCAATACCTGGGTCCGGGTGCACCGCTTGCTGAGCGGTATTCGTTGGGCGTAGGTAAAGTAGCGCCCAGTTGTTCAAACTTGTTTGCATGGTTGGA
>DAIQPL010000170.1:0-5016 GCA_036787395.1 Flavisolibacter sp. | reverse complement strand
CGTTGGGCGTAGGTAAAGTAGCGCCCAGTTGTTCAAACTTGTTTGCATGGTTGGAACGCGGATTGTTTTCAATGTTTTGCGCCTCTGCAGCAGTAAGCATCCCTGCAGCGGCAAAAAACAAGAAGCCTTTCTTCATGTGTGTTTTTTATTTATAGTTAACGATCGTGTTTATCCGATTTTTTATCTTTCTTTCCTGGTTGTGGGCTGCTCATTCACTTCTTACCCGTCTGCAATCCTGGTCTTCTTTTGTAAAACTAGATTTTCGACCTAATGTGCAATAACTGGTAGCTCAACAGTGCCAGGTAATTACCTTAGTACAAGAGTGCGACGCAACGACAGATGACAGAGGTGCAAAAGCTTAACACATTATCGCCTTCCTTCAAAAGAACTTTTTCAATTATGTTCCTTTGATTAACATTCGTTATTTGCGCTTTTCTGTGCCTCTGTTCTTTGGGCCATCGTTCTATAGCCATTTGTAAAGCAAGGGCCATCACAGCAATCGATAAAAAAATGACCCAATTGCGCCGCGATATCTTTACATATCCAACAAAAAATTGCGCCAATACAAGAATGCTGATAACAATAATTAATTGCCCCAACTCCAGACCTACACTAAAACTAAACATAGACAAGGCAAAGCTTTGATCGGCTGCAATGACCATTCGAATCGTGTTGGCAAACGCTAACCCGTGAATAAGGCCGAAGAACAACGCCAGGAAATAGTTAATGCGTATAGCTTTAGGTGTAAAAGTTTTCTGAAAAAGATTAGAAGCTGCCGTAAAAATAATGGTACATGGAATAAGAAATTCAACCCAGTGGGAGGAAAGTTCTATGATATTTAAACTGCTTAAGACCAGGGTGATGGTATGTCCAAGGGTAAAAGCAGTAACGAGGATCAGCACTTGTTTCCAGTCTTTTGCCATATAAACAGCAGCGAGTGCAACAATAAAAAAAATATGGTCAAGGGCCTCCGTATTAATAATATGCTGCCAACCTATGTTGAAATAAAAGCTGAAATCACTCATTTGTTGAATTGGACGGCAGTTAAAAATGAACGGTCTAAACCCTGTGTCAACTACCATCAACCGTACCTTAATTCTTTAACCTTTTATAGTACAAGGGGTTCAAAATAAAACAGACTTTTGTATTCCAAAAAAATAATTTTTTCGATGGTTTCTGTGGCGTATAAATGGTTCGTGGTTTCATGTGTATTGATGCTGGGCTCTTTAGCATCGCCTCAATCTGTTGAGTGGCAACGTCCAGCGCCTGTTTATGGAATGGGTATGTCCCATCCTCTTTATATAGCAGTTACAGAAATTAACCACAATGCAAAAGAGAAAACGTTGGAGATAAGTTGTAAGTTTTTTGCAGAGGATTTTGAAGAGACTGTCAAAAAAAATTATAAAACCATTGTTGATATCAGTTCAGAGAAAGACAAGCCTACGCTTGATAGGTTCATTCCGGATTACATTAGTAAGCATTTGACTCTTTCGGTAAATGGTAAAGCCTTAACACTTAGCTATGTGGGCTACGAAAAAGAAAATGAGTTTGCTTATTGTTATTTCCAGGTTGATAATGTAGCCTCTATAAAAAAACTCGACGTCAGCAATTCTATTCTTCACGATTTCAATACAGGACAAATCAATATTGTACATGCATTGGCAGGAGGCAAACGCCAAAGTACAAAACTGGATTATCCTGCCAGACAAGCCAGTTTTACTTTTTAGAACTGTTAATCAAAATCTCACGCAAAGGCACGGCTGGACGCAAAGAGAGTAAGTGTATGGCCCTTGCATCTTTACGTGAGAATTTATGACAGGCCTTTTACCTGCAGGCAATTTTTAGAACGGAGCCTGCATCCAATAAAGGCAGCGTCTCTTTTTGCCTACCAAAGGCAGTATTCTTTTCTGCCAGTTGCAGGGACGTGAGCATTCTTCCTTCCGGTAATTCTTTGGCAGCATAGTGGATAGTAAGCGAGCCATTGTTTTTCTTTTCCAGCTGAAGAAGTTCTTTCACCGCTATCACCATACCAGCATTGGAGCTATTGGCATCTCTAAAATTCCATTTTTTTAAGGTATTGCCCTTACTATCTTTTAGGGAAATAGACCTGTCTTTCCCTGTAACGCCACAGTGACTGTAGTATATACTTAATTGATCATTAACGTTGGCTGTGGTAACGGCAAGAGCTTTTACCGCCAAAGGCTGATGTACAAATTGTTTTAGCACTATTTTGTTGTTAAGACGAATTTCATAACTGTCGCCACCAGGCTTTAAGGCGAAAGAGAACAGGATTGTACTTATGGAGCCAAGTAAAAAAACGAAAAAGGTTTTTTTGAAAATTGAAGTTTGCATACAATAAAATTTTAAATGAGTAATAGAATTCTACTGCAAAGCAAAACACAACCTGTTGCTATGAATAATTTGTTTGACGATAGGATTGAAATGCTTGACATTCTGAAGGAAAACAGGAGAACCTGAGATCTCGCAAAACAAAACGAAGTGTTTAATCTTCTTGTTCCATTTCTTCCTTGATCTCTTTACTTGGCATCACCATTACTTTATCAATTCTGTGGCCATCCATATCCAGTACTTCAAAATGGAAACCTCTCCATTTTAATTTATCGCCTGTTTTAGGTATGCGTTCGAGTTCCTGTAAGATGCAACCAGCCAATGTATCAAAACTGTATTCTTCATCGCTGGCCCAATCGGCTTTACCAAAGCGGCTTAAGAAATCGTAAAAAGGAATTTGTGCGTCTACCAGGTAGCTTCCATCTTCTCTCTCAATGATCTCGTAATCCAGAACACCGGTTTGGGGTATGTCGCCAACAATAGCTTCCAGTATATCATTCAGGGTGATCATTCCCTGGAGGCTCCCATATTCATCTACTATAAAACAGGAATGGCTTTTAGTTTCCTTAAATTTTTCCATTACCTGGTAAGCTGTATTATTCTCCGGCACAAACATGGCCGGCTGCACTATATCTTTAAACAACATAAAATCGTCAATGATGTAAAGGTCTTTTATAGATACCATGCCTTTTATGTTGTCAATCTCACGTTCGCAGATGGGATAAATTGAATGTGGTTCCTGTACAATCTTTTCTCTAATCTTTTCTTCATTGTCATTTACATCAAACCAAATGATATCGCTCCTGTGTGTCATTAAGGAAGTAATGTTCCTGTCGCCTAAATGAAAAATGCGTTCAATCATTTCTCGTTCTTCTTCTTCTATCGAGCCTGACTCAGTTCCTTCACTGATAATTGCTTTGATCTCTTCCTCGGTAACTGTTTCATCCTTAATTCTGCTGATGTTAAAGATTTTAAAGAACAGGTTACTGGTTTTATTAAGCAGCCATACAATTGGGTGGGTTGCTTTGGCAAAGGCCTGCATAATAGGGGCTACTATTTTGGCAATTCTTTCCGCATTTAACAAACCAATGCGTTTCGGAATTAATTCTCCAAAAACAATAGAAAGGAACGTAACAATGATAACAATTATCGTAGTTGAAATTGTTCGGGCATACGGTCTTAGGAATTCAACTTTTTCGAGCGAAGGCTGGAGGTAAACGCCAAAACGTTCGCCGGAATAAACACCGGTCAGGATAGCAATGAGCGTAATCCCAATTTGTGCAGCTGATAAAAAAAGCTCGGGGTTGTTTGACAAGCGTAAAGCCACTTCCGCCTTTTTATCTCCTTTTTCTGCCATAGTTTCAAGCCTGGGCTTGCGGGCAGAAACCAGTGCAATCTCCGACATAACGAACACGGCATTTAATATAATTAAACCTAGCAAGATTAAAATTTCCATTATGAAGGTTGGTTATCTAGTTTAAGGGTTCCCCATTTTTTTTGATATATCGATGAAGTCAAAAGTCCTGCCATTACGCCTACCAAAGCGCCGCCTAATACATCGATGGGATAATGTACGCCTACATAAAGTTGTGCATAAATAATCAAAAAGGCCCAGGCATAAGTAAGGTAAATCCACTTGCCCGCATAAGGGTACAAAGTACCGCTGGCAAATGCGGCTAATCCAAAATGATTAGCAGCGTGTGACGACGTAAAACCTGAGCTTTGAGGACAATATGAAACCAATACTCTTATTGTGCCCACGAGGTTGGCATCCTGGCATGGACGCAAACGAAAAATATGATTTTTAATGATGTGGCTGCTCACTATATCTGTTAAGGCAGCAGTACAAATGGTAAGCAAAATGAACCAGCCACTTTTTTTAATATTGACCAGTGCAAAAACAAAAAGAAATAAATAAAGGGGAAGCCAGAAATTGGAATTTCTTAAAAGGGGCATTACCGAATCGAAAAAAGAATTGTTCCATTTATTGTTGATCAAATTAAAGATATACTTATCCGCTTCCAGTATCCTCTGCATGCAAATTAACTTAGGCCGTAAAAGTAATTAATTAAATTTGACGCTTTGTTATGTTGAAGCCGCCACGACTTTTAAAATGGATAGCCAGTGTCGTTATCCTTTTTCTTTTATTGTTAACTATTTTTCGTTTCTTATTTTATATCTATTACAAGCCTGTTAATTACGGTTTTCCTGCTGAAGCTTTCTTAATGGGGCTGCGGTTAGACCTAAGGGTGGTTTGCATTTTAGGACTAGTCATGCTACTCTTTTGTGTGATACCTTTTATCAATCCCTTCCGGAATAGTAAAGCCAAAACATCATGGAATGTTTTTTTATCCATTGCATTTTTTGGTGTTCTTTTTTTCTATATCGTTGATTTTTTTCATTACGACTACCTCCACCAGCGTCTAAATGCTTCCGTATTAAATTACTTACACGATGCGGGCATTTCGCTAAATATGGTTTGGCAAACCTACCCCGTCATTTGGAGTTTTCTTCTTATTATTTTACTGGTAGCAATAGCGGGTTTTTTGTTTTCCAAATTGCTCCGGTACTTTCAGCATCAGCCGGAACACAGGATGAGACGGAGCAGGTTGTTGACTTTTCCGTTTGTGATGCTGTTAATTGTCGGTGTGTGGGGCACCTTTAGCC